>DGFC01000141.1 GCA_002391465.1 Firmicutes bacterium UBA3910 | reverse complement strand
CAGGACGGAGGACTCGGACTCCTCTAGTCTAGTTTCGAATCCTAGTCCCCCAGCCAATTTAAACACGCTGAGACCGCAGTACGCGGTCTTTTTCTTTTGTCTGGGACCCTTCAGGCCACGGGTGATTTTCTATCCCAGGCAGGAAGTAAGTCTTTCACGTTGAATTGGGAGGATGGCGGAAAAAATTCACTAATTCGCCTCGGGCGAAGTTGGGAAGATTTCTGCCCCACTAATCATGGCGTGCCCGGTCTGAGGCTGCAACATTTGGAGTAGCGAGGGACAACATAAGCTGTAATCCAATAGCGAAGGGACTTTCATTACGTTAGGCAAAGGAGTGTGTTTGTGCGCACGTTTATCTCTATTCTAGTTGGTCTTGGTGGTGGGTTGGGTTTATTCTTACATGGTACCCAACTTCTTTCTGAAGGATTACGAAAAGCGGCGGGAGATCGCATGCGCCGTCTGTTGGAATTGTTCACATCGAAGCCGGTAACGGCGGTATTGACAGGTGCAGGCGTAACAGCCATTTTGCAGTCGAGTTCCACTGTCACTGTCATGATTGTAGGGTTTGTCAATTCGGGCTTGATGACTCTCAAGCAAGCCGTGGGCTCAATCATGGGTGCAAACATTGGGACAACCATCACCGCCCAGATCGTTTCGTTCAACGTCTATGATTTTGCCCTACCCTTGATCGCCATCGGAGCCCTTGTTTATTTTTTTGCCAAGAACAAGGCACGTAACGTGGGCTTAGGCCTCCTTGGCTTTGGTATGCTCTTGTTTGGGTTATCTATTATGAGTGATGCCACCTATCCTGTTAGAGAGTACGAACCGTTTTTAAACCTATTGGCCTCAATGGGTTCCCAGCCCCTTTTGGGCATTCTAGTGGGTGCCATTTTCACTGGTATTGTCCAGAGCTCAAGCGCCGTGACCGGTATCGTCATCGCCTTTGCCTGGCAGGGGATTATTGATCTGCCCGCAGGCTTGGCCATTACGGTGGGTGCAAACATTGGTACATGTGTGACCGCGCTTTTGACTGCTATCGGCACCAATCTTACGGCTAGACGGGCTGCCGTAAGTCACTTCCTCTTTAATTCTTTTGGCGCAGTTCTCTTTTTGGTCCTCCGCAGGCCCTTTATTGAGTTGATAGCCCATTCAGGTGGCACAATCGCGAGGCAGATCGCTAACGCCCATACCCTCTTTAACGTTACCACAACCTTAGTAGTGCTTCCCTTCTTGAACCCCTTTGTTCAGCTGGTTACTAAGCTGCTGCCGGGTGAAGATGAAATCATCAACATGAAACCGCAGTTTTTGGATGACCGCATGATACGCACACCTGCTGCACTCCTTAGTGCCCAAAGGGAAGCGGTTCGGATGGGTGAGTATGCCTTGAGTATGACTGAAGCGGCTATGGAAGTCTTTAAGGAGGGTAACGTCGATCGCATGGATGAGATTCGCAAAAAAGAAGAAGTGGTCAACAGCCTCGAAAAGGCGATCACCGCTTACCTTGCCCGAGCTAATCAATATCCGCTGGGAGACTCACAATCAAGGCACTTGACCAATTACATGCATGTTGTCAATGACATTGAGCGTATCGGCGATCACGCCATTAATATTGCTGAACTGGGCATAATCCGGGCTGAAGGCAACCTGGAGTTGAGTCAGGCAGCTTTGGATGATTTGGACAAGATGACAGGCGTGGTTACCCGCATTTACCGGGAGACGTTAGACAGCTTGAAAACTCGTAACGCCGAAACGGCCCAGCGGTTGATTGCTGAAGATGACCTGGTGGACGATCTCGAGAAAAAGTATCGGGCAAATCACATCGAACGTCTTAATAAGGGACAATGCGATGCGGAAGTTGGAGTTCTCTTCTTAGATGTAATCAGCAACTTGGAGCGGATTGGCGACCATGCCAACAACATCTCTGAGGCTGTTGTCAACATAGCAACTGATGTTTAGTCGAAAGGCAGGAGGAACCAGCCCTCAAAAAGGGAAAGCTAAAGGCGAAGGATTGTAAGGCATCAAGCGAGGAGGGTTTGTATGGGTTCGCCAGACGAAACACGTTTGTTTTCTGCCGTGGAGGCTGAAACGGTGGATATAAAAGCCACCATGCTCAAAATTTGGAAGGCCCTAGAAGAGAAGGGATATCAGCCTCTTGATCAGATCGTTGGTTATCTTGTATCGGGCGATCCCTCATATATTACGGCCCACGGAGATGCTCGTACCTTAATTCAAACTATTGAACGAAATGACCTATTGGAAGCAATGATAGCTGCATATTTCAAGGACTCCGTTTAGGTTCGGGAGGGATCAAGTTGTCGCGATTGGTTATTGAAGGTGGGCGGCCTCTCAAAGGCGAGGTCGAGATCAGCGGGGCGAAAAACAGCGCCCTGGCCATTATTGTGGCCGCCGCTTTGGCTACCGAAGGGAAGTCTATCTTAGAAAACGTTCCCCGAGGTAGTGATATTACCACCATATGTGAAATACTTAAAGAGTTAGGCGCAGAAGCCTATTTTGATGATGAACATAAACTGCATATTGATGGACGCGGGTTGAACCAGAGCCGGGCATCCTATGATTTGGTGCGAAGGATGCGGGCCTCTTTTTATGCTGCTGGCCTGCTTTTGGCCCGTTTGGGCAAGGCGGAAGTGCCGCTGCCCGGTGGCTGCGCTATTGGTTCCCGTCCAGTTGACTTTCATATTAAGGGATTTGCCCAGATGGGTGCCGATGTGGTAATCGAACACGGCTTCATGAAAGCGGAGGCCGATCGCTTACGGGGCACCCAGTTTTACGTTAACCGGGCCAGTGTGGGCACAACCATCAACCTGATGATCGCCGCTTCCTTGGCGGAAGGAACCACAATTCTGGAGAACGCAGCAAAGGAACCGGAGGTCGTGGACTTGGCCATCTTCTTGAACGGGATGGGTGCCAAAGTCCGCGGAGCTGGTACGGAAGTGATCAGGATTGAAGGGGTGGAGAGCCTCCGAGGTATTGAGTATTCCATTATCCCCGATCGCATTGAGGCCGGTACCTTTATGTTGGCGGCAGCCATTACAGGCGGTGAAGTGCGCCTGAAAGGTGTCGTTGCCGAGCATATACGTGTGCCCATTGTGAAGTTCGAAGAGGCAGGCCTGGAGATTGTCCGCGACAACAACGAGCTTTTGGTTAAGGCACCACCGCGTCTGAGGGCGACCGATGTGGAAACAATGCCCTATCCCGGTTTTCCAACCGATCTGCAGCAGCCATTTGTGGCAGCCCTCTCCACTGCTGACGGAACCAGTGTCGTACGGGATACCATCTTTGACCGCTTCCGGTATGTGGACGAGCTGCGGCGGATGGGTGCAGACATTAAGACCGAGAGAAACACTGCCATTATTCGCGGGGTGAGGCAGCTCACCGGTGCACCTGTGGAGATAACCGACCTTCGGGCAGGCGCAGCTCTGGCTATCGCCGCCTTGGCTGCGGAAGGACAGACGGACCTATACGGGGTGGAGATCTTGGACCGGGGTTACGAGTTCTTCGAAGATAAACTGCGCAGCCTAGGAGCGAATATACGTCGGGAAAAGATTGACTAAGAAAAATGGGGCCTAACGGCCCTTTTTTATTGGGCGACAGGGATTTCTCCGTAGTTAAGAGAAATTACGAAGGGGAGGGGGGCGATCAGTTGTCTGTCCAGTTTTACGTACACAGCGATTACTCACTGCTTCAATCTACATTAACTATTGAACGGCTGGTGAAAAGAGCAGAGCAGTTGGGGATAGAAATGCTCGCCTTGACTGATTATAATACTACTGCCGGGCACTATGAATTTCAGGAGCGCTGTAAGAGGGCAGGCATCAAACCCATTTTGGGCCTTGAAGTGTCTGTACAGTACCAGGATGCCAAGGAGGCGCCGGTTGTACTGATTGCTGTGACGCAGTTGGGTTACGAAAATCTCCTGCGCCTAGCATCTCTGCCTGTACCCATCTCCTATGCGAACCTAGTGGAGTTTAAAGGGGGCCTTGCCCTGTTAGAAGGGGTTGGAACTACTCCCATGGGTGAACTGCTTGCAGCAGGCCGCCTGGAAGATGCCATGCGTTTAGATGCCTGGTACAAAAAACAGTTCGGCCCCTGGTATTACCTCCGCTGGCAGGTGGGGGAAAGGGAAGACTTGGTCAATCATTTCCCTGATAACCAGTTCATCCTATGCCAGGATGTGCGCTATGCCCAACCCCAAGCTCGGGAAATACTGGAGGTAATGGCCCAGATCGGCAGGATAGAGCCTGTCATCCCGCCCCATCCCATGCTCGGGTGGGAAGAACTGCAGGAAAAGTTTACGGGCCCCGAAAGGGTAGTCGAGCAAACCTTGCAGCTGGCTAAAGCCTGTGATGTGCAGCTAAGGGGGGAGCAGGTATTGCCACCCCATCCCAGTGGCCAAAACCTAAGGGATTTGGCTTTCGAAGGTGCCAGAGAGAGATATGGCGAGGTAACAGAAGCTGTTCGTGCTCGTCTGGTTGAAGAACTGACAGTGATTGAGGAGCTGGGCTTTGCCGATTACTTCTTGATCGTTGCCGATATTGTACGTTCTGCCAAGGAGGCCCAGATCCCAGTTGGGCCAGGTAGGGGCAGCGCTGCAGGCAGCCTTGTCGCTTATTGCTTGGGGATTACGGAAGTGGATCCGCTTCGTTGGGGACTTCTCTTTGAGCGTTTTCTCAATAAGGCCAGGGCGAGCCGTCCCGATGTTGATCTGGATTTCTGCTATGAACGGCGGGGCGAGGTACTGGCCTATGTGGCAGAGAGGTTCGGCCAAGAGCATGTGGCCCAGATTGGTACCTACGGTACTTTCAGCAGGCGTTCAGCTGCCCAGGAAATCCGCAGGGTACTGGGGGAAGATAAACCCGCCCTTACGGCCCAAATGGATGGGCTGAAGCGACACCGCTCCACCCATGCCGCCGGTGTGATTGTTACGGCCCAGCCGGTGCAGAGCATCAGTGCTGTGTACAGCGATAGGGGGATGCCCGTAACCCATTTGGATATGTACAGTCTGGAAGCGCTAGGCGTCCTTAAAATTGATCTTTTAGGCCTGCGTACCTTGACACTGCTGCGGCGGATGGAAGAGGCAGTTAAACGGCGGGAGAGCGGGTTCTCCCTCGCAGCAATTCCCCTGGAAGATAGGAAAGCGTTTGAGCTGTTGGGAGAAGGGAAGACGCTGGGGATCTTTCAGCTGGAGAGTGAGCTGTTCCGAGATCTGCTCCGGTCACTACAGCCCAAATCCTTTGCCGATTTGGTTGCCATGCTGGCCCTTGGTAGGCCCGGGCCATTGAAGATGTTCCCAACATACCTGGAAAACCGGAAAAACCCTGAAAAAGTGAAATACATACACGACAGTTTGGCAGACATTCTAGACGACACTTACGGGTTGATCTTGTACCAAGAACAGTTGATGCAAATTGCCCACCGCCTGGCGGGGTTCACTTTAGGTGAAGCGGATCTGTTTAGGCGTGACTTAGCCAAACAGGATAGGCAGGCGGTGGAAGCGTGGCGCGAGAAGTTCTGCACCAACGCAGTGCGCTGCGGGCTCAACAGCAGGCAGGCCGAGCAGCTTTTCCAAATGACCATTCGCTATAGTGGGTACGCTTTTAACAAAGCGCACAGCGTAAGTTACGCCCTGCTCACCTGGCAGATGTCTTATCTTAAGGCGAATTACCCCTCGGAGTTTTTCCTTACCCTTTTGAGCGAAGCCCGTCCTGGAGAGCAGCAGTCGCGTCTGCTTTTGGAGTGCATCAGCTGCGGTGTTTCTGTCCTGCCGCCCAGTGTTGTGTACTCGGAGTTGGACTCCGTCCGGGAAGGAGATTCCCTGCGCCTAGGGTTGACTTCGATCCAGGGTTTAGGCAGGTTCAACGGGGAGAAAATAGTCGCAGCTAGGAAGAGGGGGATTTGGCCCAACTTTGCCGCTTTTCGCCGCAGTGTACAGCTTGAAAGAGATGTCCTACGTACCCTCATCACAGCTGGCGCCTGTGAACAATTTGGGCCGAGACCCACCCTCCTGCGGGAATTGGGTGATCCCATACCCACTGCCCTTGAGCTTTTGGAGCAGGAGCGGAACCTGTTAGGCGCTTACCTCAGCCGCCATCCGGCGGCAGCCTTTCTGCCCTTGGTACAGCACTTCAGAGCCGATTCAGAAGTAGTAGTGGGTGAAGTGATTGGGCCTGGACACTTGGACACACCTCAGGGAATAGTGGTTTTCCAGGCTGGGCGGGGAGCTCATCCTCCTCAGCAGGGCCAAAGGGTCGCTCTCTTCGGCCGCAACACTCAAGGGGTTTTCCAGGTGGAATGGGTGTTTAGGCTTGGTCCAGTGCTATTGGCCTCCCCTCAGCCGGAGCAGTTGGAAAAGTTAAAGGGAATCCTTCTGCAGCAGGGACAGGGAAGGAGAGACAGGGCGTACCCTGTGGTTCTCCGCTTCAGCGATGGCACGTTTCACTTGCTCCCTGCCGAGTTTTCGGTGACAGATCCTCCCCATTTGGAAGGACAGCTCGAGGAAGCGGGCATCGTTTTTACCTGGTTTGACCCTTGGAAAGAAGCCCACGCCTAGAAGGGATTTACTGAATGTTGCTGAATAACATTAGCGTATCGGGAGGGGTTCAAATGACTTTTGAACACGAAGGCTACATCATGGTCCAGGCTTTAGAAGATGGTGTAACAATCATCGGCCTGACCAGAGGACAAGCAACTAAGTTCCACCATACCGAAAAGCTTGATCAGGGCGAAGTAATGATCGCCCAGTTCACTGAGCATACCTCGGCTATTAAGATACGGGGTAAGGCTAAGATCTTCACCAAGTTAGGTGTGGTGGAATCAGGATAATCGAGGAGGATGCGGAGTATGTGGACAGTAGTGTATATTGCCCCTAACAGACCGCTGGCGGAAATGCTGAAAGAGCTGTTGGAAAACGGCGGTATCCTGCCTATGCTGCGTCCCATTGGAGCGCCTCATCTGGGCGACTCGGGCAGCGTGGAGATCTTGGTACCGGAATCGGAAGTAGAGGAAGCCAACGAGATTATTGCCGCAGCGTTTGGATAGGGGTTTGAATAGGACAGCTAAAAACATGGGCAGAAATTGATCTGCTGCGCAAAGGATGGTTCACTTTGACAAAGCGAGTAGGAGTATTAACAAGCGGTGGTGACGCTCCGGGCATGAATGCCGCGGTGCGTACTGTGGTCCGAGCCGCCCTACACTTTAACATGGAGCCTTGGGGCATATACAGAGGTTATCATGGACTTATTCACGGTGAGTTGGAACCACTGACGGACCGTTCCGTTTCAGGTGTTATTCAACGGGGCGGAACCATTCTCAAGAGTGCCCGCTCGGACGAGTTCAGAACGAAAGAGGGACAGAGCAAGGCACTTGATGTATTAGCCAAGCATGAGATAGATTCGTTGGTGGTGATCGGCGGCGATGGTTCCTTTAAAGGTGCCCTGGCATTAGCCGAGGCGGGTGTGAATGTGATCTGTATCCCAGCCACCATTGATAACGACATAGCCTGTACCGATTATTCCATCGGCTTTGACACAGCGGTAAATAACGTTCTGGATGCTGTGAACAAGCTGAGGGATACGGCTGCCAGCCACGAAAGGGTTTATGTGGTCGAGGTAATGGGCCGCGACTCCGGTTACATCGCCTTGTATTCGGGTATTGCCGGGGGTGCGGATGTGATTCTGATTCCCGAGGTTCCCTACGATGTGGACCAGGTGTGTGGCCAGATTGTTCAGGCCAATGAAGCGGGTAAGACGTACAATATTGTGATTGTGGCTGAAGGCGTAAAATCCATTTCTGGCGCCAGTGGGAAGACAAGCCCATCCTTTGAGATAGGTAATTACATTGCCGAGAAAACGGGCTATGATACCAGGATCACCATCCTCGGTCACATCCAAAGGGGAGGCTCCCCAACGGTGCGCGACAGCTTGCTGGCCAGTAAGCTCGCTTACCATGCAGTTGAACTGATTTATCAGGGCAAGACAAACAAAGTTTTGGGTGAGGTAAATCAGGCTGTCACTTCCTTTGATGTTGACTACGCCTTGGCCCAAGAAAAGCAGTTGAACCTAGATATGTATCATCTGGCAACTGTACTTTCGGCTATCTAAGCAAATTGCACGAGGAGGCTGTAAATGCGCAAAACTAAGATTGTGTGTACCATTGGGCCAGCTAGTGAAAGCCCAGAAGCAATCCGGGCCCTGATCCGGGCCGGGATGAACGTGGCACGTTTAAACTTTTCCCATGGTACATATGAAGAGCACTTAAATAGAATTGTTAACCTGCGGAAGGCAGCTGAAGAGTTGGGTGCCAATTTGGCCCTGCTCTTAGACATCCAAGGTCCAAAAATCCGCTTGGGCCAAATTGCAGATGCCCCCATCGATCTAGTTCAGGATCAGGAATACACTTTGACAGTAGAACCCTGTGTGGGTAACGAAGAGCGGTGTTTCGTTGACTACCCCTATCTAAACAGGGACTTGCGGCCAGGTTCGGTCATTTACATCGATGACGGTCTTTTGGAACTGCGGGTAAAGGAGATCAAAGGCTCCGATGT
>DGFC01000019.1 GCA_002391465.1 Firmicutes bacterium UBA3910 | reverse complement strand
CCTGTGAAGCGCATTGGCCCTCCCCTGGACATTGTCCGGGCGGTTATGTTCCTGTGCTCAGAAGAAAACAGCTTCATCAACGGCCAGACCCTGATTGTGGACGGCGGCATGACCAAGCTCATAATCTACCATGGAGACCAGGGGTGGAGCTACAACCCAGAGAACACAGGCACCTAAAAAGAGGTCGATGGACCCTGCCATCTCTGTTTTGGCGTAAGTGACCAAGTTCGGTCGCTGCTATGATTGCCGTTTTCTCAATTGATGATATCTCACATGCGCTTTAACAAACAAAAAGGTGGTTGACAAAGAAGTAAGGAGTGGTTAAAATAAAGAAAAACAGTCGTGGCATAGCGGGCTATCCCACGACTCCTGAGGATCGCGTCATGTCTATTTATGTCACTAAGAACAGTCCTACTCCACTTTATTACCAAATCCAGAAACAGCTAAAACAGAAAATCCTTGATGGTGAATACGCACCAAACGATCGCCTGCCTTCTGAGAGGGAGCTGTCGGAAGAGCTGCGCGTCACCCGTGTTACCATACGGAGGGCCATCCGTGCTTTAGTGGCTGAAGGTTACTGCGTAAAGAGGGAAGGGGAAGGGATTTTTGTCGCCCCCGAAAAATACGCCATCGACCTTCAAGGGTTTAACGGGTTTTCGGACTATGCCCGGCGCTTAGGAGTGACACCCAAGACGGTTGTTTTGGAAGCAAGGGTCGAAAACAGCGGTGGACACGTTGCAGAGAAACTAGCTATTGCTCCTGGTGATCCGGTCCTTTACATAAAGAGAGTCCGTTATCTAGAGACTTTGCCGGTTATTCTTGAAGCCACCTGGCTACCCCTAAAGCGCTGGACGGGACTGGAAAAACACCAGTTTACAGAATCTCTGTATAGCATCTTGCGGCATGAATACGGAATTGTGGCTTGCCGCGGCCAAGGCACGCTTAACATTGCCGTGGCCACGGAAGAACATGCAAACCACTTAGGCGTGCCTCTGAGCAGCCCCTTGATGTTTAAGAAGGCCACAGTTTTTACGGAAGATGGTGTTCCGGTGGAGTACGTCCACATGTATTACCGGGTTGATGTCTTTGAGTTCCGCTTCGAGTCACACAAAGAGCAATAGTCGAGCTCTATCTAAGTAGCCTCTTTATTTTTTTGACTATGGTGGGATAGCCCACTATCCCAGGGGAGTGAGCAAAGTGAAGTTGCTAGGTTTGGGAGACAGCGTTGTAGATTGCTACATTCACACTAACACTATGTACCCCGGTGGTAACGCTCTAAATGTGGCCGTTTTTGCCCGACGCTTTGGCTTAGAGGCTGCTTACCTTGGGTATGTGGGGACAGACCGGGCTGGAGATCACATCCTTGATACGCTCCGCCGAGAAATGGTTGATGTATCTCGGGTGATTCGCCTCCAAGGTCCCACTTGGCATGCCTGGGTTAAGTTGGAACAAGGCGATCGGGTCTTTATGGGCAGTGATCGCGGAGTTTACCGCCAATTCGCCCTGTCCGAGGAAGACTTCACATACATAAACCAGTTTGATGTGATCCATACCAGTGTCTTCAGCCAGATCGAACCGTACTTGCCGCGCTTAGCGGAAGCGCCCGGACTGCTCAGCTTTGATTACTCCAACCGTGTGGAACAAGCGTATATAGAACAGACTGCCAGGTACCTTGATGTGGCTCTTTTCTCCCATGATGGCATCTCAGGGGACGACCTAGAAGGCTTTATGAGATCTGTGGCCGAGCTGGGTCCAGAAGTGGTGATTGTGACAATGGGAGAGCAGGGCTCCGTCGCCCTGCATGATGGTAGATTCTTCAGACAGTCGGCCTTCCTCTGTGAAGCTGTGGATACGATGGGAGCTGGCGACAGTTTCATTGCTATGTTCTTGGTCTGCTATGCCCAGGGAATGTCCATTCCAGAATGCTTACAGCGCGCCGCCAGGGCTTCCGCCCAGAACTGCCTGGTGCACGGAGCTTTTGGTTACGGAATTGCTATGGAGGAGGTGGATAGAGGTTAGTACTTTGAACCATTAGGGGAGAAGAGCACAGCTGCACGAGGTAGTAACAGAAGAACGAACAAAAGCGAGAAAACGAGGAGGTTATTTCATGAAACGGAGAAGTCGTTTCGCGGGGGGCATTGTGCTAGCTTTAGCGCTGTTCATGGTTCTGCCCTTGGGTGCGTTCGCTCAGGAAAAGGTCACGCTGCGATTCTTCCACAAATGGCCCGAAGAACCGTACAACACCTACTTCAATGACATGGTAGCCAAGTACGAAGAGCTGAATCCGCACATCGACATTGTTGTAAACTCCGCTGCAGACCAGCCCTATAAGACACAGATCAGGGTCGTCATGAGCAGCTCCACTCCCCCGGACATTTACTTTGCCTGGCCTGGCGATTACACAGCCAACTTCGTCCGTGCTGGCCGGGCCCTGGATCTGACCGATTACTTCTACGGCACTGAGTGGGAAGAACTCTTCCCTGAGTCCATTGTCAGCTCGTACAAGGTTGATGGACGTTTGTATGCCATCCCCATTCGCTTAAGCGCGAAGTTCATGCTGTACAACAAAGAGATGTTTGACAAGTACGGCTTGTCTGTACCAGAAACTTGGGACGAGTTCCTGGAAGTGTGCGAGGTACTGAAATCCAACGGTATCACACCCATCGCCTTTGGTAACCGTTTCCCCTGGGCAGCCATCCACTACCTGACGACGTTCAACCAGAAATTGGTTGACCCCGAGACATTGGCCGCCGACTATCTGCTCAGCGGTGGATACTTCGAGCATCCCGGCTATCTCGAAGCCCTGAAGATGTTTACTCTGCTCAATGAAAAAGGCTACTTCAACGCCTTCCCCAACGCCTACCTACACGCCGATGCTCGCTCCATGTGGTGGGAAGAGCAGGCGGCCATGTTCTACGCCGAAATCGTAGAATTCACCCACCTGTCACCCGCTGGCGAGGCGCCAGATGCGTTCAAAGACAAATGGGGCTTCTTCCCGTTCCCGGCCATCGAACACGGCGAGGGCAATCAGCGGTTCATTACTGGGGCACCCGACGGTTTCCTCATCAATGCGGATACGAAGTATCCCGAAGAGTGCGTTGATTTCCTCCGCTTCTTGACCTCCGTGGAGAACGCTCAAGAGTGGGTTCGTAGGATTCAAGTGGTAAGCCCTGTCATCGGCTCCGTAACTGAAGAAACAGCTTTCAAAGGCCTCGTCGAAGCAATGGAGGTAATCGGTGAGCTGGAAGGGATGAACAACTGGCTGGACACCGAACTGCATGCGGATATCGCCAGGGTCTATCTGGACGGTTCCCAGGCACTACTTGAGGGCACCAAGACACCTGAGCAGGTCCTGAAAGAAGTCCAGGAAGCTGGCAGAATTGTGCGGGAAACACTTGGTAGTAACTAGCTGACTGGGACGACAGGGGGAGTGTCTCCCCCTGTCACTCAGCCGAGTTGAAGGGGTGGTTACTATTCACTACAAAAGCAAGATCGCACCATACGTCTATATTGCGCCCGCTGTTCTACTCATCGTGGTTTTCGTGTACAACCCTCTGGTACAGAACGTCATACTAAGCACCTTCGAGTGGAGCGGCATCAGTCGCGATAAGGTTTTCGTCGGGTTGGAGAACTACCGCTATCTGTTCGAATACGATGTTTTTTGGACAGCGTTCAAGAACAACATGTGGTACGCCGTGATCTCCCTGGTATTCCAGGTTGGCTTGGCATTGGTGCTTGCGGCTGTGTTGGAAGAAAAGTTCTTCCGGAAGTTCCAACCCTTCTTGACCACGGTATACTTCCTGCCCTCAGTTCTGTCAGTGACCATCGTGGGCTTCCTGTGGGGCTTCATCTACAACCCGGGCTTTGGACTGCTGAATCAGTTTTTGCGCCTCATTGGCTTGGCCAGCTGGGCACAACCTTGGCTGGCCAATTCAAAGATGGCCATGTATTCCATCATCGCCGTTTCACAATGGCAGTACACGGGCTACTGCATGGTGTTTTTCTTAATCGCCATCCAGAACATCCCGCAGGAGCGCTATGAAGCGGCGGAAGTCGATGGTGCAGGCCCGTTAGCCAAGTTCCTCCACATCACTCTACCAGGCGTTAAAGAAATGCTGCTGGTGGTGAGCATCTTTACCATCAACGGTGCCTTCAGAGTGTTTAACATCGTAGAAGTCATGACTCAAGGTGGACCCAATAATTCCACACAAGTCTTGGGGTCACTCTTGTACCAGGAGGCGTTCTGGTATGACCGCATGGGTCTGGCCAGCGCCATTTCCACAGTGATCTTCGCCATCACTTTAGCCATTACCATCTTCCAGTTGAAGACCAGCCGGTCTGAGACTTTGTGAGCCCATAGGGGGTGACAACCGTGAGGAGAAAGCTATCCCGCTTTTTGGTTTCCTTGGTACTGATCGCCTTGGTTGTGATTATGCTCTACCCAATGTACTGGACGGTCATCAACAGCCTGAAGACAAACTCCCAGCTGTTCAACGACTCATGGAGCTTTCCCAAGGTGCGCAATTGGAGAAACTACCAGATGGCCTGGAACTACGGTGTGAAGAACTACATCATCAATAGCTTCTTAGTCACACTGGGTACATTGCTTGTGGTGATCAGTGTTGGTGCGTTGGGCGCCTATGGGTTCAGTCGCTTCGAGTTCAAGGGTAAATCGGTGCTGTTCTTATTGGTCTTGGGCGGATTGATGCTTTCGCCGGAGGTAAGCTTGATTCCCCTTTTCGGGTTCATCCAAAACCTCGGCTTGTACGATTCGCACCTTGGCTTGGTCATCATCTATACAGCTTTCCGGCTGCCCTTTACCATCTTTTTGCTGGTGTCGTACTTCGTGAGCATTCCCCACGACATTGAGGAGTCGGCCTACATTGACGGCTGCAACAGCTTCCAGGTTTTCCTCAAAGTGATGCTTCCGTTGAGCAGGCCGATCATAGCTGGAACCACCATCTTTCAGTCGTTGTGGGTATGGAATGAGTTCCTCTTCGCGTTGGTGTTCCTGGAGTCGGATGTCCTAAAGACAATTCCCGTGGGATTGATGACCTTCCAGAGCAAACTTGCCACCAACTGGACCGGGCTCTTGGCCAGCTTGGTAATCGCATCGCTCCCCATCGTGACGATCTTCTTGCTAATGCGCAAGCAGTTCATTCGTGGTATAACGTTGGGAGCGGTGAAAGGATAAGCCGAAAATGTTACTAGAAAGGAAGAAGACAATGAACAATCGCTTTGACCAATTCGATGCAACTCCCTGTAACTTTGTGGTGGTTGAACCCATCCCCGATTCCGTAGCAACTCTTCTGAAGGAAGATCAAGAGAAAATTAGGGAGGCCATGCGCGCTGCGGCGGCAGAGCGCAAGATCGAGCAGGTACTGTTCGTGGCCGTGGGCGGTTCCTGGTGTTCCCTTTTCTCGGGCAACTACATCGTTCAGAGGCAGGCCAAGCAGCTGAAAAGCGAGCTCATTAACGCCAACGACTTTAACATCAAAGCCCGCCAAAACTTGGGCGAGAACACAGTGGTAGTCTTGGCCTCCCACTCGGGTACCACCGCTGAAGTTGTGGAGGCCGCCAACTACGCCAGGGAAAAGGGCTGCTACGTGGTGTCGATCACCGGCGGTGAAGCTAGCCCGCTGGCCAAAGCAGCCCATTTCCCAGCCATCTACAAGGTCCCCGGCGTTTCCGTGGCCCAGAATCTGCTTGGTAGCCTCGTGGCCCTGTACCTCCTGCAGGCAGTAGAACCCAGCGAGGAAGTTGACCAGGTCCTTGCGGAGCACCAAAAGCTGCCTGAACTGCTGAGGAATATTAAAGAGGCGGCCAAAAACATGGCCCGCCAAGCGGCCGACAAGTTCGGCGGAAAACAGGACATCTATGTTTTAGGCAGCGGCATTTCCCGCGGCTTGGCTTACAAAGTGGCGGTCATCAGCCTCCAGGAGTTTGCCTGGGTGCGAGCCAACTTCGTGGACACCGGTGAGTTCTTCCACGGCCCCCTGGAAATTGTGGAGAAAGGGCTGCCCATGCTCTTTATCATGGACAGCAATGAAAAAGCTCGCACCGTAACTGAACGGGCGATTCGCTTTGTAGACCAGCTTGGAGCAGATTACTTCGTCTTCGACGCCAAGGAGCTAGCTGCCGAAGCATCGGAGTATATTACCTGGTTCACCCTTTTCTTTGCTACCCAGTGGTTCACTTTCTACATGGGCATGTGCCAGAACCATAACCCGGATGACAAGCGCTACATGGGCGTGCTAAAATACTAGAGGTCCCTGTTCGTGAGTTAAGCAGAGCTCGTGGCTACGGGCTCCGCTAATTGTGCCCCGTGCCCGTCGGCTCCGAATCGTTAAGGTCATGGGGGAGGATAAGTGGCAATCTGATCCAGCAGTTCGCCCCTAGAACGTCAAAGGAGCAGTGGAAGAAATGAAACGCGCAGCAATGCCCGCGAAAACCAACGCACTCCAGGTCACGGCCCGATGCAACACGTTCTCCACCGTTCGCTTTGACACAAACTCTGTTCCCGTTGAGTACGTCTGCAAAGAGATTACTGTGAAAGCAGGTGTGTTTGAAGTATCACTATGGTATCGGGGTAAGCAAATCGCCAACCACCCCCGCCTTTACGGCCGAGAAGGCGTGCAGTACAAGCTGGAGCACCATCTCCCGTTACTGGAATCGAGTAGGTAGCCGCTAGGTGATCAGCCTAGCGGCTTTCCTCTCACAGAACGGTGCGTACGGGCGGCGTACACCGCTCCTGAAGAATCTACCGCCGTTCGTAGAACTGCGACACAATCCCGACACTGTACTTCG
>DGFC01000088.1 GCA_002391465.1 Firmicutes bacterium UBA3910 | reverse complement strand
GCTTAAAGGAGAAATCTGACCACTGCTTTTTCGCAAAGCCTACGAAGTCCTCCACCCACCCGCCTACAGCCCGTTCCCTCAGATCGTCTATGGTAATGATCTCAAGCCCGAGAGTCTGGGCTAAATCTCGCACTGTGTCAACCGCCCTTTTATATGGGCTGGAATAGACCCGCGCTATATCTAGGCCTTTAAGGGCAGTTGTAACCCTAAGCGCATCCGCCTCCCCTCTGGCGGTCAAGGGACGTGTAAGGTCATCCCGAACACTGACATCCGATTCTGCATGGCGAACGAAGTAAATGGTGGTTCTGTCCATGGAAGCCTCCTCGACCTCACCCAAGATCGTAGTCGGCCACATTACACAGCCAAACCAGATGATCGGTGCCGTTACCCCAGTAGTCTTTAGCCACCACATACGGCGCACCGAATTTCCTTAACCAGACCTTTTGGGCAAGTGCCAAGCCGCAGTCCAGGCAAAACTGCTCCACACCCTCACTCTGGAGGTGTTTGACCATGGCTTGAATTAGGCCCGAGGCTACTCCCTTACCTTGAAATTCGGGCAGGATGTAGATACTGCCCAGCTCGCCCAAGTGATCGAGCTCGTTGTTTGTGCAGATTCTAATGTCATCGCCGCAGGGGCCAAAGGAAATAGTACCGATAACCCTTTCCCCCAGTTTGGCCACTAGAAAAACCATGTCCGAATCGCTATCCTGCACAGATCTGCGGATGAGCTCCTTTTTGTACTCGATCTCCTCCGCTGCCCCTTCCATAATACCTTCCTGTTGAAAAGCCAGATTAATGGACTGTTCAAACACGTCATATGCAGACTCAAGATCTGTACCGACCGGTCGTTCAATCGTCATACCTTCAAGCATCCATGTCACCCAAATCTATCTAGAACTGTCACAGCGGATATACATACATAACATCATCAGGGTTCTCCCTTACTCCCCCTGTCCGCTGGTAAAGCCTGTTTGCGGCTGTATTGTTTTCATTCGTGAGAACGAATATTTCAGAGCAATTCTTACTAACGCCTATCCTCTTTAGTTCTTCGATCAAAGCAATACCGATTCCTTGCTGTTGAAACTGAGGGAATACGTCTATGGAATACAAAAACAACTTGGGGCGGGTTGAATGTGGCATCTCTAGGAGATGGGCATACAAAAACCCTGCCGGTTCCCCATCCTTCTTGGCCACAAGCAGGATGTTATCCTCCTGGAAGAACCGCTCGTTCACCCTATCTATTTCCATTCCAGCTTCTCGAAACAACCGTACAACTAGGGCCGAATCCCTTTGGAAAAGTCGCTTAATTTCCACGCTAACACCCTCCCTTGCTTGCCCTCAAGGCCAACTCAGCTGTCTAAAGAAGGGACTCATCTCGTCTTCCCCCATGTAGGAGCAGCGCCAGTCTGTGACTGGCGCTGTCCTGCTTAAGAGGAGATAGAGAACAGTATCTGCTCTTCCGAGAGATCACCTGCTAAATCCACCACAGAACTTCCCCCCTCGTAACGAACAGCAAGCTTCGGATGGGATACCTTGAGATTGACGAAGGTCAGTCGGCATGGTTTTGCGGCCTTGAGCGTAACCTTGATCTCACCTTCTTCTTTCACGATGGTGATCTGCAGCTCGGAATCGCCGTTTGGCCCGTAAACGGTCCGTGAACAAGGCTTGTTGTCGATGAGGTTATAAACCTGCAGGTCCACGTTATATGCAAAATCGTACTCAAAGGAGTTGTCGGTGGCTCCCACAGGCAGGATGGTGTTTTCCCTCACCAACAGGGGTAGGGAGAAGTAGTCGTGCTGTTCTTTATGCCATTGATAGCCCGGCACATTCTCCCTGGTGAAGTAGTTCGTCCACTTACCCGGAGGCAGGTAGTATTCTACCTCGCCCGTTGCAGCAAAGATGGGGGCCACCAGGAGGGCGTCACCCAGCATATATTGACGGTCCAGGTAATGGGTATTGCGGTCTTCCGTAAACTCCAGTACCATGCTCCGCATGGTGGGAATGCCCTTTTTGCTGGCCGTTTTGGAGATGGAGTAGATATAAGGCATCAGACTGGCCTTCAATTTTGTGAACTTCCGCAGCACATCCACTGCCTCTTCATCATAGAGCCAGGGTACACGATAGGAAGTACTACCATGGAGCCGGGAATGGGATGACAAGAGGCCAAAAGCGCACCATCTCTTGTAGACATCCGCGGAAGATGTGCTTTCAAAGCCGCCAATGTCGTGGCTCCAATAACCGAAGCCTGACATCTGCAGTGATAGTCCTCCCCGGAGGCTTTCTGCCATTGATTCATAGTTGCTCCAGCAGTCGCCTCCCCAATGCACGGGAAACTTCTGACCGCCCGCAGTAGCTGAGCGGGCGAATAAAATGGCATCATCTTTGCCCCGTTTTTCCTGGAGCAGTTCGTAAACCACCTTATTGTATAGATAGGCGTAGTAGTTGTGCATTTTATGGGGATCGGCTCCGTTGTAATAGACAACGTCAGTGGGTATTCTTTCGCCAAAGTCCGTTTTGAAGCAGTCCACACCCATATCCAAGAGCTGCTCGAGCTTGCTGCGGTACCAGCGGCAGGCTTCCGGATTCGTAAAGTCCACTATGGCCATACCAGGCTGCCACATATCCCACTGCCACACATCCCCGTTTTCCCGTTTGAGGAAATAGCCGTGTTCCATGCCCTCATCGAACAGATGGGACTCTTGAGCGATATAGGGATTAATCCAGACACAGGTCCTAATACCCAGGTCTTTAATTTTCTTCAGCAGTTTCCGGGGATCTGAAAACACACGCCCATCCCAGGTAAAATCACACCAATGAAAGTCCTTCATCCAAAAACAATCAAAATGGAACACTTCCAGGGGAATGTCCCTTGCCAACATACCGTTGATGAAACTGAGCACCGTTTCCTCGTCGTAGTTGGTGGTAAAGGAGGTGGACAGCCACAGCCCGTAGGTCCACGCCTTCGGCAGTGTGGGCTTTCCTGTCAAGTCTGTGTATCTCTCCAACACTTGTTTCATGGTCGGGCCGTTAATAAAAAAGTAGTCCAAAGACTGCCCGTGGACGGCGAAGCCCACCTTATTGACGTACTCACTGCCAATCTCAAAGGAGACGAGCTCAGGATGGTTTACAAACACTCCGTAGCCGTTGTTCGTTAGATAGAATGGTATGTTTTTGTAGGCCTGGTGCGTTGCTGTTCCCCCATCCTCGTTCCAGATATCGATGGACTGCCCGTTCTTGACGAAAGGTGTAAACCTCTCCCCTGTACCATACACCAACTCCCCAACGGACAGGCTTAAATGCTGCTGCATGAAGCTGTTTTCATAGGTGGGCTGATCATAGGCAAAGCCTTTCCAGTCCCGTTTCACGTACCCTAAATCCCGGCCGCTGGATTGGGTTATCAGTTCATCGCCGCGATAATAACGCATAGACCAGCTCTGCTTGTCGATTACAAGCCTCAGTGTTCCGCTTGTCACAATAATTTCGTCCCAATTCGAGCTGTAGTCCAGCGTACCCCCCTGAAGGTTCAGGTCAAACTCAGGCTGTCTTTTTACCACACCTTTATAGTGGTAGGTCCGGACTCGAATTACCTCTTCCAGGGGAGCGGAAATCTCAATCGTTAAGTTTACTCCCCCTAAGGTATCTCCTCGGTGGTTAATACGCTTGGTTGGACAGGTGAGAACCAACTTATTATCGACTACTTTTTCGAAGTAGACTTCTTGGGGGCTGAAAACTTCGCAGCCCTCCTGCAGCAGCCACTGCCCGTTGCTGAATTTCATTGTGCTCCCCTTTCTCTCAGATCCTCATTCGCCCATATTTTAAGGTGCAACAAAGTCGAAGATCACTTCTATCGTTTCTATTCTCCCGATGTTCTGCTTATTGAGAGGGGTAGGGGTAACAAAGGGCCGCCAATTCGGGTTGATTACGCGGATACCCTCGGGGATGACCCTCACCCACTCATTGTAAAGGTTGACCCGCGTGCAGATGCCATCGTCAGATGTAGTATAGGGCCTACCCCTCATCTGATAGCGCTCGCCATTGATCAGAACTTCTTTGATGTCGATTATATAGCCCGGAAAGTGCAGCTCACCCTGGGCAATTCCCACCGCTGCGAAGGTGATGGAGTTGGCAAAACCCTGCGCCGTTCCCCGGAAATCAAGGGCCACTCTGTGTCTCCCCTCACCATCAATCACTACATCGGTGGCAATAACCCCTTCTGTTTTTGATGTGGGAGTGTAAATGTCGCCCACGCTGTAGGTAATTTGATAATCACCGCTGTCAAACATAATCCAAGCCACCGCTTCCCCACCGGCACCAAGCACCGGGCCGGCCTCTAAGTCCCTCTGCCGGGCCAGTTCTAACGCCATGGCCAGATGGGCCGCGGCCTGTCCTTTGATCTGCCCCTGAGTATGGGCTGAGCGGGCTGCGAGGCTCCTTTCTCGAAAGAACCTGGCTAAGCCTTCATCTACGATCTTTAGCTCTCTTCTAATGAAGAAACTGCTCGTATCCCATAGCATGGGCACGTAACCATAGAGCTCCATATTGGCGTGAAAGTTGGCTAGAAAGTCCAGGGTGTTGTTCTTGAGGGAACCATCCGACTTGGGCAAGACACCATACTCTCCGAAAACAATGCCGTAGCCCTGCTCGGTGAACTTGGTCATCTGGGCCAGCAGTTCGTTTTGAGTCTGGTACTCCCGCTCCGTTCCCCAACTGTTCACACCTTCTGTGCCGCAGTAGCTCCAGGGTGTGTAGTAGTGGACAGAGAGCAAAAGCTTATCCTGGGCCGAATCGCTTGGCATTCTAAAGCGTTCATCTATAGTTCTCGCTATATCCGTGTTGTAACCCGGGATCAAGAGGAAACGGTCCCCATTCTTTCCCCCGAGTCCCCGGATCAAATCCACAAACCGCTGGTTGATCTCGTTCATTACCTGGTAAGTCTCATCGTCTGTCAACCAGCCCGAATCCTGGGCTATGCTGGTCTCATTTAAGCGAGAACCAAGCTCTTCGTTGGCCGCTTCAAAGATCAACAGGTGGGGATAGTCGCGAAAATGGGTCCCGATCTGGGTCCACATGGCGACAAATAAATCCATCGCGTCGCTCCGGGTCTGTGCGTTAGCTGAACCGAACATTCCCCACCAGCCGCCATCCCAATGGTCATTGATAATCACAAACATATCTGCAGCCAGGGCGTAATTTACAATCTCCTCTACGCGCTCAAGATAAGCTGGATTGATGGTGTAATCGCCTTTTTCATAGTCCATCATATTTGTCCAAGCCACAGGGATGCGCAGCGAATCAAAGCCCGCCTCCTTCATGGCCAAGATCATTTCGAGAGTTGTAACTGGCTGCCCCCAAAACGTCTCATACTCTGAGACATCTGCCTTGGTTCCCAGATATGGTCGGCCATAGGCCTCCATCGTATTACCCAAGTTGATCCCGTTACCCATCTGAAGGGCCAGTTCTAGGGCAGTCATGCTTTGTAGATCAAGATCTGCCTTTTTGGCTGCTCCTTGGGCAGAAGCGCTCACCGCGAGCAGAAAAACAAACAATATTACATAAACAAGTTTTATCCGCATCAGGCATCTCCCTCTTTTTCAATACTGCGGAACAGCTTCACGGCGAAGCCGCTCACCGTTAAAAACAGACAGGCCGGTCCGATCAAAAACCCAAAGAACAACAGTGTACTGTTGAACAGAAATAGAGCGATCAGCACCAATAGAAGCAGCCACAACAGCAGAGTGTGGCCGAAGTATCTGACTGCAATGGCAGCTGAATTGCGGAATGTTCGAAGCAGAGTATTATGGTACCTGGCGCTCAAAGGGAAGGCATAGGTAAAGTGCGTTAAGCCCACGGCGCCAAGGAAAATGGCGCCAAACAGGAAAATGAGGGGATGATCCTCTGCGTGGTTGAACAGCTGTAGATTGAGGTAAACAGCATAACTGACGAAAAGGGTGATCAGCCCCATGGGAATCCCCTGCTGCCAATTGGCCTTAAAGGCCTGCACAAACTGTTTTGTGACACTACCTTCCCTGTTTTCCACCATCTTGAGGGTAACACTGTAGGCTGCCACTGTTGAGCAGCCTACAGTGATAATGGGCAAACTGAACAGCCACCACATCAGGTTCAGCTTGATCATGTTCCAGAATGTGTCCAAAAAGGCGTAGAACTTACCCTCTATGCTGAGCAGCTTCATGGGCAACCGTCCCCCCCGTTTGTTAACTCCTAAATCCCTTGGCGCACTTCGTCTTCCAGAGCCTTTCTCTTAGCAGCTTCCTGCTGGGACCACTCTAAGCACGCATCATAGCCGTAGCTTCTAACGTCGCGCTGCATCATTCTCACAATGGCATTGAACTGAGCTTCCGAATTGGCATAGATCGCCCTCCAGGAGTAATCCTTGATCGCCTTAGTGACCTGCTCCCACTGGACCCTTAGTTCATAGGAGCGAGCCCCGGGAGCGTACGATGTGCCCAGCGCCACCTTGTAATTCCTACTGCTCAGGTAATCGTTGGGGTGAGTGACACCGGTAAACGCGCGCCAATCCGCTTCAATTTCACTTTGGGGTTCCCCTTGATTGCTTTCCCAGAACTCCCAGTTGAAGGGCTCCCCTGATTCCGGATTGATGGCATTGAGGGACCAGGTTGTGTTGTTAAACTCAAATTCACCATCGCTGAATTTGCCTGAATAGCCCGTTTCCTCGGGAAATGCTGTGTCTTTATCATAACGCATTTGTTTGCCTAACTCGGTAAAGTAGGCCTTGCCGTTTTCGTCATAGTCCCAGGTAACACCCTTTGGCCCGTATTCCGAGATCATCCTCCCTTCCGGCGTTGCCAGCCAGTTGATGATCTGCATACACAGCTCCGGATACTGGGTCTTGGCACCAATGCTCCAGATCCTGTTACCGCCCTGGACGTTCATGCCGTACACGATGGGGGTTGCTTCTTCTGGGGTGAGGGTCAACATCATCTTCCCTTCGTTTTGGTGGTCTATCGTGTTAAACACAATGGAGCCGGCGAAGTTGAAGATGGAGAAAAAAGTTCCGCCGTTTTTCACCTTTTCCATCGCCCGGTCAAAGGTGTTGGTCATGGAGTCCGGATCGAGTAAGTCATGGCGGTACAGGGCATTGAAGAACCGTAGTGACTCAAGGTAAGGTCCATCTTCATCCAGCGCCCCGTAATAATCACCTGTTTCCGGGTCGTAAAGACCAATTCCCAGCTCATCATAGCCGTAATAGGCAGTAGCGAAGGCTTTAACATACATCACCATATCGCCGTCCCAATCGGGCCAGAGTGAAACGGCATAGGTTGGGTTCCCGTTCTCGTCCACCGGTTCGATCTCTTTCATGGCGATCAACAGCTGCAGATAATCGTCCAAGTCCTTTACTTCGGGATAGCCCAGTTTCTTGTAAAGGTCCCATCGAATATCCCAAGTATAGAAAAAGGCTTCATGATCGTCGCTGGAATAGGCAACGTCATGGCCAAAGCCATACAAGGTGCCCCCCGAGATCCGTTTGTTTTTCTCCAAGGCAAAGGGCATGTTCTCCTTAATGTAAGGCCCGTACTCGTCCAGCAAATTATCCTCTTCCCAGTCAAACAGCAGGCCCGCTTCTACCGCACCCAGATACTGATCGCCGTCGGATCCCCAGAGAATGATGTCGCCTAAGTTGCCGCTCTCCATCCTAGTCTCATATACACCATCTGCGTCGGGGACAATGATTACTTTGACATTAAACCGTTCCAGCAGTTCCTGGGCGAACCAGCCTGTCATCTCTCCGGAGTAGTTGGCCAATTGACTGTATACCGTTAAGGTAACGGGCTCCTGATTGTCCTTGCCCCGGGAACAACCGGTGAGTATAATCAGCCCAGCCAGCAAGATCAAAAAAACTGCAGATTTACGCATCACAAAAGCACCCTCCTGTCTTGGTAAATATCAACCTTTAACCGCACCTAACATAATGCCCCTCTGGAAATACTTCTGCATAAACGGATAGAGCAGCAAAATGGGAATAATGGTCACCATGGATATTGTGTACTTGATTACCTTGCTGTTTAACACATCATGGACCGCAGTTCTTCTGCCCATGATAGCCTCCAAATTACTGGCCTGATTCAAGTAGATGTAAAGGCGATGCTGCACTGTCTGCAGATGGGGCGCACCCTGCATCAGAATGAGCGAATCCATAAACGAATTCCAATGGCCCACAGCCCCAAAGACCGCGATTGTTGCCAAAATGGGTTTGCTTAAAGGCCAGATGATGTGGCGAAACACGGTGAGATAACCGGCACCGTCAATAAACGCACTTTCTTCCAGCTCATCTGGAATCGATTCTATATAGGTCTTCACTAGAATCACATTAAACGGAGCAACAATGCCCGGAATGATGTAACCCAAAAAGTTGTTGGTCAGGCCTAACATAGACATGTTAAGGTACCAGGGGATCAAACCTGCATCGAAGTACATAGTAATGATCAAAAAACGGTACCAGAACCTGCGGTTCTGCATCTCCTTTTTGGTGACCAAATAACCGGCGAAGGCGCAGGCAGCAACCATTAAACCGGTGCCAATCACTGTTCTAGCAGTGGTGACTATAAAGGCGTTACCCAGTTCACTGACCTCAGCTAGAGCCAAGTAGTTTTTCAGGTGCAGTCCCCGGGGGATAAAGGTGATCACCCCGCGCTGAACTAGGGAGTTATCGGCTGTCTCTTATACACATCT
>DGFC01000161.1:2250-22801 GCA_002391465.1 Firmicutes bacterium UBA3910 | reverse complement strand
GTTAGCTGACGGGTTCGGGCTCCCAAGCTGCCCTACCTGATGAACAGGATTCACCCCAAAAAAAGATGGGTCTCCCGCTTTCCGATGGAAATTCGGAGTGAAAAAGATTGAGTTTTTTGATTACCTTAATAATCATATCATACCCAGCAATTAAGTCAAGGATTTCACACACTAGCAGATTTCCCCAAGGGATGGGACCTGCGAGATGCGACAGGAATTTACAGGGATAAGAAGAAGTAAATTGAGGAACGGAACAAAATAGAAGGAAGGGTTTTTAAGTTGGAGCAGACTGCTTTAATTATCTTTGCCGTAACTTACGTATTACTACTCGCTTTTCCCCGGATCCGGGCCCATGTGGCTGTACTGGCAGCCCTCCTTTTTATCGTGCTCGGCATCGTTCCCGGCAGCGCGGCCTTGGGATTCATTGATTGGAATGTTATTTTAATGATTTCCGGGACGATGGGGATTGTCTCCATGTTCATCGCCACGGGCATGCCCGCTTTATTGGCCGACCTGATTTTGGAAAAAACCCCCACCATCCGCTGGGCGATTGTGGCCTTGTCCCTGTTTTCCGGCGCCATTTCCGCTTTTGTGGATAATGTTGCCACCGTTTTAATCGTTGCTCCCATTGCCATCACTGTGGCCAAGAAGCAGAATGTGTCACCGGTGATCAGCGTAATTGCAGTGTCCATCGCTTCAAACCTACAGGGGGCAGCCACACTAGTTGGTGATGCCACATCCATTATGCTGGGTGGACATGCAGACTTGGACTTTTTGGACTTCTTCTTTATTCAGGGAAAACCTGGTCTTTTTTGGATTGTTCAGGCTGGAGCCATCGCTGCCACCGCAGTCCTCTTTTTCGTACTGCGCAGCAACAAACAGGAGGTTACTCCCCAGGAGCGCACGGAGGTAACAGACTATTTCCCCGGCTTCCTCTTGATTGCCATGATTGTACTACTTATTCTAGCTTCCTTTATACCGAACAAGCCTGACATCACCAATGGACTTATCTGCGTAGCCCTGTTAGTAGTAGGTCTGCTGCGGGAGGTGGCCAAAGGCAAAGGTGCCCAGGTCATTAAAGACGTGCTGGTAGATATTGATTACTTCACCTTAGCTCTGTTGGGCGGTCTTTTCATTGTGATCGGCGGCCTTACCCAGGTAGGTGTGATTGACCGCATCAGTTCGTTCATTGCGAACTTGGGTCAGGGCAATGTTTTTGTCGTTTACACCGTTATCGTTTGGCTTTCGGTTGTAGTTTCGGGCTTTGTGGATAACATACCATATGTGGCAACCATGCTCCCAGTGGTACAGGGCGTAGCGAACCTTTTAGGGGTCGAGCCCAATCTGCTTTACTTCGCCCTCTTGATTGGAGCAACCCTCGGTGGGAACTTAACGCCCATCGGCGCTTCCGCCAATATTACTGGCCTTGGTCTTTTGAGTAAGGAAGGGTACCAAGTTGGGGCAGGGGAGTTCATGAAGCTCAGCGTTCCCTTCACCTTGGCCGCCGTTACCACCGGTTATGTGCTGGTGTGGCTGCTCTGGGGACTAGGGGCATGATCGGCACCCGCAACGAGGGTTCCCTCCATGCGGGTCTGAAGGAATACTACAGGCGTCCCGGGGCTCGGGTGGAAGCGGAAGTGGATGGCTACATTATCGACCTGGTCCAAGGGGACTGCCTGCTTGAAATTCAAACGGGCAATTTTTCTGCCCTGAAGCCAAAGCTAAGGAGCCTGCTGCCCAATTACAGGCTCCATGTGGTTTTCCCCATCCCCCTGGAGCGGTATCTCGTTTATGTGGATCAGACTACCGGTGAGGTGCTGACCAGGCGCAGATCACCCAAAAAGGGCACGATCTACGATCTCTTCGGGGAGCTGATTCGCATTCCCCAATTCCTTCCCCATCCCAATCTAACAGTGGAAGCAGTGTATATAGTGGAGGAAGAGATCCGCTGCGATGACGGCAGGGG
Source organism: Firmicutes bacterium UBA3910 (assembly GCA_002391465.1). Classification (GTDB taxonomy): domain Bacteria; phylum Bacillota; class Limnochordia; order Darwinibacteriales; family Darwinibacteriaceae; genus UBA3910. Next base: position 20,835 of record DGFC01000161.1, on the reverse strand, counting down.
CAGCTGGCGTCGCAGGGGAGTGAGCATCGTAGATCGGCGCCTCTGTGCAGTGACGGGTAAGCAAGTGTTTGGGTCAGCGGGGGACTATCTGTCAGTACTGCCGTCCGATCTGCCTGAGCCCTTTACAAACAAACAGTTGGCAGATATGGCGCGGATATCGGAACAGGCCGCCCGCAAGGTTACATACACGCTGAGGAAGGCGGGTTGGCTCTTAGAGGCAGGTAGACAGGGCAATTCCATCCTCCATCAAGTGGGCTGAATAAATAGTTATCCACATTATACACAAGTTGCCCACAACATTATGTGGAAAACATGTGTTTTACCCCAGCATTTAGTAGTTGGTTAAATGGGAATGTATAGCAAGAGTGAAAGAAATAACAATGGGTTAACAAGATTGAAGTGGGACGAATTATGATATAAAATAGAGGAGACTACTTAGTTTTCGGAAAGGGGGAGGAAGTGGAATTGAAAAAAGCGGTACCAATTCAATCGGCACACCGAATCCTCAATGCCGGCAGCGTGCTTTTGGTCACCAGTGCAGCGCGAGGGCACACTAACATCATGACACTGGCCTGGCAGACTCCCATCTCCGCTCAGCCGCGGCTCTTAGGCATAGCGGTTGGGAACGGGCGGTTTACAACAGAACTGATCGGAGAAAGCGGGGAATTCGTGCTCAACGTGGCCGGTGCCGATCTCCTGACACAGGTAGCTAGGTGCGGCAGGGTTTCGGGCCGGGATGTGGATAAGTTCCAGGACATTGAGCTGACTGCTGTACCCAGCAGTGTGGTGGGCGCCCCCTCGATTGAAGAATGTCTGGCCCATGTGGAATGCAGGGTTGTGGAGACCCACGTGATTGGTGATCATCACCTGTTTGTGGGTGAAATTGTGGCGGCTAGTGCCCGCGACGACCTCTTTGTCGGGGGCCACTGGGTAGAAGACGCCGAGCTGCTCCACCATCTGGGCGGTAACCAGTACTACATATCCGGGCGGAGGGTAACCCCACCCGAAAGCTAAACTTGACACCAAAGAAAATAAAAACATATAGGAGGAATGCACAGATGAGAATTATGACGGAACAGAACTTAAGGGATGCTTTTGCAGGCGAAAGCCAAGCACACATGAAGTACCTGCTGTACAGCGACGTGGCAGAGAAAGAGGGCTTTCCCAATGTAGCACGGCTCTTTAAAGCAATTGCTTACGCCGAACTGGTACACGCTCGCAACCACCTCAAGGAACTTGGCGGCATCAACGATTCAGTTGCCAATCTCCAGGATGGTATTGACGGTGAAAACTTCGAAATCGAAGAAATGTACCCAGCTTACAAAGCCGTGGCCGAACTGCAGGAAGAAAAGGGAGCGGTCCGTTCCACCCATTACGCCCTAGAAGCAGAGAAAATCCACGCGCAAATGTATACTGACGCCAAGAAGGTAGTTATGGAGAAGTCGGACATCGAGATCGGCACAATCCACATCTGCGACATCTGCGGTTACACCGTTGACGGCGAAATTCCTGAAAAATGCCCGATCTGCAGTGCTAAGAAAGATAGGTTCGTATCCTTCTAAAAGGGGGTTGTTATGTCAAACACCTTTAACATCAGAATTGGAGGCGAAGCGGGGCAAGGGCTGGTATCCATAGGCAGCATTTTGCTGCGAGCGATTGCCCGGGAAGGTTGGTATCTGTTCGCCCACCAGGACTATGAATCGAGGATCCGCGGTGGGAACAACTACTTCCAGATTCGCTTGGCCAATGAACCGATTGCCACTTGGGTGGACAAGCTTGATTTAACTGTCTCCCTCGATCGGGCCACCATTGGTCGAGCCAGGAAGAATTTGACCGAGGACAGTTTGGTAATCTACGATCCGGACGTTTTCAGAAACGAGGAGCTGCCCTTTACCCCAGGTGAGAATTACATCGCCCTACCCTTTGCCCAGGTAACGGAAGAGCTGGGCCAGCCGCGGATTATGGCTAACGCAGTTGCGGCCGGGGCCATTTGGGCATTCCTCAGCGATGACTTTTCCGTTTTGGCTGATGTTTTAGGCGAACTTTTCGGACGCCGTGGTGCGGAGATTGTGGAAGGCAATCAATTGGTTGCTAAAGCAGGCTTTGACAGGGTGCAGGGGCTTGCTTCCAAGAGGCAGAAACCTGCAAGACCGGAACATCCCGCTGAGCGGATTCTGCTCAGCGGCAATGATGCCCTGCCCTTAGGTGCGTTAGCTGCCGGTCTTAAGTTCATGAGTGCCTATCCCATGACGCCGTCCACGGGAGTGACCGAATACATCTCCCGTAATGGCAGGAAGGCTTCCGTTGTGATGGAACAAGCGGAAGATGAAATCTCTGCCATCAATATGGCAATTGGAGCAAGCTTTGCCGGGGTACGGGCCATGACCGCCACCTCGGGCGGGGGCTTTGCCTTAATGACTGAGGCGCTCAGTTTAGCTGGCTCAGCCGAAATCCCCATTGTAGTGGTGAATGCCCAGCGCCCGGGACCCAGTACCGGACTACCCACCAGGACGGAACAGGGAGACCTAACGTTTGCGGTGGCCATGTCCTTCGGGGATTTCCCCCGGGCTGTGTTGGCCCCCGGTGACGTGGAAGAAGCTTTCTATCTCATGGGCGATGCCTTTAACTTGGCTGAACGGTATCAGATGCCCGTTGTGGTACTGAGCGATCAGCACCTGGCCGACTCCTATACCACTGTGACTCCCTTTTCCGTAGATAGGGTAGAGATCGATCGGGGTAAAGTGGTCTCCGGAGCCGAAGGGGGACCGGACTACCTCCGCTATAAGCTCACCGAGGACGGCATTTCACCCAGGCTCTACCCCGGTTTCGGGGATGGGCTGGTAATCAGTGCCGGCGACGAACATGATGAAAAGGGCCACCTGACGGAAGATGGGGAAATGCGGAGGAAAATGGTGGAAAAGCGCATGGCCAAGCAGAAGTTGGTGGAAGAGGAGGCTCTTCCTCCGGTTATATGCGGCGTCGAAGATCCCGAGCTGGTGCTGATCGGTTTCGGCTCCACTAAAGGGGCTATTGCAGAAGCGGTAGCCAACTTAAATGAGCGCGGTACAAGAGCCCAAGGCGTGCACCTACCGCAGGTTTTCCCTCTGCCAGCCAGTCTAGAGGAAATCTTGACCGGGCCGGGTGAGAAATATGTGGTGGAAGGAAACGCTTCCGGCCAGCTGCAGGCACTCATTGCCTCCCGCTTTGCCTGGAAACCCACCGGGTGTGTGCGGCGCTATGATGGCAGACCCATTAACGCCTGCTACATCCTGAATGAGCTTAAAGGAGGTGGCGCCTGTGACTAAGGATATTGGCTTTGTCACTGCCAAAGAGACGGCTTGGTGCCCGGGCTGCGGTAACTTCGGTATCCTGCGTGCCCTGAGCCGGGCTCTGGAGGAACTGGAGCTGAGGCCCCAAGACGTTCTTTATGTCTCAGGCATTGGGCAGGCGGGCAAAACGCCCCACTACATCGCCGGTAACGTGCTGAACACGCTCCACGGGCGAACACTTCCCACCGCTACCGGGGCGAAACTGGCGAACGGCGACCTGACCGTGTTTGCCATCGGCGGCGACGGTGACGGCTACGCCGAGGGAGGGAACCACTTCCTCCATGCCATTCGCAAGAACGTGGACATTACCTATTTGGTCCATGATAACCAGGTATTTGGTCTAACTAAGGGACAAGCCTCACCCCGTTCTGATCAGGGTATGGTGACCGGAACTACGCCCGCGGGTGTGGCCAACGAAGCGTTTAACCCGCTGGCTACCGCCATCACCCTAAACGGCGGCTTTGTTGCCCGCAGTTACGCAGGGGATCAGCAGCACCTAACGCGGACCATTAAAGCCGCGGTGCAGCATCGGGGCTTTGCCCTGGTGGACATTCTCCAACCCTGTGTGACCTTCAACAAGATCAACACCTACCAGTATTACCGGGAGCGGGTGTACGATCTGGACCAGGATGGGAGTTATGACCGTACCGATCGCAAGGCGGCTTGGGAAAAGAGCTGGGAATGGGGGGACCGGATCCCCATCGGCATTCTCTACCAGGTTGAACGGCCGACCCTTGCCGATCAGTACAGCGGCATCTTAACAACGCCCCTGGTCAGGCAGGAACGGGATACGGCTGTGGTGCATGCCTTAGTGGAGAGTTTCAAAGTGTAGTAAAGGGGGCACTGTGCCCCCTTTTTCCTTTTAACAGGAATTCTCCTTCGCAAGGAGAAGTGCTAGGTCAAGCATAGTTTACCGAGGTAAAGGATGATAGCATTGGCAGTTGATTTTGTACAAGCATACGCTAAAGGAACTGTGCTGTTTGTTCCCGGCAATCCTGCTTCGTCCGTCTACATCATCTTAGACGGTCGGATCATTGTGACCAAAGGGGACCAACAGGTACTGCTGGGCCCGGCAGGAATTGTTGGCGATGTTGCCTTCTTCCAAGAGGCGACCCACAGCTATGCTGCGGTCTGTGCCACAGATGTCAAAGTATTGGAGCTGAATAAGGACAATATCACCAGTATCCTCGCGGGTCAGCCCCGTCTCGCCTGTTCCCTGCTTTCCGAGCTGGCACGCAGGGTGAGCGATGAAGGAGCGATGAATTTCTTCCAGGGGGTACAGGAAGGGCAGGAAGAGAGGGTAAGCACGTTAGGTGATCTGCTGCCAGAAGGCCACCCCACTTTCAACACTAGGGTACCGGCGGAATACGGTGAGTATGTGTTCCCTACCGAAGTGACCTGCCCCATCTGCAGTACTGAGTTTACCGGCTTGAGGGAACGTACTTCCCGTCTGCAGATGGAAAGGCATGATCCCGACTTTCGGACGGTCTATCGCAATTTTGAACCTAATTTCTATTACATCTGGGTCTGCCCCCAGTGTTCGTTCGCCTACCCTGCCCGACGCTTTAACCGGCTGCGGCGTACTGCAGTGGAAAAGGGGCGGGAGGTACTGTTGGGAAATCCAGTGGACTTCAACTTCGCCTTTGACGGCCAGCGCACCATCCAACAGGTGATCATCTCCTATTACCTAGCGATGCGCAGCTTTGAAATTGTGGGAGCCACATTAGAGCAGTGGGCGAACCTCTGGCTCCGTTTGGTCTGGATCTATGAAGATCTGGAGGAAGGGGAGCTGGCCCTAGCGGCGGCAGAAAAGGCCCGGGATTACTTTGCGGAAGCCATGTCCACAAGCGCCCGCAGTGCGGCCGGTGATCAGCAACTTTACATTCTCTTGGGTGAGCTTGAACTGCGGTTGGGGAATACCGGTGCTGCTTTCAACAATTTCCACAGGGCAGCCACCATGACCGGGGGAGACCCCCGCCACAAGCGGCTGGCTTCGGACCGCATCCAGGATCTGCGGTACCGCCAGAACCAGGCTTAAATTAACACTAATGCAAAGAAGCGCCTTCCCGTTGGGAAGGTGTTTTTTTGACTAAAAATGCGCAGACTGCGAAAACTAACGGTGAAGAGACACTCCCTGGAAAGGAGGAGCATCATGGGCCGAGACCGCAGGCCGAAACCGGACGATCGCAGTGATAACGCGGAAAAGCTGCAGGAACAGGTGGTAAATACCATTGAGAATTTGGAGGAAGCGCACGATCTTCTCCAGCAGGATCTGCCTGAAGAGCAGCGTCAGGCACTTCTGGCCAAGAACCGCAGGCGCGAAGAGGCAATAGCTGGCAAGCGGAAAGAGATAAAGGATGAATGGGAGTTTCGCCAGAGGCGGGAAAACGATCCCCACCACAGTTGACAAAGGAGACCGTGATGGACAAGAAGAGGCAGAAGGGTGCACAGACTTATAAAGAACAGTTAGAGAACACCAGGGAACGGATGGATGAAGCACTAGACAGGTTGAAAACAGGCGAACTACCTGAGGATCAGGAAAGGAGGGTTATTGAAAAGACAAAGCACAGGGAAGAAATGATTCGCAGCCTCGAGGATAAACTGGAGAGTAGTACAACGGAAGAACCTTAAGAAGGCCGGGTATAACGCCCGGCTTTGTTGTACCCCTAAAGGAAGGATTCGCCTGCAGCGCGTGGAAACATCAGATAACGGAATTCCTGGAGGGGGTACGACGGTGTCTCGATTCTTTTTCATGCAGCGGGTTTTGTCCATGCTCAGTTCGGGCTTGGTATTCAGAAGGGTATACGCAGGTATCCTGCGGGCGGTTGCCATCTTGGTGGGAGTGGGCGGTGCTGCCCTGTGGGTTGGTCGCTGGAGTGAGGTAGCTGAGCTCCGAAGGTTAGGGTATTACTACTCCATCTCAGGCAGCGCTACACTGGCGGGAGTTGTGGTGCAGATTTTGCTCATTGTTCTGCTCTACTGCTGGATACACACCATTTGGCTCCGGGCCCGTACAGTGGAAGAACTTACTGACACGGGTTATGTGATTGCTCCCATCTTTTCCGTCACGCTCAAGCTGGTTGGGGAGCTCATGGCTTGTGCATCTGTTTTTTCTGGCTTAGCCGGCGGCCTGTCTATTTGGATCGCAGGCCGGAATATACTGCACCTCTTGGGTTTGGGATCACTGCAGCTGGGCGGTCTTTCACCCGCATCTGCGGGTTTTCTCGGTGGCCTTGTGGCGATTCTGTCCGGTTTTCTGTTGGGCTTTGTGGCCCTGGTTGTGTTCTATTATTCAGCTGAACTGGTGGTTGTGTTGGTTGACATTGCCGGTAACACCAGGGAGCTTGTGAGAAAGCGTGATTCTAACGGGGAGTAGCCTGAAGCACGCGCGAAAATTTATTGAAATCTGTTTTGGCCTATGTTATACTAAATTTGCATTGGGCCCGTAGCTCAGTGGATAGAGCAATGGTCTCCTAAACCATGTGTCGGACGTTCGATTCGTCTCGGGCCCGCCATTTAAATACTCCGCAGAAATTGGAGGAGGGCAATGAACAGCTAATCAATATGGCAGTGTTGTAACTGAAGACGCAGCCCAAGTGGGCTTGATTTTGGTTGCCATATTGAGTAGCTTTTCGTCTTTCCGCACGGGAACATTGTTTCCGTCGCTCCTTTGCGTTACTCAATCCCCGGCAGCCGCTTAAGGGGGTTTTTTAATGTTAATTATCAAAGACTTATCATTGTACCTGACCAAGGATCTGCGGACAATCTTGGCAGATTTCAGCTTTTCTCTGCTGGACGGAATGAAGGTGGCCGTAATCGGGGAAGAGGGGAATGGAAAATCAACTCTGTTGAAGGCAATAGCCGATCCTGCTTCCCTGCAGGCTTACGTGGAAATAAAGGGCGAGATTATAACTCAGGGAGAAGTGATCGGTTACCTTCCCCAGGTGTTGGAAGACGAGATACTCGACCAGACGGTTGAAACTTATTTCCGTCAGCGTGTCGGTTGGGCAGATCTGGACTACCGCCTGTATTACCAGCTTCTCAAGGAGATGGACTTTCCAGAAGGGAGAATATCAGAGCAGATCACATTAAGGCAGCTTTCGGGCGGTGAAAAGATCAAATTCCAGCTCCTCTGTGAAATGCTGCGCCAGCCCACGCTGCTGCTTTTGGATGAGCCCAGCAATGATCTGGACCTCACCTCCATAAAGTGGCTGGAGAAGTTCATCATAGGTCTAGAGATCCCGGTCATGTTTGTCTCCCACGATGAACTGCTCCTGGAGAACTGCGCCAACACAATTATCCATCTGGAGCAGCTCATTAAAAAGAGCAAGCCCCAGCACACCATTGCGGGCCTGCCCTACAGTGAGTACGTTCAGAACCGGGAAGAGCAGATAATCAGACAGACCAAGCTGGCCAAGAAGGAGAAGGAGGAGTTCGATGCCAAGTTGGAGCGCTATCGCCAGATCTACCAGCGGGTGCAGCATGAGCTGCGCACTGTCTCCCGGCAGGCTCCTTCTGTGGCTAAGAATCTAAAGGATAAAATGCGCTCGGTGAAGTCCATGGGCAAGCGCTTTGAGCGGGAAAAGGAGCAGCTGGCAAAAAAACCCGACTTTGAAGAAAGCATTGACATTGAATTCAGTGAAGAGATACTGGTTCCCAACGGAAAGAGGATTCTAGATCTGCACCTAGATCAGCTTAAGGCAGGAGATCTGGTGTTGGCTCAAAACATCCAGTTGAGTGTTGTGGGACCCAGAAAAATCTGTATAATTGGAGAGAACGGTTGCGGCAAGACCACTCTGATCAAGCGCATTCTAAGAGAATTGGAGCAGACGTCCATCCGCTACGGGTACATGCCCCAGGATTACGCGGAAGTGATGGAACGGGAGAAAAATGCGGTTGAGTTTTTGGCCTCTTCCCAGAAGAAGGAAGAGCTCACTAAGGTGCGGACGTATCTGGGCAGCATGAATTTCACCAAGGATGAAATGCTCCATCCCCTGTGGGAATTATCCGGGGGGCAGCGGGCTAAGCTGTATTTTGCCAAAATGATTCTGGATCGGGCTGAGGTTTTGGTGCTCGATGAGCCGACGCGGAATTTGTCACCGCTGTCGGGCCCGGAGATCCGTTCGGCTCTGCAGCGCTTCACCGGTTGTATTATCGCGGTCTCCCATGACCGCAAGTTCATTAAAGAAGTCTTTGAACAAGTTTTTCTCTTGAGCCCGGAAGGACTTCAGTTGATCGATTACGAACAGTTTCTGGAAACTGAACTGAATTAGGAGGATTATATTTAGTGCTTTTATACTTTCTCGGCACTGGGGCAGGTAAACCTTCGTTGGAGCGCAATGTGACCAGCTTGGCTCTGCGCATGCCTGCGCCGCCCGGTGACGTTTGGCTTTTTGACTGCGGGGAGGGAACGCAGCATCAAATATTGGCTTCCCCCTGGAGCTTGCGCAAAGTGACTCGAATTTTTGTCACCCACCTCCACGGGGACCACATCTTCGGTCTGCCCGGCCTTTTGGCCAGCAGGTCCTTTTCGTCTAAGGATGTGCCTTTGAACCTGTATGGTCCCATGGGCCTGCGCCGTTTTGTGGAAACGGCCCTGGATGTGAGTGGTACCCGTTTGAGCTACCCCCTGGAGATCAGGGAGCTCCGTCCAGACGAGGAATTGGAAATCGAAGATTGGCGAGTAAGGCTCGCCCTATTAGAACACGGTCTGCCCAGCTATGGGTACCGGCTGGAAGAACCGGATCGACCCGGCAGGCTCGATGCGGAGCGTCTCAAGGAACTCAAGGTTCCGCCCGGACCCATTTACGGACTCCTGAAGGCAGGGGAGACAGTGACGCTGGATGATGGTAGAGTAATCAATGGTCAAGATTTTGTGGGGCCGCCCCGTAGGGGCAGGCACGTGGTGATTCTAGGTGACACCCGTTACACAGCAGCTTCCCTGAAGCTGGCCAAAGAAGCGGATGTACTTGTCCATGAAGCAACCTTTGGGGGCAAACTGGAGGATAGGGCGTACGAGTTCTTCCATTCCACAACGCTCCAGGCGGCCCAAATCGCCAAGGATGCTGATGTCAAAATGCTCATCCTCACCCATTTCAGCTCCCGCTATACGCCCCAAACATACCAGAAACTTGTTGGTGAAGCGCGCACCGTGTTTCCCAACACCTATCTGGCCGAAGACCATTCATCCTTTGCAATACCCTTAACTGAATAAGAGAAGCGTGAGACACCGCAGGTGACACTCTAAGTGTTGCCTGCGGTGTTTTTTTGTGCCTGCCGGGCGGTTTGGGCTCGGTTTTAGAGGCGGAAAAATTAAAAGTAAATTTTCGCATAACAGGTAAGAATTGGGAAATAGTATAGGTGAGGAGGTGCGGACGTGGGAAGGTATGCCACAAGTATTGCATTAACACTGCTGCTCCTGGCAGGCAGCGCAGCCCATGCCCTGGATCGGGCTAACATGTCGGTCTCGGCCATCGTCCCCCAGATGATTCACCTGGAGTTGGATGCGGGGGAATTGGTCTTTGAGCCTGAGGACTTTGATTACATCATGGGCACGGCTGAACGGACCAAAACAGGGGTTGTGGCCACTAAAAAGCGAGCTTTACTCGCCACCGTATCAGGTAATGTACCCTATACGCTTCTGATCTCTGCGCCTGAGGAATATTTCTTTGGGCAGCGGGGTGGGCTGATCCACATTTCCCAACTTCGCTGGCGTCTGCCGCCTGATTCGGACGTGGAAGCGTGGAAAGAGATAACCCTGGAGCGCAGGCCGGTGATGAGCGGTCCTCCAGGTGTGGCGGAAGTAACCTTTGACTTCCAGCTTATTGCAACCTGGGAGAACCCGGCCGAGACCTATACCGGCGAGATTTTGTTGACGGTGGTACCCGATAATCCGTAAGCAAATCAAAACCCAAAGACAGTCAAAACTGGAGGGACAATCAATGAAAGAACGACGTTTATTCCTGCTCGTACTAGTTTTTCTTGTGCTGCTGGGCGGGGCGGCTCGGGCAGCGGAGGTGGAGGAGCCCCGCGTCAATCTGTTTTTGTTTGAGACAGGCATTAAGGATGCCTTAAATGAGATCACACTTCAGACTGGGATCAACATCATTCCCGATTCCACTGTGAGCGGTGTGGTCACGGCCGACCTGGTGGATGTACCCCTGGAGGAAGCGCTGCGCCTGATCCTAATCGGTGGAGGTTTCACTTTTCGCAAAATCGATGACTTTTATCTTGTTGGTCTTCCCGATCCCCGCAGCAGTACCTTTGCGGAGCTGGCCGACACAGAGCTGGTCTTTTTGAAACACGTAACAGCAGACCGGGTGATGTCAATGCTACCATCCTTTCTGCTCAGTTACGTTAAGGGGGACCGGAGCAGCAGCGTTCTCACTATCACAGCACCGCCGAGGGAACTGGAGAAGATTCTAAAGTTCATCGAGGAGCTGGATCAACCCCAAAAGCAGGTGGAAATCCAAGTGATCATTACAGAGGTGTCCACCAAGGCCTTGAAAGAGCTGGGCACTAACTTATTCCAGCTCGCCACAACGGGGCAAAACGGTAAGGCTGAAACCTGGGCTGGTGGTTTGAACCTAAGGGATAACCTCCACTTCTTGGAGACAAACGCCCTGGGCAATCTCCTCCTCAACCTTAAGGCCCTGGAGGAGACCAATGAGGCTAAGGTCCACGCCGATCCACGGGTTTTGGTAAGCGATGGACAGGCAGCCCACCTGTTTGTGGGTGACAGGCAAATTTTGCTACTGGCCGATTCGGGTGACAAGGCCACCCGGGTCGAGCGGGTTGAAGTGGGGATGAGTCTGAAGGTAACACCGCAGGTTTTCGGTGAGCAAATCATCCTCACCATCGCACCGGGGATGAGCCATTTGGTCAGTGAATCCCGCAGCAACCTGGTGGTGAAGCAGTCTTCCGTTTCCACTACCGTGCAGTTGCAGAATGGACAGACTGCGGTACTGGCCGGTATGACATTGGAAGAGGCGGGGGAACAGAGCCGGAAGGTACCCGTTTTGGGCAGCATTCCCATCATCCGCTGGCTCTTTAGAAGCGATACAACTCTAGCAGCCGAGAAGGAGTTACTGATTTTCGTCACTCCCGTGCTCAAGTAATGGGGGATCAACAGTGAGAATTGCATGGAATGTCCATTCACCTATCATTCATATCTTGGTCTGCTTAGCCTGCTTGTTGTCGCTAGTGCCCATCGCTGCAGCACAGGACACCGACTCGGGCTGGACAGTTGAGATTGCCCAACAGCTTCTGACAGACGGTTGGGAGAATTGGACAGCCTCTCCAGGGAAAGCAGTGGTTGGCTATGCCCTTCATTTCGTGGAGTTAAAAAAGGAAGCTTGGGCCCTACTCAGCCTGGGCCTGGATGTGGATACGAGCAGGGAAGGAAATGGCTTGTGGTTGTTAATGGACGAGGACTTCGCCTTTGACCTCCTCTTTGAGAGTGACTACCACTTCAATCCCAGTCTACAAGCTAACTGGGGCTGGTCGCAGGAAGAAGGCGGATACAACTCATGGCTGCTCACGCTGGAAGGTGAACCGTTAGTTGTGAACATCTCCAGCACGCCCCTACCGGTCAACTCCCAAAGTCACAAGGAGGATAGGCTGGAGATCAGCCTGCTGCCCCTTAGGATAAGGGAACAAGCAGGCCAGATTGAGTCAGAAGTGGGTCTTGTTTATGCGACTTTAGATGGCAGTGCGGTCAGTGCTTCCGCAACCGTTCCGGTGGGTCGGGACCCGAAACGCCCCATCTCGGTCGTATCTCGAGAAGTTCAGGTTGGCAGTAGAACTGAAAAGCAGTACTTCGCCCTCTATCTAGCTGGGGCACCCTTTTCAGTTGAGACCCTGCCCGCTGATGTCCCGTTCCTGTCAGTAGGTTCAATTGCTGGCCTGCGGCGGTTTATGGAAGGGGAGTATCAGGTCCGGCCTCCTATGGAGCTGGAGGCGGGTGTAATGCTTGCCGGGGAGAGGCGAGGAATAGATGCAGCCGGGTCTGTGCCACTAAGCCCAAGGAACAGAATCTATGCCTCAGTTCAGACGCTGCCTGAGTCTGCTTACGTCATCGGTGCGGAAGGTGCGATCAACGAGGATTTATACCTTATTGTGGAGTTGGTGGGGCAAGAACAGGCCCTTTTGGTGGGTCTCTGTGACCAGCTCAATTTGGGAGAAGGAACTCGGATTTCCGCTGCTGTCCTTCCTATCCGCTTTACCATGGCCGAACCGGCCAAGCGATTGGAGCTGGATTGGCGGCTCCGCCTGGAACAGGACATAAAGTCAGCATCCCTCTGGTATCAGGCTGAGAAATGGGCGGGGAAGGATGTACGCCATGAAGCGGGTCTTGCCCTGCGGCGGCAAATGCCACTGGGAGCTTATCTGGCCTGGTCCTGGCAGGATAGTGCAGGTAGCACCATAACCGCGGGGCTGCGACTGAGATTCTAGGCTGACAGCCCCTCTTTGGATAGTTTGGCAAATGAGGGAAATACTACCTATGGAAGGGGAAACGGGGGATTGACGGTGAGGAAGACAGGCCTGAGGCCAACAAAATGGCTCGTGCTGCTCATAATACTCATGTTTACAGCCTCAAATTGGACTTTGGCAGCGGACAAGGCTCAGTACGACGTGGAGGATGGGCCCATACAGTTAGAACTGGTTGGACCGCCTGCTCGAGATAGGGTTGAGTTTGTAGAGTTCAAGCTGGTGAGGGTGGGCGAGGATACCTTGCCCCTGGATTTCACCCTCTCCCAATTGGTTGACGCAGATGGGAACCCCTTTCCCAACCACCTGCTTTTAGTGGAGACACCCTATGATTCGCAGGTACAGACCGTTAGGTGGGCTTTCTATCAATTCCGACTGCTTGCGGGCAGCGATGAATACGCTGAGGTGAAATTCGGTGTGAAGTACGATGAGGAGGTTTGGGCAGGTACTTACCAGGGTACGCTCAGCTCACCCCATGGTCCGGACATTCCGGTTGAAATCACTGTAGAGCCTTATATCGAAGTTACCACCGATCCAGAGCAAATAGAAATGGACATACCTGGGCCCGGGGTCTGGGAGACGGAGACGCCCATGACAATTAACGTTCAGGCCAACGTAAGCTGGACTATTACACTCTCCTCAAAGGGTTTGTTTTATAAAACCGAAGAGGCTGATATCCCGTCCGTATGGGCGGAAGCAACCCCCTATCCACCTCTAATGTTATGGCTTGTCGAGGAAGAACCACAACCCTTAATGGATGGAGTAACAATTTCGGGTAGTGGGAGTACCGAACTCAGTTTTGGGCTGCAAACAAAGGCAGGTTGGGAACACCGGGCCGGTAGCTATGTTGGTGAGATAAGAATTGACGTTAGGATGGAAGATTAAACAGGGAGGGAGATGTTATGTCTTTGCAGAGACGCAAATTTACATTATTGTTCATTGCTGTCATAGCACTTGTTTTGTTGACTGATGGGCCTGTGGTAGAAGCGGTGGGCGTTCGCCCCCTAGTTATCGAGCTGAATGTGAGGCCCGGCGACCAAAGGGAGTTTGTGATTGAGCTTTTGCCCGGTGAAGAGGAAGAGACGGTTGATTTGGCTTTGTACGAGCCCGTGCAGCAGCTGAGCGGTGGACTTGCTTATCAGCTGCCTACCAACCCGGCCTTTTCTGCCACCAGCTGGGTCACATTGGACAGTGATGTGGTCAAAGTGAGGCCGGGTGAAAAGCCTGAGGTTAGGGGAACGATACGTGTTCCTTATTCAGCCAGCGGCTCCCATACGGTGATTGTGATGGTTGAGCCCAGGCCACCTGAAATAACATCGGGCATCGGCTTTAAGATTCGTTATGCAGTGCGTCTAAGTATTCGGGTGGAAAGGGCCGGTCTTCGTCCGTCGGCTCAGTTGTCGGATTTTGCGGTTGTGGCCAATGAACAGGGGGAACCTGAGATCCAAGCTAGGTTCCTCAACGATTCACCCCTAGATTATTTGGCCTCTGGTGAAGTGGCAATTCGGGATAAGGACCGGCGTTTGGTGGAGCGGGTTACGCTCAGAACGGAGTCCGGCCATACGGCTGGAACCGATGCCACAAGAATTTATCCAGGCGCTGAGGTGTTATTTAAGGGAGAAATAGATCGACCACTGCTGCCAGGGGAGTACTCGTTACAAATTTTCTTCCGCTACGGTGAGAGTGGCCAGATTTTGCGTACTGAAACGCTAACGGTTGAGCCTGGACAGTTCACCTACAAAGGTCTGGCGGAAGGGGCTGCCCTTGCTGTCAGCCCAACCCAAGCGGAACACCAGCTCAGGGCTGGGGAAAGAAAAACGCAGATCTTCGAAGTGGAAAACATATTGACCAGCCCGCTGCGCATAGAGATAGCCTTGGGCAGAGCCCCAACAAGCGATGAACACGCTGCCCATGAGTGGCTGGAACTGCGTACGGGCAATGAATTTGAACTGCCGGCCAGAACCAAGGCCCGCTTCGCAGTAACGATAGCGGTACCTAGGGAAGCGGAGGACGGAACGTACCACGGGCAAGTGGTCTTTAAAGCCTTTGACGCTGTCACCAACGAGCCTCTGAGTGAAACGGTGGCACCCGTTGACCTTTCTATTGGCACGGACCTGCGAAAGGCGATTGAGATCCGCAGTATAGGGGGCAAACTGGTGGCCAATGAAGGTACTTACTTGTCGCTGGACTTGGTGAACACCGGCAATGCGGCGTTTCTGCCTGAAGTAACCCTGGTACTGCTGGACGAAGAAGGAGCATACATTGACCGATTGGCCTTTGAACTGCCGGAAGGCATGACCAAACTTCTGCCCGGCCAGTCAGTTCACACAACTGCATTGGCCCCAGAGCTACCTGCGGGCATCTTAACAGGCGAGTTTACCATCAGGGATGGATCTCAGGAGATCCTTGTGGAGACCAGGGAGATTATGGTCACCGAATAGGAATGGTTTCCATAGAAATGGTCTGTGGTCCAGAAACGATTTGCAGGAAATTTTGTAGCATTTGCGGCTGAGTTGGTATAAGTTTCCTACGAAATACATAACCTACACATGGAGCTTGTACCACACTTGTACAGAGACTTGGGCCGTAACAGACCCAAGTGCGACAAACAAGGGAGGTGGGCATGGCAGAGTAGCACACGGTTCAGTTCAGACTATCACAAAAACATTGGTCAGAGAAACATTATTAAGGAGGAACAATAATGAAAAATTTTGCAAGCATGAGTCTAATGCTCGTTTTGGTCCTTGTTCTGGGGGCTACTGCCTTCGCCGTGGAGGGGCCTCCTTCCCCTTTGTTGAAAGACACTATCCCGATCGAAGCAACCATCGGAGCCTATGCTCAAGTGTTGGTGGTCAGCGATGGCATCTTCTTCGATCTGGAAGGTAAGGCGGGCCAGTTTGACTCCCTTACAAATGGAGTGTTTACGGTAGAAGCCAACTGTGACGTCAAGCTGACTTTAACACTGGAAGACAATGAATGGGTTCCCGTACCCTACAAATTCTTGGTGGAAGGCTATGAAATCACAAAGAGTAATGCTTCGGTTGGCTGGAACCAGCTCTATGCTAAAGGTGTAAAGGAATACACCGTTAAGGGTTGGATCGAGATTCCATCTATCAGCTCCATTGCAGCCGGTGATTACGAAACGGTCATTGAAATCACGGTAGAAGAACTCTAATAATAGTGGACTTTGTCCCAAAGAAGACCAACCTTGGAAGGGTGGAAGGATAGAATGAAAAAGACTTTGATTCTAGTTTTGGCGCTGGTTTTAGTCTTGGGCACCGCTGCGTTTGCCCTGGATAAGGGAGAGATTGAGGTCGGAGCCAAAGTGGCACCCTATGCTAGCGTAAAGGCGCAGAAGACCAAGTGGCATCAGACAGGCTGGTTCTTCATCATCCCAATCGGGGAGTGGCAGGAGGATGAACCCAACATGAACTTCCAGTATTATTCAGGGGTTGCCAACCAAAGGAAGTTCACCGATACCAACTGCTTTATCGTGGAGACGAATGCTCCCGTGGATCTCGTCTTTACGGGAACTGCGCTCCAGCATGAAGTCTACGATGACAGCAAGATGCTCACCACTTATTGGGTATTTCAGTCGTGGGGTGTGGACGATCTGCCCCGGTTCATGCTTCCTCCGGAACAGATTCTACCCAAATGGGAAATCGGCTATTTCGCTGACCTAAACCATGCGCTGCTGTACGAGACACCGTGGTATAGTGACCACGAAACGGAGTTTGTTGAAGTACCCGAAGATGCGTTACTTGCTCTCTTGGGCCTCTTCAAGAGCGGTAGATTCTACCCCACTGCAGGCGCTGTTGCAGCAGCACAAGAGACTAGCATAGACAGAGAAGGGATCTACGCTTACCAGGTCTTTGGTTTCGCAGGAACGGGCGGCATCTCGGATCAACGTGCTGGGCACTATACGGCTGAGATCACTTTGACCGTTAACCCCCAGTAAACAACAAGATTTCGAATTAAGGCGTGGCTAAGTCCACGCCTTTTTTGTTGTGTTTGGACGGGGTGGTTTGGAGGAGAAAGATGTTCGGGGGCAGAATCAACATTCATAACAATACACCAAATGTATCAAATGGTGATAATGGGTGAAATGAATGGCAGTATTTCTGGCCCGCCAACCGATTCTAGATGCCAATTTGAATGTTTTCGGTTATGAACTGTTTTACCGCAGCGGCTTCACCAACCATTACACAGGTGTTAATGCCGACGAAGCTTCCACGGAAGTAATTGTCGATACCTTCCAAAACTTGGGGCTGAGCAGTTTAACTGACGGCAAGCCCGCCTTCATCAATTTCTCCACAGCCCTGCTGCAAAGGGAAATTGCCACCCTCTTTCCTGCGGAGAATTTGGTGATTGAGATCTTAGAAACAGTCGTAGCCGATGAAAACACGGTGCAGAATTGCCGCCGTTTGAAGGAGGCAGGTTACAAACTCGCCCTCGATGACTTTGCCTTTCAAGAAAACCTCATGCCCCTCCTCGATTTGGCGGATATTATCAAAATCGACCTGCAGGCTGTGGAAGGTAACGCTTTGGTGAAGTTTATCCAACCCCTGAAGGATAAGCGTTACACACTACTGGCCGAAAAGGTCGAAACCTGGGATCAGTTCCGCCTTACACGGGATATAGGTTTCCGCCTCTTTCAGGGCTACTTCTTCAGCAGACCGGAAATTGTCACAGCGAAAAAACTCGATCCTCTCCAAATCAGCTGCCTTAGGTTAATCAGCAAAGTGAATGAGCCCGAGTTTGACTTTGACGAGCTGGCTGAAATTATCTCCCGCGATGTCTCCCTCTCTTACAGCCTAATCAGACTTGTCAACTCTGCCGCCTTTGCCAAGCGGGAGACTATTACTTCGATCAAACACGCCCTTGTTTATTTAGGCGAACGCGAGATCAGGAAATGGGTGTCTTTAGTTGCCCTGCGGCGGATCAGTGTAACCAAACCGGGAATCGCGGTGGTAACTTCTATGGTTAGAGCCAGGTTTATTGAGCTGTTAGCAGCCCGGACAAAATGGCGTCCTTACCAGGGAATGCTGTTTCTAGCCGGGCTTTTTTCTCTGCTGGATGTCCTGTTGCAAAAGCCCATGCCAGACATTTTAGAGGAAATAGCTGCACCCGCTCCCATGCAGGAGCTGCTCATTTACGGCACCGGACCCTTCCAAGACCTATGGGAAGTGGTGTTGGCCTACGAAAAGGGCAGATGGCGGGGAATTGAGGACCAGGCAGCTGCCCTTGCTTTGGCGCCTCGAGTGCTTACGGAAGCATACCTCGAGGCGGTCCAGTGGTCGGCCGCCAGTGCCGCTTAGGCAGAGAACAGCTCACGCGCTTTTGCCAGCTCGTTTTTGAGCATTCCTTCATCATTGGGGACAAAACACTCTAAGGAGCAGACTCCGGTGTAACCTGCTGTCTGGAGCTGCTTAGCTACTGCCCTTAAGTCTAGATTGCCTTCTCCCAGGCGGAGGTGCATCTTATCCCCTAGCGCATCACTGAGGTGTAGATGGGCTATTTGGCTGCCTAGGGCGTCGATGAATTCTAACACCTTTTCCGTCGTACCGAGATGGGTTGTGTCCAATGTGACCAGCCCATTTTCCCTTTCGCACAAAGTGAAGAGGCGTTTGAGATCTTCGTCATTTTTAACCGAAACAACCTCTTTGCCGCTGTCCATGTTCTCCACCGCTGCCATGACCCCTTGCTCTTCGGCGTAAGCTAGTATCTCCTTTATTGATTGGATCTGGTAATCCCAGTGGGCCTCAAG
>DGFC01000161.1:0-2160 GCA_002391465.1 Firmicutes bacterium UBA3910 | reverse complement strand
TCTATCGTCAGTAGGTTCTGGCGGACCGACTCCCGCCGGATCCCCCGGTTGGCACTGGTGATGTTTATGTCCAAGATGGGGCAGTGGACAGTTGCCCTCAAGCCCAAGCGCTCTAATTGACGGCGGATCGCTTCGTTATCTGCTCCCTGCCGTTCATCCCAGGCGTGATCGACCCAAATCTCCGCGTAATCGAAACCGCAGCGGAAAACGGCCTCTAGTGCTTCTAGAATTGGGCGGCGGAAAAACGTCATGGTACTTGCTCCAAACAGCATCAGTCTTCTCCTTCCTCCATCTAAAAAAAGGGGCCTGTCGCTAGTACAGGCCCACTGTTTGTGTCGAATCTATTCTTCATCTAGGTGTGGGTAACGGTAGCAGGTAGGAGGCAAGAGGTTCTCCTTAATAGCCCGCTGGGAAACCCACCTGAGAAGATTGAACATACTGCCTGCTTTGTCGTTTGTGCCAGAGGCACGGGCACCGCCGAAGGGCTGTTGGCCCACAACTGCACCGGTTGGTTTGTCGTTGATGTAGAAGTTACCGGCTGCCTCCCGTAGGGCATCTGTCATGTAAACGATTGCCCTTCTATCCTGGGCAAAGATTGCCCCTGTTAGGCCGTAGGGTGAGGTCTTGTCGCAGAGCTCGAGCGTTTCAGCGAGCTTGTCGTCTTCGTAGACATAGATGGTTAGGACAGGCCCGAAGATCTCTTCTTCCATCAACTTCATTTTTGGATTAGTTGTTACCACAATGGTGGGGTCGATAAAATAACCAACGGAATAGTCATAGGTACCACCAACAAGTATTTCTGCCTCAGGCGACTGTTTAGCGTATTCGATGTAAGACACGATCCTATTAAAGGCACTGCGATCGATCACCGCACCCATGAAGTTGGTGAAATCCCGGACATCGCCAATTGTCAGTTCCTCTGTCATGGCAATGAGGCGCTCCTTCAGCTCCGGCCAAATGCTTCTGGGGATGTAAGCCCGGGAAGCGGCGGAGCATTTCTGACCCTGGAACTCAAAAGCGCCCCTGACCAGTGCTACCGTCAGGGCAGGGACATCTGCGCTGCTGTGGGCAAAGACGAAGTCCTTACCGCCCGTTTCACCTACGATACGGGGATAGGTCTTGTAGTTGTGGATGTTGTGGCCCACACTCTGCCACATATTCTGGAACACTTCAGTACTGCCCGTAAAATGGATACCTGCCAAATCAGGGTGCTTGATTACCAAATCACCCACTACGCTGCCTGGCCCGGGTATGAAGTTGATTACGCCGGGAGGGAGTCCCGCTTCTTCTAGAATCTTAAGGACATGGTAAGCGGGATAAACGGCAGAAGAAGCCGGCTTCCAGACCACAGTGTTGCCCATCATAGCCGGAGCGGTGGGTAGATTGCCCGCAATGGCTGTAAAGTTAAAGGGAGTAACGGCAAAGATAAAGCCCTCTAGGCCCCTATGCTCCAGGCGGTTCCAGCTCAAGGGAGTGGAGTTGGGCTGCTGCCGATAAATGTCTTCCATATAAGATACGTTGAAACGCCAGAAGTCGATCAGCTCGCAGGCAGAGTCGATTTCGGCTTGGACAGGTGTTTTACTGACGCCGAGCATGGTGGCTGCGTTGAGCAGATAGCGTTTTTCATTAGACAGGATTTCTGCTGCCTTCATGAAAATACCGGCCCGCTGCTCCCAGGGCATGTTAGCCCATTCCTGCCTGGCTGCCAAAGCCGCTTCAATGGCCGCTTCCACTTCCTCTGGTCCAGCCTGGTGATACGTGGCTAAGCGGTGCTGGTGGGCATGGGGCATGACGCAGTCGCCCATTTTCCCAGTTCGGACCTCTTTACCACCGATCACCAAGGGGATTTCCAGTTCCCTGCTGCTCAGCTCAGCCAGGGCTGCTTTCAGCTTTGCCCGCTCCGGGCTGCCCGGCCCATAACCAAAAACGGGTTCGTTTTTGGGGCGGGGCATGATCGGAATTCCGTTTAACACAACGATCACCTCTCCTTGATTATTTTACTGCAGAAGTTCCTCACCGCTGAAATCACGATAGGGAGATAGATCTTCAAATATCTCGGGTTGTTCTTTCCCTTCTGTTATGGCCTCAGCCGCTATTTCCGCCAGTCCCGGCCCAAGCATCAGGCCCTGGCCGCACATACCCTGTCTCTTATACACATCT
>DGFC01000101.1 GCA_002391465.1 Firmicutes bacterium UBA3910 | reverse complement strand
TTCTTATTGGGCGACTCGTAGCTGATCCACAACTGCGCTATACCCAGTCGGGTGTGGCGGTGACCAGTTTTACGCTCGCGGTAAACCGATCCTTTGTATCCCAAAGCGGAGAGCGGGAAGCGGACTTTATCGATATCGTGGCTTGGCGCAAACTGGCTGAAGTGTGTGCCAATCACTTGAACAAGGGACGTCTCGTTGCGGTGGAAGGCCGCCTGCAGATCCGTTCCTACGATGACCAAAATGGGATTCGGCGTAAAGCAGCGGAAGTTGTGGCCGATCAAGTCCAGTTCTTGGACTGGGGTCGCGATTCCGAGGGTCAAGGTTATGAATCAGGAGATGGGCCGCCCGAACCAGAGTTTGATGATGTTCCATTTTAAACGATTTGGTTTGGAGGCGAGAAAATGGCAAGAGAAAGAGGCCGCAGGGGCAGAAGAAAAGTCTGTTCCTTCTGTGTCGATAAAATAGATCAGATCGACTACAAAGAAGCAGGACGGCTGCGCCGGCATATCACAGACCGGGGCAAGATCCTACCTCGGCGGATTACCGGCAACTGTGCCAGGCACCAGCGGCAGCTGACAGTGGCAATCAAGCGTGCTCGGTACATGGCATTGATGCCCTATACGGTTGAATAACAAACACGGGAGCAGCTCAGCTGCTCCTTTTTCGAATACGGCGAAACAAGAGGGGTAGTATTATGAAAACACGTTCCTTAACCGAGGGGGCCATGCTCGGTGCAATCACGGTCCTTCTTACCCTAATTGGGAATTACCTTGGCTTTCCGCCCCTGCTTATACCGGTGCCTTTGATCATTTTGGTTTACCGCCATGACATTCGGGCCGGAATTTTTGCTGCCTTGGCAGCTGCAGTGGTGGCCGGACTGGTGGGCGGGCATCTTTTTGCAGGCATCTCCATAGTTATCTGGGGCTTCCTCAGCGTGGCACTGGGTATGGGGCTGCGGGAGAAGTTCTCCTTCACCAAACTTATGGTGGTGGGCACCATTGCTACCATAGTCGTGCTCATGCTGGAGTTTCTCCTCTTTTCCTTGATCTTAGGGGAGAACATGCTTACCGAAATGATGAACATGATGGTCACGTCCATAGAACAGGCCAAGGAAATTTCCCAAGGCCTTGGACTTGACGCCCAAGCGCTGGAACGCTATGATCAACTTCTACAGACTGCCCAGTTTCTCATGCAGTGGGCACTGCCTGCCCTGCTTCTAATTGCAGCAGTAGGTATTCCCTTCCTCAATTTGGGTGTGGTGCGCATGATTCTAAAGCGCCTAGGGGACCAAGCCGTGCCTTGGGTTAAGCCCTTCACCCAATGGACTTTGCCCCCCCATTTCGGTGTTGTCCTGCTGTTTGGGTTGGGCGTGATGCTTCTCTCCCGGTTTGTTCCACTGCCGGCGGTAATCCTAGGGCTTGGCATCAACACCTTTATTGTGATCTTTGGGGTTTACTTAATTATGGGGCTGGCTGTGGTCTGGCACTTTTTCAACGAACGGGAAATCGCCCGCTTTCTGCGGGTGCTGTTTATATTTTTCCTGTTTACAACCGAAATCATTTCCATGTTTGTGGTCCTATTGGGCGCGACGGACAACGTCTTTGATTTTCGCAAGCTGCGGGAATTAGAAAACTAAGGAGGTTGGCAGAATGAAAGTCATTCTTCTGGCTGATGTGAACAAGATCGGGAAAAAGGGCGACATTGTCAATGTGAAGGAAGGTTACGCCCGCAACTTCTTAATTCCCCGGGGTTTAGCCGCCGAGGCCACACCGGGCTACCTGCGCCAGGTGGAGCAGGAGAAGAAACGGGAAGCGGCCAAGGCCGAGCGTGAACTGCAGGAAGTTAGGGATTTGGAAGCACGTATTAAGGATCAGGTAGTGGCAGTTACGGCACGGGTGGGGGAAGGCGGTAAACTGTTTGGTTCGGTAACGACCCAAGAAATTGCAGATGCCCTCCGCAAGCAGTTTTCGGTAGAAATTGACAAGAGGAAAATAGAATTGGCGGAGCCAATTAAGAGCCTGGGGACCTTCCCAATCGTAGTGAAAATCCATCCCCAGGTCCACACACCGCTCAAGGTTAAAGTGGTGGGGGGTTAAACAGCAATTCTGGCGTGAAGGGGTAAATGTCATTGGATATGAGTCAGTATAAACAAGAGACAAGCTCGGATAAGCGGTTCCTGCTGGAACATCAAGTTACAGCATTGTTAAACGTACTTACCGAGATCCACGGCCATGACCAACTGGTCATAAAAGCGGGCAAGCTCGACTCTTTGGAGTTAATGGAATCGGATAAACTGGAAGATAGGGTGCTGGCCTTAGAGCGTTTGATCTACGAAGATCCCACCATCGTGGAACAGAGATCTTTGGATGAGGCAGAGTCTGTTTTAGAGGATCTGGAGGAAAACATAGCCGAGCTTTTGGCCCGGCGTACGGTGGAAGATCGCTTAGAGCAGAAGATCAACGCCAAGATGCAGGAGCGCCATTTGGACTACATTAAGGAAATCCGCATGCAGGTGTTGAAAGAGGAAGCTGGCCCAGATAATGCCCAGACTTTGAAGAAATACGCTGAGCTTGAGGTACTGGAAAGCCGAAGTCTCGCCCATTCCACCGCTGAGCTGATGCGGCCCCGCACGCTAGAGGAAGTGGTGGGCCAGGATGCGGCCATCAAATCGCTCCTTTCCAAACTGAGCTCTCCCTTCCCCCAGCACATTCTCCTCTATGGGCCTCCCGGTGTGGGTAAAACAACTGTGGCCCGTTTGGCGCTGCAGTATGCCAAGACACGTGATTACACGCCCTTTGTGGAGGATGCTCCCTTTGTGGAAGTGGATGGGACAACCCTGCGCTGGGATCCGAGGGAAGTAACCAATCCCCTGCTCGGGTCGGTACACGATCCCATTTACCAAGGGGCTCGGCGTGATTTGGCCGACGGTTCGGTGCCAGAACCTAAACTGGGACTGGTAACGGAAGCCCACGGCGGCGTGCTCTTCATTGACGAGATTGGCGAGCTCGATCAGGTTTTGCAGAATAAACTGCTGAAAGTGCTCGAGGACAAGCGGGTCGTGTTTGAATCGTCCTATTACGATCCCCACGATCCCCAGATCCCCAAATACATTCACCACCTCTTCAGCAAGGGTGCTCCCGCAGACTTTGTCTTAATCGGAGCCACAACCAGGGATCCATCGGAGATCAGCCCGGCCTTTCGCTCTCGCTGCGCAGAGGTGTTCTTTGAACCCCTCACCCCGCCTGACATTGTGGAGATTGTTAAGGCGGCAGCTGGGCGCTTAGAGGCCGATCTGGAAGAGGGTGTGGCGGACACAATTGCGGAGTACACAATTGAGGGACGCAGGGCGACCAGGCTCTTAGCCGATGCGTACGGAAACGCATTGTACCGGGGCGCTGACCCCAAACAGCGGATTTTGGTAACGTTAGCCGATGTGCAGGAGGTAATCCAGTCTGCCCGGCTCAGCTCCTATGTGGGCATTAAAGCGTCCCCTGACAAAGAGGTGGGGCGCGTTTTAGGCCTGGGTGTGAGCGGTTATTTGGGCTCTGTGATCGAAATCGAAGCGGTGGCCTTTCCCAGCAGAGAGAAGGGTAAAGGGGTAGTCCGGTTCAATGATACGGCAGGCAGTATGGCTAAAGACAGCGTGTTCAATGCGGCCTCAGTCTTCCGTTCCTTAACTGGCCAAGATCTGGGGGACTACGATATCCATGTGAACGTTGTGGGCGGTGGCAACATCGATGGACCCTCAGCCGGGCTTGCCATTTTAGCTGCCATCATCAGTGCGGTACAGAATCTCCCCGTACCCCAGGATATTGCGGTTACCGGTGAAGTATCCATCCGCGGCCGGGTTAAGGCAGTGGGCGGCCTCCACTCCAAGATTTACGGAGCTAAACAGGCTGGCATCAAAAAGGTGTTTATACCCGCCGATAACTGGGACGACATTTCCCGCTTTACAGATGGTGTAGAGGTAATCCCCATCAAGCATGTGGAGGAGTTCCTCACCCACATCTTTCCGCCCAGTGCAGAAGCTGCGGTTAACAAAATTGCCAATTAGGAAGAATACCCCCGTAAGGGGGTTTTTTCTTGCACCAATTGCGCGTAAAGCTCAATAATGTTAGACTAAGGGTAGATCACACCAAAGGGGGGAAGATGAGTGGCCAGTGGCAGTAGTCCGAGTAGAAAAGCGAGTGTCGACCAGGAGGGATGGCCGTGCGCGGATGAAACGCCTTTAGGCGCTCATCTGACAATCAGGCCCCCTTTCCACGCCCAACAGGGGTGACGCTCGTTTTTAGACTCCGAAAATTAAATAAAAGGAGGATAAAAACATGGAGACCAGAACCTGGCGTGATTTGGAACAGCTGATTGAAGACAGAGATTTCCTCACACTCCGCAATGAACTATCCCACATCCGCGATGCGGACATCGCTGTTTTGATGGAAGAACTCCGCAGCGAGCATGCACTGGTGGTATTTAGATCCCTACCCAAGGACCGGGCCGCGGAGGTTTTTGCCTATCTATCCACTAGCGTGCAGAATCAGATCGTTAGCTCCATTACCGATCAAGAGGTGGGCAGCATTATCAACCAGCTCTTTGTGGATGATGCCGCTGACTTCTTGGAGGAAGCCCCAGCCGGGGTTGTCAAGCGCGTCCTGCGTAACGCGTCCCCTGAAACGAGGGCCCTGATCAATCAATTTCTCCAGTATCCGCCCGAATCGGCCGGCAGCATCATGACTGCCGAGTTTGTCGATCTGAAAAAGCACATGACGGTGAGGGAAGCATTTGAGCGGATCAGGCGCACCGCCCTTAACAAGGAAACGGTTTACACCTGCTACGTGATTGACAGCAACAGGCATTTAGAGGGCGTTGTAACAGTTAAGCGGCTGTTTTTGGCCGATGATTCTGAGGTAATTGGAGACATTATGGAGACAAAGATTGTCTATGCCCACACCTTGGACGACCAGGAAGAGGTGGCCCGTCTCTTTGCCCATTACGATCTGCTCTCCCTGCCCGTAGTGGACCACGAAAACCGCTTGGTAGGTATTGTAACAGTAGACGACATTGTTGAGGTTATTCACCAGGAGGCCACAGAGGACTTCCAGATCATGGCCGCTACCGCCCCCAGTGAAGAACCCTATATGAAAACGAGCGTTTTTACATTGGCCAAAAACCGGATTCTCTGGCTGACCATCCTGATGCTCTCAGCCACGATTTCCGGTGCAGTGCTGCAGCGCTATGAACAGGCGTTTATCGCCCTACCCCTTTTGGTCACGTTCATTCCCATGCTAACCGACACGGGTGGTAATGCAGGCTCTCAAAGTTCTACGCTGGTCATTCGCGGTATGGCCTTGAGTGAAATTACACCTGCCGATTTCGGTAAGGTGATGCGTAAAGAATTGGGCGTAGGCGCCATTACCGGTGTCGTTTTGGCGACAGTCAATTTCGTGCGCCTGACCATAATGTATCCAGGCGAGCCCTTAATGTCCCTTGTGGTCTGTACAGCCCTCTTTATTACAGTGATCTTGGCGAAGACTACAGGAGGTGTCCTGCCCCTAATCGCCAAGAGTCTTAAGCTGGATCCTGCGATTATGGCTGGACCGGTCATTACCACTATTGTGGACGGCCTTTCGCTGATCATTTATTTCAAGATTGTGGAAGTAGTTCTCCTGCGTTAGATCGAGGAAGGGCGGGCTTAGACCTGCCCTTTGTTCTTTTCAGAAGCTAGACAGGAAAACAGGTGCGAAAACGGGAAGTAGTTAAGGTACATAAAACTCAGATCAGGAAGGGGAGCACTATGCGTCAAATCGTGCACACAGATGGTGCGCCTGCCGCGGTAGGTCCCTACAGCCAGGCAGTTAAGGCCGGTAATCTACTCTTTATCTCAGGACAGCTGGGCGTAGACATGAACACCGGCGAGATTGCATATCATTCCTTCGAAAACCAAGTCACACAGGTCTTGAAAAACCTGGATAGTATCGCTCGGGCAGGGGGCAGCAGCCTTAGCCAAGCGGTGAAGGTAACAGTTTACTTAACGGACATGGCTGATTTTGAGGCCATGAATAGGATCTACGCGGAGTTCTTCCCCACAGATCCCCCGGCGCGGGTTTGTGTGGCAGTGAGTGGACTGCCCAAGGGTGTGGCAGTGGAAATGGATGCTATCTGTATATGTGACTAGAAGGTAGGCGAGATCAGAAAATGTCTAAAATGAAAGTGGCGGTCATTTACGGCGGTCGTTCTGGGGAACATGAGGTTTCTTTGGTGTCCGCCCGTTATGTTGTGGAAGCGCTGAATAAGGAGAAATACGAGGTCATACCCATCAAGATCAACAAGGATGGGAGTTGGGACGGTCCTATACAGATTTACCCCGATCCAACCCGAAACTCCGGTCTGGATGTGGTATTCCCGGTACTCCACGGCCCCTACGGCGAGGACGGCACTATTCAGGGTCTCTTGGATATGGCTGGACTTCCCTATGTGGGGGCGGGGGTAGCTGCCTCGGCTGCCGCCTTGGATAAGGCGCTCATGCGCAGCCTCTTTAAAGAGGCTGGGTTACCCCTTCTGCCATGGGAGGTAGTCTACCGGTATGAGTGGGAGCGGGACACCCAAGCGGTAGTAGAGCGCTTAGAGGCTAGTTTGACCTATCCCCTCTTTGTGAAACCGGCCAATTTGGGCTCCAGTGTTGGGATAAGCAAGGTGAAAGAACGTTCAGAGCTTGCGCAGGCTATGGAAATTGCTTTGGAGTATGACCGCAAAGCGGTTGTGGAGCAGGGCGCGGTTGGGGTCAGGGAAATTGAATGCGGCGTATTGGGCTATAACGATCTTCAGGCGTCTGTGCCGGGGGAAGTTGTACCCGCCCACGAGTTTTACGATTACGAAGCGAAATACCACAGCGAAGACTCGCGTCTGATTATCCCGGCACCCATTGGACCTGAACTTACTGAACGTATCCAGGAGTTGGCGATGCGTGCCTTCCGGGCAGTGGACTGTTCCGGCATGGGCAGGGTAGATTTCTTCCTGACTCAACAAAATGAGATTCTCGTCAATGAAATAAACACAACGCCTGGCTTTACCCCCATCAGTATGTATCCCAAACTGTGGGAGAGCTCAGGTCTCCCCTATTCCGAGCTTCTCGATCGCCTCATCGAATTAGCTCTAAAACGGCATAAAGAACGGCAGAACCTGCGCATTAGTCCATTTTAAGGCGGTGAGCGCTCTTACATGATCACCATTTCGGATCTTTGGAAATACCATGGGGATCAGCTGATCTTTCAGGAGGTATCGGCTGTTATTGCCCAGGCTGACCGTATCGGCCTGGTTGGGGCCAACGGTGTGGGCAAGACCACTCTGCTTGAGACGCTGGCAGGGGAGTATGCTCCCGATCGAGGAGATATTTCCGTTCGCGGCGGCGTCACAATGGGCTATTTGACACAGACAGAGCTTGATCCCCACATTACATTACACGAATTCCTTGTCCAGCCCTTTCGGGAGCAAATTGACTTAGAGAGGGAGATGGAGGAGCTTGGGGTAGAGATGACCAGCCTCAGCCCCGGTCCAGAACTGGACAAGGTGATGAACAGATACGGCCGGGTACAGGCCCAGTTTGAGCATTTAGGGGGTTATCAGTATCGGGTGCAGATCAATTCCGTACTGAGCGGACTCGGTTTCAGTGAAGCCGATCTTACTAGACAGCTTGGCACCTTCAGCGGAGGCGAACAGATGCGCATCGGGCTGGCCAGGCTCCTTCTGGATCGGCCATCCCTGTTAATCCTTGATGAGCCCACAAACCACCTCGATCTAGAGGCTGTCTCTTATACACATCT
>DGFC01000010.1:4850-10301 GCA_002391465.1 Firmicutes bacterium UBA3910 | reverse complement strand
AGATGTGTATAAGAGACAGCATTACTGCTCAGGCTGTGTCCAAATGGGAGAATGAAGTGAGTTTCCCTGAGATCACCATTTTACCCAGGTTGGCTCAGGTCTTGGGGACATCAATTGAAGAACTCTTCGGCCGGGAACAGCGGGAGCCCAATGGGGAAGGGGAGTTCTCTTTTCCCGAATTTGACGAGCATAAGCTGAAGTTGGTGCACACTTTCGGTAACGTCGGCTGCTACTCGGACAAAGAGGTGGAAGTGAGCACGGGCGATACGGTGATCTTCAAGGATGGGAGTTCAGCTAACCTCTCCGGTTTGGAAATTGTGAACAAAGGCCTTGGTGATATCCGCTTTGCCTTCGCCGAGGAACGGTACATCCCGCCGGCGGTGAACCATAGCCTGACGGAACTACAGGAGACTTTCGAGGGAATTAAGTCATTGGAGCTTGTTGTAGCCCATGCCGAGTTCTCGGTGACCAGATCACCTGATAACAAGACACGGGTTTCTGCCCAGGGAACGCCTCTCTTTTTGAACAACTTAGTGATCAACCAAGAGCAGGACAGACTGCGGGTCAAATACCGCAGGGACAGCATTGGTGTATCAAACGGCACCCACAATTACGTGGAAATAGCCTTTGGCTCCGATCGGGGCGAGGATTTGACCCTGATGGTGAACGGTTCCAGCAGCGCCGAAGTGGAGATCCCCTTTAAAAAGGCAACGGTGAGCGTGAATGGTTCGGGTAGTGCCGAATTGGCTGACCTTGACGTCCTAACGGGCAGCGTGAACGGCAGTGGGGATTTGACCTGTGAAGCGGTTGGCCAGGTGAATGTGACCGTGAATGGCTCCGGCGATGTTGATATCGACCAAGTCAGCGGGGATATCAAGGCTCAGATTAACGGTTCGGGCAGCATCGATTTTGGCCGCGGCGAAGTGGACAGTCTGCAGATTGTAGTTGCCGGTTCTGGTGATGTTGATGCGGAAGGCGTTACTGCCAGGACCGCCTCACTTAGGGCAATTGGCTCCGGGGATGTGGTTGTGGGCCGTGTGATCGAAGAGTCGCTGGAAAAACACAGCCGCCATGCCACAATCAGCGTCTTAAAGCGCGGCTAGCCAAAACTTACCAACTCCTAAACGCGTTCTATGCAGCCCCTTCTAGGCTAAGGGGCTGCGCTCTCCTACTTTTCCGACCTCAGCCCGATTCGCTTTGTTGGCAATGCTGCTACTATGGGATTTGAGAAGGAATGAACGGAAGGTTGGTGCTTCGAGATGGAAATCCGTTTCTGCAATGGCCCAGATAGGGTTTACCAGGAAAAACTAAATGCCCTTTTGCAAGAAATCTTTTTTGACTTTCAGTTTTGGTACGACCTAGATCTCTGGGATCAAAACTACGAGAGTTACTCCATAATGGTAGGGGACGAAATCGTCTCCAACATCTGTGTTTACAAAGCAAAAGTGTTGTTTAGGGGACAGCCTTACACTGCCCTTTCGGTAGGGGCAGTGGCAACGCGGGAGGATTACAGGGGTAAGGGGCTTGCCCGGAAATTGATGGAACACATCATTGAGAAGTATCCGGATACCCCTATGTACTTATGCGCAAATGATGGAGTTTTAGGTTTTTACCCCAGGTTTGGTTTTAAGCGTGTGTATGAGAAGCAGCCTGTCGTTCACTGCAGAGTGAATAACAGCGTGTCCCCGCTCAAACTGACCCATTCTGACCCAAAGGTCTGGCACTATGTGTATAATCGGATCAACTTTTCTAAGGAACTGGACTGCCTAAACACGGCCTGTATAAATATCTTTCACATTTACCAGGGCTACTTGAACAACAGTCTCTATGAGATTCCAGAGCTTGAGACAATGGTAATTGCTGATCAGGAAGGTCCCGTTTTAAGCATTAGGGGAGTTTTCTCCCTCAGGCCCATAAACTTTGCCCAACTGCTCCCCCATTTGCCCTTTTCAGGTGTGGAAAACATTGAATTGGGCTTTATGCCCTACTGGCCCGATTTGGAGTATGAAATGGAAGAAAGGGAGACCGATCCCTGGTTTGTAAGGGGAGTAAAGTGTGATTTGGGTGACATAAAATTCCCTGAGCTGTCAATAACCTAAGCCATAAGCTGGGGAATGGTTTTGTACGGGAGGAACCTGTGACATGAAAAACGTTGGCACGATACTTGACACTTACCGATACTTGCTGCGGATACTTTCCAAAAACGCGCCCGTCGTTGTTGTGCTCGTCTTTGCAGCGTCAGTTGCCCTGGGTCTGCTGCAGCCCTTTGGCGTCTTTGTCAACAGCAGGCTGTTTAACCTCAGTTTAGCCGCGGCACAGGGAGAGGTGGGCCTCGCTGCTCTGACCCCTTATTTTCTCCTGTTTGTAGCTGCCTCCCTTGCGCCCAATCTACTCCACCTGTTTGTCTACGGCTACGCCGAGCCTAGGTGTCTTTTGGTGCTGCGCTCGGCCTTTCGGGGTGAGATGCTGCAGAAGTTAAAGAGGATGAAATACGAGCACTTGGAAAGCGAAGCTTCCATGGAGATTATTGATAAGGCCTACACCCGGGCCGAAAACTCGGCCCGGCATCTTTTTCCCATGTACATATTCTTTTTCGTCTCTTCCGTAGTAGGTTCCCTCGGCTCCTTAGCTATCCTCATCTCCATCAAATGGTGGCTGGTCATTCCTGTCCTTCTCCCCTTTATTGTGGAGACTATTTTGGCCTCGAGGCAGACCTACAACATTTACGAGGAGATGGAGACCTATTGGAAACGGGAGAGGGAGTATCAAATCCTGCAGAACATGCTGCAGGAGAGGGATTATCTTAGGGAAAACACCCTGAACCAGGCTTCAGACTACCTTGTGGATACTTACAAACACCGCCTCAATGCGCGCAACAGAACATACGAGGGTTTTTTCCTGAAGAACCTGCGCAAGGTATTTTTATCCAATAACATTTCCCGTTTTGCGGTGTTAGGCAACGCTTTACTCCTGCTCCTTCTTTACCTGAGGGGAGAAGTAAGTATCGGGCTCTTCATCTCCACATCCCTCATGGTCTTTTCCAGTCTTTACGATCAGCTGGGCGGATCCGTGTTTATCTTTAAATGGGGCCATTACCACGCCAACTTTTTTAATTTCTACAGGCTTTACTTTGAACTGTCGGAAGATGCTGAGCCCGAAGTGTCTACTATGCCCGACGCATTTGACATTGAGTTTAGAAACGTGTGGTTCAGATACCCTGGCACCGATCGGGATATTCTCAAGGGGATCAGCTTTGTGATTGGCGAGGGAGAAAAGATCTCCCTGGTGGGTGAGAACGGGGAAGGCAAAAGCACTATTGTCAAGCTCCTCTTAGGCCTTTTCCTACCTGACCAAGGGGAGATCTTGCTTGGTGGTAGGCCCCTGGCCAGTTTCGGTCTGGCCGAGAGGACGAGGATTTTCGGCACCGTCTTCCAAGACTTCAGCCGCTTCAATCTGACGTTGGAAGAAAACGTTGTGATCGGGAATTTAGAGGAGAAGGATGACAGCCATCGGTTTTGGCGCGCAGTAAAAAAGGCTGGGCTGGAGGGTGTAGTTGAGAAACTGCCCAGCCAAGAACGGTCGCTCCTAGGCAAGCAGTTTGAGTCTGGCACCGACCTATCAGGTGGGGAGTGGCAGCGCGTGACCATGGCCCGGGCCCTCTTTGGTGACCGGCCCATCCTTATCCTCGATGAACCCACCAGTCAGCTCGATCCCATGGCTGAAAGCGCCCTTTACCGGGAATTTGCGGAGATAACCAACGGCAAGACTTCGCTCTTTATTACCCACCGCCTGGGCTCTACTGCGGTTACCGATCGGATCATCGTCATTTCCGATGGCTCGGTAGTGGAAGAAGGTACGCACCTGCAGCTGCTGCAGGCAGGCGGGCTTTACGCTGAGATGTTTGAGGCTCAGAAGAGCTGGTATGACCGCAGTGCAAGGGAGGTGGGCTGAGATGAACAACCGGACAGTCCTAATTGAGTCAACTTTACAGCGGGAAGCGGAGCCCAAACTTAGGCACCTGGTTAAGTTATGGACCTTTGTGTTCCGTTCTGCTCCAGCTATGAGTGTACTTTTTCTCGGTCTAATGCTCCTTTTGTCCCTGCTTAGGCCTGTGGCCGCGGTGGTGTGGGGGCAGTACATTGATGCTGTTGCTGCCTATCTGCCAGGGGGAGAGCTTATCCCCATGCTGGGATTAGTCACTTTGTACTATGCCATCAACCTCCTCGTTGGTGTGCTCTGGCGGTACACAGAAGGGCAGGAGGATATCGAACGGCTTGATGTGGTGCAGGCTAACCGGCTGCAGGAGTTGGTGAACTCCCGTGTACTGCGCAGACTGGCCAAAATCGATCCGGAGTTTTGGGAAGTACCGAAAATCAACGATCTGGCCGATCGCACTTTCCAGTTCATCAACAGACGCTGGGGAGACAATTTGAGCAGAGCGATTATGTTCCAGGGTTACCTCGTCTTGGCTAAAGGGGTATCCGTTCTTTCCATTGCCGCGTCCTTGTATGTCTTCAACCCCTGGCTCTGCCTGATTGTGCTTATCGCGCCCCTGCCTTCCCTTTACACGCTGCTTTTTGCTGAGAAGCTCCGCTTTAAGTTCGTGAAGGAAAACTCCCAGCTTCTGCGCCGGGCTAATTACTATCAAGACGTACTGCTCAGGCATGGGGCCAAGGAAGTCAAGACGATGGGGCTGTTTGATTTTTTCTTCACTAAATGGCAGAACGTGATGGCTGAGTACACTGAGAAGGAGAAACGGCTTTACCGGAATCGGACGCTGATCAATGTGGTTAACGATCTTATAGCCAGTAGTGCCAACGTAGCCGCCAACATTTTGGCGATTTATCTGATGGCCAGCGGCCAGATTTCCCTGGGGGCGTTGGGGGCAGCCATGTCCCTCATAGGCACACTACTGCGGGATACAAGCTCCCTCATGGGCAGCCTTGCGGCCTTTGCGGGTAAGAAGAATGAGGCGGCCATGTTCTACGATCTAATGGAACTGCCCGAACGGCCTGGAGTAGAGAAAACAGGGGATATTGAGATGGTGCGAGCAGAGGGGGTAAAATACCGTTATCCCCTCAGCGAAGATTACGTCCTGACAGGGATTGACTTTTCCATCCGAAAAGGTGAAAAGGTGGCCTTGGTGGGCGAAAACGGGGCAGGTAAGACCACCTTCGTCAAGTTGGTTACCGGCATACTATCGCCATCGGAAGGTGAACTGTCCCTCAACGGTCAGCCCGTTGAGACTTTATCCCTGCCAGGTAGACTAAAGCAAATGAGCACGGTTTCTCAGATCCCCGCCAGGTATTTAACCTTTACAGCAGCAGACAATGTCTTTCTCGGAGACACTCTCCGCCCAAGGGGTGGGGAAGAAATCACCCACGCCCTCAAGTTTGCCGGTTTAGAAGGGGTTCCCGCCGATACGCTGCTGGGTAAGGAAGTGGGCGGTAC
>DGFC01000010.1:431-4657 GCA_002391465.1 Firmicutes bacterium UBA3910 | reverse complement strand
TTCCGTAAATACCTGGAGCTGACAGGGGACAAAACGGTTATATTCGTGACTCACCGCATCAGTGTTGCCGCTTTGGCTGAACGGATTGTTGTCTTTGACAAGGGGAAAATCGTGGAAGAAGGAAACCATCAAGAATTGTTAGCCCAGGATGGCAGGTATGCAGCTTTGTACAGTGAACAGGCCAGGTGGTACAACCGGTGATTGAATGAGTTGATGGGCATCGCCGTTATAAACATGGACCAGGAGTTTTGGGACGGGGAAATGGCACAGGTGAGGGAACATAGCTGCACAAGCTTTATGGTCAATTTCTCAGGTATGGACTTAAACGGCGACGACGCCTTCGGTGGAGCTTGGGTTATCTTCCAAGGGGAAACAACCTAGCAGGAAAACTCCTATATGGATCCCGGGGATCCAAAAAAACCTTCTAAAGACCTGATCTTTAGGAGGTTTTCTGTTTTCCTGTGAACTTTTTGTAAAGTGGGCTGAATTGTGATCAAGGTCACTGCAGCATTCTAGGTTGAAGCCTATAATTAAGTCGTCAACTAAGGAATCTTAACAAGGGAAGGTGAGCGCCATGCAAGAGAATTTATTCACTAGAAAAGAAATGGCCCAGGCCTGGGAAGGTTTCAAACCGGGTCAGTGGTCCGAGACGATAGATGTGAGGGACTTTATCCAGCAGAACTATGAGCCTTACTACGGCGATGAGTCTTTCCTGGCAGAGGCAACCGAGGATACGCTTTCCATTTGGCGGTCCATGGATAAACTCATCCAGGAGCAGGTCCGTTCTAGGACAATCACCGTCGACCTGGAGCGTTTCAGCGGTATTGACAATTTCGCCCCCGGTTACATCGATAAGGATAAGGAACTGATAGTGGGCCTACAAACGGATGAACCGATGAAGAGGATTATGAACCCATACGGCGGTTTTCGCATGGTGAAAAACGCCCTGGCGGCCTACAACCTCGAGATGGATCCGGAACTGGAAAGAAGCTTTACCGAGTTCAGAAAGACGCACAATGACGGCGTTTTTGACGCTTACACCCCCCAGATGCGTACTGTCCGCACGGTGGGACTCTTGACCGGCTTACCCGATGCCTACGGCAGAGGACGGATTATCGGCGATTACCGCCGGGTAGCCCTGTACGGAGTGGACTACCTGAAGGAAATGAGAATGGGGGATAAGCTCAATCTTACCGGTCCGGCAACTGAAGAAACTATCCGCCTTAGGGAGGAATTCGCAGAGCAGATCCGGGCACTAGATGAGATGAAATCCATGGCGGCTAAATACGGTTATGATATTGGCCGGCCAGCTCAGAACGCCAGGGAAGCTGTGCAGTGGCTCTACTTCGGCTATTTAGCCGCAATTAAGGAAAACAACGGTGCAGCCATGAGTTTGGGCAGAAACACCACTTTCCTCGATATCTATATCCAGCGGGATCTGGAGCGGGGGTTAATCGATGAGAAAACGGCTCAGGCACTAATCGACCAGCTTGTGATTAAACTGCGTTTGGTAAGGCACTTGAGGACACCAGAGTACGACCAGCTCTTTGCCGGTGACCCCACCTGGGTAACGGAGTCCATCGGCGGCATGGGACTGGATGGACGGCCCCTGGTAACCAAGACGGCCTT
This sequence comes from Firmicutes bacterium UBA3910, assembly GCA_002391465.1. GTDB lineage: Bacteria > Bacillota > Limnochordia > Darwinibacteriales > Darwinibacteriaceae > UBA3910. Next base: position 3,028 of record DGFC01000010.1, on the reverse strand, counting down.
TCGGTTCCTTCACACCCTGATCAATCTTGGTACTTCGCCCGAGCCCAATTTGACCATTCTCTGGTCCGAAGATCTACCGCGGGAGTTTAAGGAGTACTGTGCTTACATCAGCATCAAGACCGCATCCATTCAGTATGAAAACGATGATTTGATGCGACCCATTTACGGTGATGATTACGCCATCGCCTGCTGCGTATCTGCTATGCGGGTCGGGAAAGACATGCAGTACTTCGGTGCCCGGGCAAACCTAGCCAAAGCCCTGCTCTACGCCATTAACGGTGGAGTAGATGAAATGAAGCGGGACAAGGTAACAGGCGGCCCCATCACCGTTCTGCCGGGCATTGAAAGGAACACCCAGGAAGTATTGGATTACGACACGGTGATGACCACTTTCAAGCAGGTCATGGACAAACTGGCGGAGATTTACGTGGACACCATGAACACAATCCACTACATGCACGATAAATACGCTTACGAGGCGAGCCAGATGGCACTGCATGATCCTCATGTCCACAGGTATATCGCCTTTGGCGTGGCGGGCATTTCCATTGTAGCTGACTCCCTTTCTGCCATTAAACACGCCAAGGTAAGGCCCATCCGCAACGAAGAGGGTCTGGCAGTGGACTTTGAAATTGAGGGGGACTTCCCCAGATACGGAAATGACGATGACCGGGTTGACAGCATCGCGATTGAGGTGAACAAGTACTTTATGGAAGCGCTGCGCAGAACGCCCGCTTACCGCAACGCGGAGCACACGTTGTCGCTGCTCACCATCACTTCTAACGTGGTGTACGGCAAAGCTACGGGCAACACGCCGGACGGCCGCAAGAAGGGTGAACCGTTTGCTCCGGGGGCAAACCCCAGTAACGGTGCTGACCGCCTAGGTGCTTTGGCCTCCCTCAACTCGGTAGCCAAAATACCTTACAAAAACGTGAACCAAGACGGTGTCTCCAACACTTTCTCCATTGTTCCCTCCGCTTTGGGTAAGAACCTGGAGGAGCAGGTGACCAACCTTAGCAACATCATGGGCGGTTATTTCTCCCAGGGTGCATTCCACTTGAACGTGAACGTACTGGAGAAGTCACTCTTGCTTGACGCCATGGAGAACCCAGAGAAGTATCCGAACTTGACCATTCGGGTTTCCGGTTACGCAGTCAGGTTCAACCAGCTGGAGAAGGAACAGCAGCTGGATGTGATCAACAGAACATTCCATCAGTTCGTCTAGAAAAGGGGGATATTATGAAAGGCTTCCTGCATTCAATGGAAACAATGGGGTTAGTGGACGGCCCGGGCACACGGACCATCTTCTTCCTGCAAGGCTGTGCGCTCCAGTGCGCCTTCTGCCACAATCCCGATACCATCAAAAGGACAGGGGGCCGGGAAATAACCCCAGAAGAAGTACTGGCAATCGCGGACAGATACCGCCCCTATTACGGCGAAGAGGGGGGAGTCACCTTTTCAGGTGGCGAACCCCTCCTTCAGGGGGCCTTCCTAGCTGAGACGTTGGAGCTTTTCAAGCAGCGCGGTTACAACACCTGCATCGACACGGCTGGATTTGGCAGCCCCAAATACTTTCCTAAGATCTTCCCCTTGGTGGATACGCTCCTCTTGGATGTAAAGGCGTTTAACCCCGGGGCCTTCAAAGACCTGACCACAGTGGACGGTTTTGAGAGCTACTTGCAATTCCTTTCCAACTTAGATTATTATGGCTTTAGGGGTCAGATTTGGATTCGCCACGTAATGGTGCCTGGTTTGACCGATAATGAAGAGTCCATGCAGAAACTGATCGAGGTAATCAAGCCTGTCAGGCACAGGGTGGAGAGGATTGAGATTCTCCCTTACCATACATCCGGTGTGCAGAAGTACAGGGAGTTGGGGTTGGACTATCGCTTAGAAGGGGTGGAGCCGATGGATAAGGACAAGGCAAAGGAATTTGAGATCTATGCCAACAAGCTCTTTGCCGAAACGCTGGGCCAGGACAGGCGTCAGGCCGAGCAGGAACGGCAGGAAAGATCCAGGCTCCTGCGGGAAAAGGAAGTAGCCTCTGAGCAGGAAAAAGAGGAAATAATGGAGGCCCTGAAGAAGCTGCCCCTTCTCAACGACGTGGATCCGGCAGACGTAGATCAGGTGTTGAGTGAAGTGATTCTGGCCAACATTAAGGCAGGGGAACTGATCTTTAGGACCGGGGATGCCCCCGATTACATGTACTTGATCTTCGCAGGCCAGATGAAAATCTACGTTAACACTATGGACGGAGAAGAACAGATCTTCTATATCTACCGGGACGGCGATTTCGTGGGTGGGCACAACATCCTCAACCAAACTCCCTACCGCTACATCGGAGAAGCGCTCACCGAATGCAAAGTGGTAGTGATTCCTAAAGCCACCTTTGACCGCTACTTTTACAACTCCCCCGTTGTGCTCCGAAGCATCTTAACCAAGAGTTTTGAGCGGATCCGCTGGGCAGAAAGTTTAATCCAGAGGCTTGCCACCAGCAATGCTTCCATGAAAACGGCTGGGTTGCTTTTGAAACTGGTACAGAGAATCGGTGTTGAAACGGAAGAGGGAATTAGGCTGGAACTCTCCATGAACCGGGA
>DGFC01000010.1:0-211 GCA_002391465.1 Firmicutes bacterium UBA3910 | reverse complement strand
ATCACCAGAAAGCTGGGCGAGTTCAAAGAGCTCGGTTACATCGAACTGGTGGGCAACAAAGTGATAATTGTCAAAGACTTGGCAGCGCTGGAAGGATATGTGCTGTAAAGGAACTGGCTTCGGGCCCGGGGTTTAGACCCCGGGCTTTTTTGTCTGCCTGGACCGGAACAGGAAAGGGCAAGTTGCCGTGGAACTATAGCTGTCTCTTATA
>DGFC01000046.1:3248-3403 GCA_002391465.1 Firmicutes bacterium UBA3910 | reverse complement strand
AAGGAACGCTCCAGGTTGCGCACACCCGCCTCCTTAGTGTATTCGTTGATAATCTTGTAGATTGCGTTATCTGAAATCTGAACCTGCTCTTCTGTCAAACCGTGGTTCTTGAGCTGCTTCGGCCAGAGATGGCGCTTGGCAATCTCAAACTTCTC
>DGFC01000046.1:0-3025 GCA_002391465.1 Firmicutes bacterium UBA3910 | reverse complement strand
CGCTTGGCAATCTCAAACTTCTCGTACTCGGTGTAACCCGGGATCTCGATGACCTCCATCCGATCTCTGAGGGCAGGTGGAATGGAGTAAAGCACGTTGGCGGTGGTGATGAACAACACCTCAGACAAGTCAAAGGGCACTTCTAGGTAGTGGTCGCCAAACTGCTTGTTCTGCTCCGGATCCAGTGCCTCCAACAAGGCGGAAGAAGGATCTCCCCTGAAATCGGACGTCATTTTGTCAATTTCATCGAGGACGATTACCGGATTGAGGCTGCCCACGTTGCGCATCGTCTGGATCACACTGCCGGGCATAGCCCCGATGTAAGTGCGGCGATGCCCCCTAATTTCCGCTTCATCCCTCACGCCGCCTAGGGATAGGCGAGCGAACTTGCGGTTTAGGGCAGAGCCTACGGCCTGAGCCAGAGACGTTTTACCTACTCCAGGGGGCCCAACTAAACAAAGGATTGGTCCCTTGGATGACTTGGTCAACTGCCGCACAGCCAAGAATTCTAGGAGGCGCTCCTTCACCTTATCCAATCCGTAGTGATCCGCATCGAGGATTTCGGCTGCCTTAACCAGATCGTGGCGGTCTTTCGTCCGCTTAGACCAGGGTAGGGCCAGCATCCAGTCTATGTAATTGCGGACAACTGTCGCCTCTGCAGACATTGGTGGCATGCGTTCCAGGCGGTGGATTTCATGGAGGACTCTGGCCTTAGCCTCTTTGGGCAGTTTGGCCTTTTCCAGCCGCTCCTTCATTTCCTCGATTTCGGTGTTTCCGCCCTTCTCATCCCGTTCACCCAGTTCCATCTGGATAGCCTTGATCTGCTCCCGCAGGTAATACTCCCGCTGGGCCTTTTCCATCTGACCGCGCACACGCCGCTGAATATCCTTCTCCAGCCCCAAGATCTCCCGTTCGCGGTAGAGGAGATTCAAGATTTCCTCCAACCGTTCATCTACCGGAATAATCTCCAACAGCTCCTGCTTTTCCTGGAAGGAAACAAGCAGTTGGCTGGCGATGGTATCGGCCAAACGGTGCGGTTCTTCGATATGGTTAATGCTGACCAGTACCTCGCTGGGGATTTTCCTGCTCAGCCTTACATACTCGCCGAACTGCTCTTTCACGATCCTCATCAGAGCCTCCAGCTCATAAGAATCCATCACCCCGTCATCTTCAGGGATTTCCCTAACCGCTGCTTCGTAGTAATCGCCCATATCTTCGATCTGCTCTAGGCTGACCCTGGTCAGACCTTCCACCAAAATGCGGATCTGGCCCTCGGGCAGCTTCAAGATCTGTTTGATCTCACACAAGGTGCCAACGTCAAAAATATCATCAGGCCTCGGTGTTTCGATGGCCACTTCATGCTGTGTCGCTAACACGATGCGGCGGTCCCTGAGCATGGCCTGCTCAACCGCCTCGATCGAGCGTTGACGTCCCACTTCAAGTGGGTTCACCATATATGGAAATACAAGCGTACCACGGAGAGGTAGCAGCGGATATGCTGTCTCGATAACTTTCTTTACCATTCTTCTACACCCCCATGTGTGGTTCAATCTTACCTATATTGTACCATAGATAAGATAAGTGGGGAAATTCAGCGTGGAACATTCGGGGCAGCGCCCAACAGTGTGCTCTTGGTGGGGGAAGAAACGGCCGCTGATACAGCCCGATACTCACCAATGAGGGCATGTTCCAGCACATCAAAAATCTTCTTAACCGGAATTACTTCCATGCCCTCCATACCCGCGAAGATCTCCTGCCAGTTCTCTGCCGGCAGCAGTACTTTACTGATCCCTGCTTCCTGGGCAGCCCTCAGTTTGGCTACCGCCCCACCCACAGCCTTAATGCCGCCGTGGATAGTAATCTCACCGGTCATGGCCACCGTATGGGAAACGGGCCTGCCCGTTAAGGCAGAGGCTATAGCGGTGACGATGCCGATACCGGCGGAAGGACCATCCACCGGAATACCTCCGGGGAAATTGACATGGATATCATAATCTTCCGGCCGCAGTTCAAGCACAGATCTCAACACGGTGAGAACGATTTCCACCGAAGAGCGGGCCTGGGAACGCCGACGCACCTTCCTGCCCCCCTGACCAAACTCCTCCTCCTCCATAATCCCCGTAACCAGCATTTTCCCCCGGGATTTTTCGGTAGGAATTGCTGTTACTTCAATTTCAATAACTGCTCCCTGGTTCGCCCCATAGACAGCCAGGCCGTTCACCACTCCCACCCTGGGCTCAGTGCCGATCAAAGCCTGCGCCCGCGGTGTATAGTGGCCGCAGTTAAGGACCCATTCTACATCTGCCCTTTCAATCCTGTTCCGCCCATCGGTAAAAACAATACCTGCCGCAGTCTGCAGAATGTTCACCGCATCCCGCCCGTTAGCCGCATAGCGTTTGATTTCTTCCAGGGCACCGGGAGTGAGGGAATAGTTTATTTTTCGTGCCGCGTTTTCTGCAATCAGCCCAACTTCATCTGGAGTTAGGTTGCGGAAATAAATTTCAAGGCAGCGGGAGCGGAGGGCAGCGGGCAATTCGCTAGCCAGCCTAGTTGTGGCCCCAACCAACCTAAAGTCGGCCGGAAGCCCGTTCTGAAAGATCTCATGGATGTGGGACGGGATGTTTGCATCCTCAGAGGAGTAGTAAGCGCTGTCTAAAAACACTTTCCTATCTTCCAGCACCTTCAAGAGTTTATTCATCTGCACGGGGTGCAATTCCCCGATTTCATCAATGAACAGGATCCCCCCGTGGGCCTTGGTCACCGCCCCAGGCTTAGGCTGGGGTATGCCCGCTATACCAAGTGGACCCGCCCCTTGGTAGATGGGATCATGTACCGAGCCCAAAAGGGGATCGGCAATGCCCCGCTCGTCAAAACGGGCAATAGTGGCGTCCACCTCTACAAAGGCCGCATCGGCCGAAAAGGGAGAGTTCTTGTTGGCCTTAGCTTCCTCCAGCACAACACGGGCAGCTGCTGTCTTGCCCACGCCGGGAGGCCCGTAGATAATCACATGTTGGGGATTGGGCCC
>DGFC01000137.1:17259-22179 GCA_002391465.1 Firmicutes bacterium UBA3910 | reverse complement strand
AGACACTGGCGGAGGTTCGTGGTGAGGTAAGCGAGCGGTTGGGGCGGGAGTTGGGGCAGGCGCTGGAAACGGAAATCGATCTGATGCTTGGTCGGGAGGCGGATGTGGGGCGGGGGGGAAGGGGCGGGTGGGGGGGAGGGGGGGGGGGGACCGGCCGTAGATGCTGGAGCAGCCGGTGGCGTTGGCGATGATCATGCGCTCCCCAAAAAGCTGAGTCAAAAGGCGGAGATAGGGGGTTTCGCCACAGCCGGGACAGGCACCGTGAAACTCGAAGAGGGGTGTGCGGAACTGGCTGTTTTTGAGCGTAGTCCAATCCACCAAATGGGACTTATTGGAAACGGTCAGAGCGTACTCCCAGTTGTCTGCCTGGGCATCGATCTCTTCCCCTGCCGGCTTCATTATTAACGCTTTTTCCGGTGCTGGGCAAATATCAGCGCAGTTGCCGCACCCGGTGCAGTCCAATGGGCTGAGCTGAATGCGGTAGCCGAGGCCCTCTAGGCCCCTACCCACTGCCTTTTTGGTGTTGAATCCTTCCGGGGCACGGGCAATCTCATCCTGATCCAACAGGAACGGCCGGATCACCGCGTGGGGACAGATAAAGGAACACTGATTACACTGGATGCAGTTGTCAATCTGCCACTGGGGGATCATTACGGCGATACCCCGTTTTTCATAGGCGGTGGTCCCATTGGGGAAGGTACCGTCCTCCCTACCCACAAAGGCACTCACGGGTAGGTCGTCCCCTTCATGGCGCATCATGGGCACCTGAATCTCACGGACAAAGTCAGGCAGGTTGTTTTCTCCGGCTGTCCGTTCTGAGCTCAGCTGGGCCCACGCTTCTGGAATGCTGATTTGCTTGAGTGCGGTCGCCCCTTGGTCAATGGCGTCCAGGTTCATCTGGACGATATCATCGCCCTTATGCCCATATAGGGTGTGCACCGCCTCCTTTAGGTAGCCCAGTGCTTCATCCACCGGAATTACCTCCGCCAGTTTAAAGAAGGCAGCCTGCATTACCATGTTGATCCTGTTGCCCAAACCTAGTTTTCCTGCGATATCAATGGCGTTGATGGTGTAAAACCGCACCTTGCGCTCAGCCAGTGCCCGCTTGAGGGAATTGGGCAGGTGCTCCTCCAGTTCTGCCTCGCTCCAAGGACAGTTAAGCACAAAGACGCCCCCCTCCTTGATGTCCGCGAGCAGGTCGTAGTTATTCACAAAGGCTGGGTTGTGGCAGGCAATGTAATCCGCTTCTACAATTAAATAAGGAGCTTTGATCGGTTTGGGCCCAAAGCGCAGGTAAGAGATGGTGGTGCCCCCAGATTTTTTGCTGTCGTAGTAAAAATACGCTTGGGCGTAAAGGTCGGTGTGTTCACCGATAATCCGCACCGCCCCCTGGTTGGCCCCCACCGTACCATCCGAACCCAAGCCCCAGAATTTGCAGTTGATTGTACCGGGCGGTGTAGTGTCTAGCTTATCTACTTCAGGCAGGGATGTGTGGGTCACATCGTCCACAATTCCGATTGTGAAGCGGTTCAGAGGATTCTGCTGCTTGAGGTTTTTATAAACGGCAGCAATTTGACCGGGCCTGGTGTCCTTAGAGCCAAGGCCGTAGCGACCGCCCACAACGAGCACCTCCCATTCCAGATCCTGACAAGCCTTGGAGACGTCTAAGTAGAGCGGTTCACCGAGCGATCCGGGTTCCTTGGTCCGGTCTAAAACTGCTATCTTCTTAACCGTTTTGGGCAAAACTTCCCGGAAATGATGATCGGAGAAGGGCCGGTATAAACGCACCTTAATCAAACCCACCTTTTCCCCCTGGGCCGTGAGGTGATCTACCGTGCCCTCAATCGTATCGCAAACCGAACCCATAGCCACAATTACCTCTTCCGCCTCGGGGTGGCCGTAGTAATCAAAAAGGTTGTAATTGCGACCAGTAAGCTCGCCAAAGCGGCGCAGATAGTCCTCAACAATTCCAGGCACCGCTTCATAGAATGGGTTGGCAGCCTCTCTACCCTGGAAGTAAATATCGGGGTTTTGGGCCGAGCCTCGGGTTACGGGCCTGTGGGGATTGAGACCCCTGCGGCGGAAATCGGCCAGGGCTTCCCAATCGAGCAGTTTTTTCATGTCTTCGTACTCAACCGCTTCGATCTTCTGGAATTCGTGGGATGTGCGGAAACCGTCAAAAAAGTGGAGAAAAGGTACCCTGGCGCTGAGGGTTGCCAGATGGGCGATGCAGGCCAGGTCCATTACCTCCTGGACGTTGGCCGATGCCAAAAAGGCAAACCCGGTGGAGCGGCAGGCCATCACGTCTTGATGGTCACCGAAGATGGACAGGGCATGGGTCGCTATCGCCCGTGCGCTCACGTGGAAGACGCAGGGTAACAGCTCACCTGCAATTTTGTACATATTGGGAATCATGAGAAGCATTCCTTGGGAAGCTGTAAAGGTGGTAGTCAAAGCTCCTACCGCAAGGGAGCCGTGGATTACGCCTGACGCACCTGCCTCAGACTGCATCTCCACCACCCTAACCGGCTGACCAAACAGGTTCAAACGACCCCTGGCACTCCATTCATCCACCCATTCCGCCATGGGCGAAGACGGAGTGATGGGATAGATGGCACTCACTTCAGTGAAGGCATATGCTACATGGGCGGCTGCTTCGTTTCCGTCGACTGTGATGTATTTTCTCATCTGGAACCTCCATTTTACCGTTCTAACCATATTATTTAGGTAATTTTCTGATCTATACGGCAAAAGGGGAAAAGGACGGTTCCGATTTCGCACCCGCGCTCGAAAACAGAGGGCAATAGTAATAGAAAAACGAGCGTTGGGGACGATATACTCAAAAACCCATCAAAAGCTGAAAACAGCTGAAAAAGCCCGGTTTATGGGGAGGATTCCAACTGTCAAATGCGTAATAAGTTTATTAAACTTTAGTTAGGAGGGAGGGTTGGGATTGATCGCCATTGATAGGGATTCTTGGGACGAACATGTAACCAATTCAAGCGGCTGGGTAGTAGTGGACTTTTGGGGACCCAGGTGTAAACCGTGCTTGGAGCTCATGCCCGCTGTTGAGGCATTAGCCGAAAAGTACGGGGACAAGATGACCTTTTGTTCACTAGACACCTCGAAGGCCATGCGCTTGGCAATTGCCCAAGGGGTTATGTCCTTACCCGTCATCGCCTTTTACTTCGACGGTGAGAAGAAAGAAGAGCTGAGCGGAGAATTCAGCGCCGAGGATGTGGAAAACAAGATCCTGGAACTGCTCGGCTAAAGGAGGTAAGTGTGTGCAACTCAAGGTTGGCCACATTTTCATCAATGATATCCAGTTCGGGGACCAAACGGAGGTAAAGGATGGTGTCCTTTTCGTGAACCGGCAGGAGCTGGAAGAGCTGCTGCTTGAGGACGAACACCTGGCCTCTGTCCAGCTTGAGCTGGCCCATCCGGGTGATTCTGTACGAATTATGCCCGTCAAGGACGTAATTGAGCCCAGGGTGAAACCGGAAGTGGAAGGGGGCATCTTCCCCGGTCTGGTTGGCAGGATGTTTACCGCAGGCAGGGGTACCACCCATGTGCTGAAAGGGGTGGGCGTGGTGACCACAGGGAGAATTGTGGGCTACCAGGAGGGCATTATCGACATGTCCGGCCCGGGGGCCGATTACACACCCTTCTCCAAGCTGCACAACCTGGTAATCTGTGCCGAGCCGGTAGAGGGCATCACTCCCCATCAGCACGAAGCGTCCCTGCGGCGCATGGGGCTGAAGGCAGCTAACTACCTGGGAGAAGCCGGGCGCTTGTTAACATCCGACGAAATCATAACTTACGAAACCCTGCCCATCCCAGAGCAGCATGCTAAGTACGCCGATCTGCCCAAGGTTGCCTACGTTTACATGCTGCAGAGCCAGGGTCTGCTCCACGATACTTACTTCTACGGAGTGGATGTGAAAAACATCGTGCCAACGTTCATGTATCCCACCGAAGTAATGGATGGAGCGATTGTGAGTGGCAACTGCGTTTCGGCCTGTGACAAAAACACCACTTACCATCACTTGAATAATCCCGTTATCCATGACCTTTTCAAACGGCATGGAACGGACCTCTGCTTTGTGGGCTGCGTGATCACGAACGAAAACGTCACCCTCTTGGACAAACAGCGTTCTTCCGATTTGACGGCCAGATTAGTAGAAGCGTTGGGAGTGGATGGCGTAATCATTTCAGAAGAGGGCTTTGGCAACCCCGATACCGATTTAATTATGAACTGCAATAAGATTGAGGCTAAGGGCATTAAAACAGTCCTACTTACGGACGAGTTTGCCGGGCAGGACGGCACCTCCCAATCGCTGGCAGATGGCAGCCCTGCGGCAGACGCCATTGTCAGTGGCGGCAACGCTAACGCCCTAATTACCCTACCGCCCATGGAGAGGGTAATCGGGAGCGTTGAGCCGGCAGAAGTAATAGCGGGAGGGTTTAAAGGCAACCGCAGAGAAGATGGTTCAATAGTGGTAGAACTGCAGGCAATAATCGGGGCAACCAACGAGTTGGGCTTCAATAAATTGACTGCACGTGAATACTAAGTAGAAAAATACTGAGAGAAGGAGGACTCGGTCATGATTGATCTGAAGGGGAAAAATGTTGCCGTGATCGGTGATCGTGACGGCATTCCCGGACCGGCCATTGAAGAGTGCATGAAAAGCGCCGGTGCAAACGTGGTCTTTTCCACCACCGAGTGCTTTGTCTGAACCGCGGCCGGTGCAATGGACCTGGAAAACCAAGCTCGCGTGCTCGAGCTGGTGGAAAAGTATGGTAAGGAATCCGTTGTTGTTGTTTTGGGAGGTGCCGAGGCAGAAGCATCTGGCTTGGCAGCCGAAACAGTTACGAGCGGAGACCCCACCTTTGCCGGTCCATTGACAGGAGTTCAGTTGG
>DGFC01000137.1:0-17118 GCA_002391465.1 Firmicutes bacterium UBA3910 | reverse complement strand
GCCGGTCCATTGACAGGAGTTCAGTTGGAACTCCCCGTATATCATATTTTCGAACTTAAGGATCTTATTGCGGAAGACGTCTGGGACGAACAGATAAGCATGATGGAAATGGTTCTGGAAGTCGAGGAGATTATCAAGGAGGTCGCCACTTACCGCAAAACGGATTGAGGTGTAGAATTTGGAGACAAAACGGATAGTCGTCTATCTTAATCAGTTTTTTGGACAAATGGGCGGCGAGGACAAGGCCAACGTTCCTCCCCAGAGCTTCGATCAGCCCAGGGGACCAGGTGTGGGCCTGCAGCAGCTTTTGCCTGACAACTGCAAAGTGGTAGGCACCATTGTCTGCGGCGACGGCTATTTCAACGAAAACCTGGAAGAGGCAAGCGCCCAGGTACGTGAGATGCTGACAGAGCTCCAGCCCGATGTGGTTATAGCCGGGCCCGCCTTCAACGCCGGACGCTACGGTATGGCCTGCGGTATGGTGGGCAAAATCGCTTCAGAAATGGATATTCCAGCCGTTTCTGCCATGTACCCGGAAAACCCCGGCGTGGAAAGCTATCGCCAGTATTTGTACATTATAGAAACAACCGATTCTGCCGCGGGTATGCGCACTGCTTTGCCCGCTGTGGCGAAACTCGCAGGCAAGCTGGCCAATAACGAACCAATTGGCAGCCCGGCTGAGGAAGGCTACCTAAGTCGCGGAATCCGCCGTAACGTTTTTATGGAAAAACGGGGTTCGGAACGGGCAATTGACATGCTCCTCAAGAAACTGCGGGGCGAGGAATTTGAAACCGAGTACCCCATCCCCCACTTTGATCGGGTGGAACCGGCCGCGGCACTCACCGATTTGAGTACCGTTACTGTCGCTTTGGTTACCAGCGGCGGCATAGTGCCCAAGGGTAACCCCGATCGCATCGAAGCTTCCAGCGCATCGCGCTACGGCAAGTATTCAATCGAGGGATTGGATGGGCTCAGTTCCACTGCCTTCGAGACTGCCCACGGCGGCTATGATCCCACCTACGCCAATCAGTCACCTGACCGGGTTGTGCCGGTAGATGCCCTGCGGGCATTGGAGAAGGAAGGCAGGATCGGCAAACTCCATCCCTTCTTCTATTCCACCGTAGGCAACGGAACATCGGTGGCTAATGCAAAGAAATACGCGACAGAAATCGCCGCTGAACTGGTTAATGAGGGTGTCCAAGCGGTCATCCTCACCAGCACCTGAGGGACCTGTACTCGTTGCGGCGCAACGATGGTAAAAGAAATCGAGCGAGCGGGCATTCCAGTGGTACACGTCTGTACCGTAACGCCCATCTCCATGACAGTTGGAGCTAACCGCATCGTGCCGGCGGTGGCCATCCCCTATCCACTGGGGGATCCACGGCTGAACGAAACGGAGGAACTCGCCCTCCGCAGACGGTTGGTAGAAAAGGCGCTCAAGTCTCTCACGCAGCCAGTCACGGAACAAACAATATTCGATAACTAGACAGAGAGACGGACTTGTGGCTTCTGCCCGAGTCCTTCTCTGTCCTCTGGAGGTGTGTTTATTGACCAATCCTGTAGTCAAGGCTACAAGCTATTGTCTGATCCACGTACCGGACATGGTGCTTTCCCATGGAACAACCCTCACCATGGAACGGGCAAAAAACCCCGAATCACCTCTTTTGGCGGACGTAAGAGCCGCTCTCCGTTCCTATGAAGATGTGCTGGCCTATGCCCCTAACCAGGTGTATATCGGCCGCATCACACCCGATGACTTGGCACAATTACCCCAGCCCTGGTACGAAAACCCGCTGGAAGCAGCAAGGCAGGGCCAATTTGGGGAGATTTTCCCGCAAGAAGAATTCCTTGCCATGATGAAGATCGCCGATTCCTTCGACTTGGTCCTGTTGGAGGAGAATTTCGCTGCCGAGATCAGTGCCGTTTTAAAGAATCATCCCCTCTTTACTGAGGAAGACCTCGCAATTTTAACCAAAACGGCTGGACTCGATCAGATTACTACCCTTATAGAGAATGGGACAGCGGTACCGCTGGAACATGGTGACAGGATAGTGGGCTGTGTCAAACAGGCCCACGAACACGATGCAAACCTTAAGGCCGAGATCATGTTTGAAAACCTGGCGGCGAAGGCAAGTGCGGCACTAGTTCTGCGCCACCTGTTCTGGAACAACAAACTGGATCCGGCTATCGTAGAATATATCATCGACACATCGGAAGAAGCGGCGGGGGATATGAACCAGCGGGGCGGGGGCAACTTCGCCAAGGCCATTGGTGAAATCGCCGGCTGCATCAACGCAACCGGATCCGATACCAGGTCTTTCTGCGCCGGCCCTGTCCACGGTATCATCAACGCGGTGGCATTGGTATCGGCAGGGATCTACAAAAACGTAGTTGTCCTGGGAGGCGGTGCCACGGCTAAGCTGGGTATGAACTCCCGGGATCACATAAAGAAAGGCGTTCCGGTCTTAGAGGATATGCTGGGCACCTTTGCCGTCCTGATCAGCGCCGATGACGGGGTCAGCCCCATCATCCGCACAGACGCTATCGGCCGCCACCGCATCGGTACAGGTTCATCACCCCAGGCGGTCACCACCGCCCTGGTTACCGATCCTCTGGATAAGATCGGCCTTACCATCACAGATATTGATAAATTCAGCGTGGAAATGCAAAATCCAGAAATCACGGTACCGGCCGGTGCGGGCGATGTACCCCTTGCTAACTACCGCATGATCGGTGCCCTTGGGGTTAAGCAGGGTGTCCTGGAGCGGGCGGAATTGAACGATTTCGTGGAAAAACACGGCCTAAGAGGCTGGGCACCCACCCAGGGACACATCCCCTCAGGTATACCCTACATGGGCTTTGCCCGCCAGGGTATTTTGGAGGGCAGCCTGAAACGGACCATGATTGTTGGCAAGGGCAGTCTGTTTTTGGCCCGCCTGACCAACCTCTTTGACGGCGTCTCCTTTATTATGGAGGCAAATCCGGGCGGTGAAGCAGCCCCAGCGGTTACACCGGAAAAGATAGTATCCGTAGGAATTACGCTGCTCGGCAGCGAACACGGCGTGGCAGAAGTGGTCCGCGGCGCGGAGCTGGCCCAGAAGAACAACAAGAACCTGCGGATTGTAGCTATTGGGCCAAAGGGAAGTACTAACCTCCCCACTGTTGAGGCGGACAGCGAAGCCGAACAACATCGCCTGATGGAAAAAATGCTCCAGTCCGGTGAATTAGATGCCTGCGTGACCATGAATTACAACTTCCCCTTGGGCGTAACAACAATTGGCCGCGTAGTGGCTCCAGCCACAGGCAGAGAAATGCTCATTGCCTCCACAACAGGCATGTCCGCCAGTAACCGCACCGATGCCATGTACAAAAACGCCATCTTAGGCATTGCGGTGGCTAAGGCTTTGGCAATGGAAAACCCGGCTGTGGGTATCCTCAACGTCGATGGGGCCCTAACCACTGAGCGCACATTGAAAGAGTTGGCAAGAGAAGGCTATGAGATCAATTGGGCCCAGTCGGGCAGGTCTGGCCAGGCTATTATGCGGGGCAATGACGCTTTGAGGGGTTCCTGCGATGTGTTAGTCACCGACTCCCTCACGGGCAATATCATGGTGAAAATGCTCTCTGCCCACAGCACGGGCGGCAGTTTTGAGAGTGTCGGCTACGGCTATGGACCAGGTGTGGGCGAAAACTACAACGACATCATCTGCATCGTATCTCGGGCTTCCGGCGCCCCTGTAATCGCCAACGCCCTGCAGTTTGCGGGCGAAATGGCCACGGCAAAACTGCCTGAGCTTGTCAACGCAGAACTGGCAAAGGCTGGTCTTGTGACCCAAGCCGATTCGGGACCGGAAAGACCACCGGCAAAGCCGGTCGATCAGGAAATCACCGGTATCGATGTACTGGAAATAGAAGAGGCAACTCAGGCCCTCTGGGGAGAAAACATCTACGCCGAAGCGGGTATGGGCTGCACCGGGCCCGTTGTGATGGTGGCACCAGAAGACCTAGAAGTGGCAGTTGAGAAACTGAAAGAGTTGGGTTATCTGAGTTAACCCCAAAAGGTAGAAATCCGCTGGGCAAAGCGCCCGGCGGATTTTTTTGTCCCTTCTACTGCACAGTACACAATTCCTTACCAAACAACTAACTAATTTTAGCTGGAACTTAACCCCACATTGCCTTACAATTTTCTTACAGGACCAATCAGTGAGGTGTATCATGCTGAAACTTGACTTAAAGAAGTATCTGCTCATTGCTCTGGGGACTCTGACTTTAGTCCTAGGTGTAATCGGCATATTCTTACCAGTACTACCCACCACTCCCCTGCTCTTGCTAACTGCCTACTGCTACCTGCGCAGTTCAAAGTCCCTTTATCTGTGGCTGGTTAACCACAGGGTTTTCGGCCGCTACCTTAAGGATTATCTGGAACAGCGCACCGTTCCCCGTAAGGTGAAGGTTGCCGCATTAAGCACACTCTGGCCTTCCCTGCTTTTCTGCATGCTCTTTATTCCCCTCTCCAGTGTGCGCCTGTTGGTGATAATGATCGGCCTATCCGTCAGCATCTACATCCTCAGACTCAGGGAGCAGGTTGTCTAGGTCACAGTGTACCCCCGTTTAGTGAGCTCCACCTTAATCTCCTCCAGGTCCTTACCTTTCATGGCAGCACCTTTGGGTAGAGTCATAATTCTCCCCGCAGTTTTTAACATGGCAGGATTGGTGATGCTGGCAAACCCCAATTCCGCCATGATCTCCACTAATTCTGGGTGCTCCTGCACCAATTCATACACCGTCTTGTTTAGGTCGATGATCTTCTCCATTGGAAGCCGGACCCCCTCACGTTTTTTGTGATCACAGTGTACAACATCAAGGCAGGAAAAACCACAGATGAATACTATTTTCTCAGCACATAAATTATGAAATTGGGGACCCTCAGCTCATCTTCGAGCTCAGGATATTTAGCCACCATCTCAGGCGAAACGGTTGGTTCGATTATATCCTCAATGGTAAACCCAGCCCAGAGAAAACCACGTACATAGGTTGAAAGTGTTCGGTGGAAGTTGGTAATACCCACATCCTGCATTGTGAGGTGCCGCTCCCCTTCGGCAAAATAGTTGTCCAGCATTATATGCTGTCTGGCGCCATCCGGTCCTCGCAGCCAGCTGCCCCCTGCCGAGCGCATTGGATGCAGGTTGGCAACAATGAAGCGGGCACCTGGTTTGAGCACCCGAAATACTTCCCGTACGTTAGCTGCAAAGTCCGGGAGATCGCAGTGGTTTAGATAAGAAATGGCCAAATCAAAGCTGGCATCAGCAAGAAAGCCAAGATCCTGCGCATCGCCTAGAACGTATTCTTCGTTACTGGATTGGAGCTCTCGGGCAGCTTCTATCATGAGTTCGCAGCTATCCACACCTAACACGTACCCGGCACCGCCTCTTGCCAACATGCGGCCGAAGCGGCCTTCTCCGCAGCCGCAGTCAAGGATGCGCAGATTCGAAACATCGCCGCAGAGTGAGAGCATGTACCCATCGAGCATCCCCTTGCGATGCACGTGGCCCCCTGTCCTGGCTTCCTCAATCCACTTAGGTGCCAGCGCCCCCCATTCCCGCCGCAGCTGGGTGTACTGGTCTGCCATTTACCCTCTCCCCCATTCAACCATTTCTCTGCAGTTCATTTTTTGCCAATCTATCCCAAAGACCTGCGAATCTCTGCTTTTTACAAAAACATAACTATTTTGTTTGAACCAAGTGGTGAGTACAGCCGACTATAAGGGTGAAGGGGCTGAGAACGATGGACTTCGAAGTGCTGTACCAAGAGTATGCGGATGCCGTTTACGGCTATCTTGTCTTTAAGCTCAAGGACAGACAGGTAGTGGAAGATATTATGCAGGAAACCTTTCTGGCCGCCCATCAGGGGATAGAACGACTCCAAAAGGTGAATTCACCTAAGGCTTGGCTCCTGTCCATTGCCCACAACAAGATGGTAGACTTTCTGCGCAGGCACCCCCCTGAGCTACCCCTTCAGCTAGAGAGTCAAGCAGCAAGCAGTCACACCCCTTCTAACCTGTATGTGCAGGAATCGTTACAGCAATTGGATGAAGTTGAGCGAACCATCGTTTACGGCCTCTACGTGGAAGGGCTGACGTACCGGGAGCTGGCGGAGATGCTGGGCATGCCGGAGGGGACAGTGAAAAGCAAGGCCCACTACGCTCGCAAACGCCTCTATCACTGGCTGAAGGAGGGAACAACATCATGACGCAGCGAGAAGAATATATGGATCTGGCCTTGGGCCTTCTCCAGGATACCCTAGCACCTGATGAAAAGAAACGGGCTCTGCTGCTGATCGAATCGGATAGGGAGTTCTTGGCTGTCCTCCAACTGGAACTGGCCCTAAAAAACGAGTTGGCGTCCCTCAAAACTCCCCTGCCAGAAGGGGAAAAGAAACAGCTGTACCTCAAAATTAAGGGCAGCGTGGGTCAAGTGCTTTATAAGGCGGTGCTGCACACCGTGTTGAATGCGGTCATGCCAAAAATGCTGTGGCCGGTAATGCGAATATTCGAAAGGAGTGTATTTGCCAATGAGCAACTCTGATATTCCTGTCAAAGAAATCGGTGAAATGCTGGATATGGTGTCCACCAAACTCCCAACCCTGATCAAGGAGATCTACCATGTGCTCTATTCGGAAGAAGGGGCAGTCACAATGAGCAAGGCGGTTGGGACGTTCTACAAGAATCTGATCGATGCCGGTATGGATAAGGAAGCTGCCATGAACCTGACACATCAGTACATGGACTCCCTCAAATCCCTGACCAAACAGTTTGGCAACTCTTAAGGCGAGGCTATGTGGCGAGGAGTATTGTCTGCTGTGGTTGGGTTCAGTAAGTTGATGGGCCGAACTGTATCTGTGGCGCCTTCCCTGCTGATAAAGCGCAGGAGAGCCCTGGGTATTTTTGAACGAGAGCTGTACGCCCTGGGTCTTGACCATGAGTCGGTGCAGGAACTGAAGGCGGCCTACAGAGAGCTGGGAAGCATCCAGGACTGGGTGTTCCAGGAAAAAGAATGATCAAAAAAAGCGGGTTCGCCCAGTGGGTGAATCCGTTTTGTTGTTCCCAATCAAGCAAGCTGTTCTACCGCAACCGCCACCCTGTTGCGCCCCAAAGCCTTCGCTTGGTAAAGGGCCCGATCAGCCCGGTGGTAATAGTCCCGGGCACCTTCTGTGCCGAAAAGGGTAGATACACCGATGCTCAAAGTGATGCGCACTTCCTTGCCATCCACCGTAAAGCTGTGCCCTTCCACCAGTTCCCGCAGGCGTTCCGCCAAGCGGGTACCTTCTTCTAGGGTGGCCCCGGGAGCCAGGATCACGAATTCTTCTCCCCCAAGCCTCACCAAAGTACTGTCCGCCCTGACATTTTTCCGCAGCAGTTCAGCCAATTCCCTGAGCAGATCATCCCCGCCTAAATGGCCGTAGGTATCGTTCACATCTTTGAAGTGATCGATATCGCAGATCAAAAGGGCGGACTGGGTCTGTTGCCCACGAACCATAGACACCTCCGCTTTGATCCGCTCATCCAGAAATCTACGGTTGGGCAGGCCTGTTAACGGATCTTGATAGGCAAGATTCCTCAGTTTGGCCTGCTGTCCCTCGATGGTACGCTGCTGCAGGATTCCCCGGCGAAAAGCGAGCCAGCCCAAAAGCGATAGGGCCAACCCTAAAGTGGTAACTATTAGGCCGTTCACCTGGTTGGAGTGGATTACGTTCACCGAGTTGTCCCCTACCAAGGGAAGTACCCAACGAAAAACAAGATAGGCCAGGCTGAACAGGACAAGGGAATTGCGGGGTTCCAGGTAATAAAACGTCCCCACTATTACCACACAGATTAGAAAGGGTGTGATGCCCGTCATGACCAGCTGATCAATGAGGGTAATTGTCAAACCCACAGAGAGCACATATACCGCTACTACGTAAACAAAAAAGGTCTGCACCCGCGTACTTGTCTCGGGCCTTTTGATTTTCCAGGCGAACAGCCACATTAATACACTTCCTGCACTTACTGTCAAATTTACCGTGATGATCAGGTTGTACCACAACAGCTCGTTCCCAGCCGCAGGTGTTTCCCGCAGCCAAAAGCCCGCCGCTGCCAGGAGATTACCGGTGGCCAGGAGAGGTGCGGTCCAGAAAATCCTTTGTACACTGGCTGCAATGGCTTCCCGTCTTAACTCTTCATCGACGCGGAGTTCACGCAGGTTTCGCCTGAGCAGGCGCAACCTTACCTTCAGCCGCCGCATAGGATCAGCCCCTATCCTCCAAAAAGCTTAGGCTTGTATTCCACTATCTTCCAGAAAATCCTCCTCCTTAACTTAGATTCGCAAGGACGGTATGTTTATACTCCACCCGTACAAACTAAACCGGGAGGGAAATGGATGTTTAAGCCAGGACATATCACACTTGAGTTGGCACTTGCTGCCCCCTCATCACTGCTCATGTTAACGCTCTTCGACAGCAATACTTGGTGGAAGTCACTGCTCTTTGCCCTCGCGGCAGCGGCAGCCAACACAGTGCTCAGTGTTTTCACCGGTCAATCGTCTCTGCCGAACATCTTTCTCGCTCTGGGGCGGGGCGTAACCAGTGCTCTGCTCGCGTTCCTCTTGGGCTTGACTCCGTTTTTCCGCACAACTTTTGGTACCCTGGTCGGTTTTGCTTTCCTCCTGACGGCGGGAGGATTAGTTCTCAATTATTTCGCAAAAGAGTGAATGCATAGACACGAATACGTATTGTTTTCCACCTAAAGGTGATATAATGGTATCACTTCTGGTTTGATACAACTCGAGGTGGAAAACGTGGCAAAAGAGAGCAAAACAGAACTTATTCTGCAGGGTAACCTTTACCGCGTACTCATTACCCTGTCTGTACCTATTATCCTGAACAGTTTGATCCAAACCCTTTACAACCTAGTTGACGGGCTTTGGGTGAGTAGAATATCTTCTGTCCATTTTGCATCCACCGCCTTTGTCTGGCCTGTGAATTTCCTTTTCATTGCCCTCGGTATGGGCATCTCCATTGCAGGCACTTCCCTGCTCTCACAGCTGGTTGGTTCCGGCGATGTGGCAAGGGCGAAAGAGTACTCCAGTCAGATCGTGGCCGTCACCATGCTCAGCTCCCTTTTCTTCACTCTAGCCGGTTTTATTCTCAGCCCTTACATCCTAACCCTCATGGGAGCGAAGGGCGAACTACATACCCTAGGCAATATCTATCTGCGAATCACCTTCTTGGATCTACCCTTTCTCTTCCTCTTTTTCAACATAAACTCGTTCATGCACGCCCAGGGCGATACAATCACTCCCATGGTCTTAAGCGGCATTTCCGCCTTAATCAACATCGTGCTAGATCCCATCTTTATCTTCACCTTCAATTGGGGCATTGCGGGCGCTGCTTGGGCGACCTTGACCTCCAGAGCCCTCTTGGCAGGCGTGGGCGTGATGCTGCTGTTTGGCGAAAGAAACCGAATCAGGCCCAGTTTCCGAGGCTTTCGCTTTGATGGGGAAATAATTAAGGAAGTTATGGCGGTTGGACTTCCATCAAGCATTGGCCAGACCGGTGCCTCCCTCGGCTTCATTGTCCTAAACGGTTTCATCGGTTCCTACGGCACCGCCACCATCGCCGCCTACGCCATGGTTAACCGCGTCACTTCCCTTGTGATGCAGCCGGCCATGGGCATGGGTTCCGCTTTGACTGCTATTGTTGGCCAAAACATGGGTGCACAGCAGCCTGAGCGCGTCACGGAAGCATTTGTCAAAGCGCTAAGGTTGGCAATTGCTATTGGTGTCATTGGGGGTCTAATCCTAGTTGCCTTCGACTACCCCATCCTCACCTTTTTCATGCAGGCAAAGGACGACCCCACCGTAATCGATTTGGGTCTTCACTACCTCCTTTACGTTTCCATTTCCATGCCCCTCATGGGGGTTTTCAGCGTTTTCCAGGGACTCTTTCAAGGAACAGGCCACACCAAGTACTCCATGGCTATGGAAGTGGGCCGCCTCTGGTTTGTAAGGCTGCCCATGATCCTGTTCTTCAAACACTTCACCAATTGGGGCCCAACGGGTATTTGGTTTTCCATGAGCTTCAGCAACCTCATAGTCTGCCTCTACGGGTATTGGATCTACCGCGGGAAAAAGTGGCAGAAACGGATACTAAAAACCCGGGAGGAAACCTCCCGGGACAGAATCGATCTTGCTACCTAAACCTACTCCAAAGCGGCAATCCGGTCATTGATAGGCGGGTGCGTGTAGTAAAGGCGGACGAAGAGGGGATGGGGATTTAGATTGGACAGGTTTTCCCGGGCCAGTACTTTGAGCGCCGAGATCATCCACCCATTATCTGTCTTATCCGCTGCGAAGCGGTCTGCCCTGTATTCCGCCCTGCGCATGGCCGCCATAAACGGCACATTCAGCACCAGCTGTAGGGGTTGGAAGAGGATGGAAAAAAGCACGATGGCAAAACCGAAATGAACGTCGGGCAGGCCAAATGCATGAAATAAGCTTGGATTCTGCAGCACAAGGCCAACCCCCGCCGCGTACAACCCCACCATTCCGATCTGCATCAAAGCCAATCTGAACGTGTCTTTATACCTCTCGTGGCCCAGCTCGTGGGCGAGCACAGCCAAGATCTCATCTTCACTTGCCTTTTCTACCAGCGTATTAAACAACACCACTTCTTTCGTTCGACCTATGCCGCTGAAAAAGGCGTTGAGTTTAGTGGAACGCCTGGAGGCATCCATCACTGAAATAGATTTAAGACTGAAGCCCACCGCGGTGGCTAGTTCTTCAATGCGGGTACGCAGAGTGCCTGGTGGGAGCGGCGTAAATTTGTTGAAGAGCCTGATGAACCAGCGATTCAGGAAGGCGAAAAAACCCAGCATAATCACGCCCAGGACAGCCCAGGTGGTGAGGATAAAGGTCCAGAGATTGTCCGCATACCTTAGGTACAGTCCGTTTACCCCGGCTAGGATAATCCCACCCAAGCTAACCATCAGCACGAGACTCAATACCAAGTCCCGCCCGAAAGTGGCGAAGGTGGTGCGGTTAAAGCCATAGCGCTCTTCTATGGAAAAGGTCCGATAGTAATCAAAGGGAATTTCCAAGAGGAACATTACACCCTGATAAACACCCAAAAACAGCAAAGTCTGGAGAATCGGATTATTGGTCCAGCCGGCAATAACCCGGGCGAGCCAGGCAAAGGGCCCACTTAAGAACATGAGCAGAACTATCAGGTTAAACGCCTGCTCGGTCAAATTAAAACGGTTTAGTTCGTTAGAATACCTAAGCCATTTGCGGTAGCGCTCCCGGTCGTTAATGTCCCTAACCCTTTCAGGGAGGGGACTTTGACTGGCCCTGTAGTTCAAAAGGGTCACATAGGACCGGAAGGTATAGACCGCGAGTAGCAGTGCCATAATCAACCATTTCATCCGCCATCACCCCTTCACTTAGCCCGGTAAACGTTAACCAAGACGCTGCGCCGCCGGGGACCATCGAACTCACAGAAATAGATTCCCTGCCAGCGTCCCAGCTGCATGCGTCCCCCCTCAATCGGTACCAAGCAGGATGAACCCATGAGGGAAGCCTTAATGTGGGCATGGGAGTTGCCTTCAAAGTGCCGATAGTTATCTACAACGGGGAAATTCTTGTTTAAGCTCGTAAGAATATCCCGAACCACATCAGGGTCACCGTTTTCGTTGATAGTAACACCTGCGGTTGTGTGGGGTACATAAACCACAACAACCCCCTCTTCCACACCCGCTTCCGCCACTACCTTCCGTACATCGGCCGTGATCTCAATCATTTCCTGCTCTTTTTTTGTGTTAATCTGCAGAACCATTTAGATCAGTCCTCCCATCTAACTCGCGTACCACTGGGCCTGAGCCCGATACATCTCCTGGTAGAGCCCAGGCGTATCCATCAGCTCTGCGTGGGTGCCCACGGCGGATATCTCGCCGTTATCCAGCACCACAATCCGGTCAGCAACCCTGGCTGAGCCCAAACGGTGCGTAACTAGAATAGATGTCTTGTTACGGGACATTTCTTCAAACTGCTTGTAAATCCTCGTTTCCTCCAGGGGATCAATGGCCGCCGTGGGCTCATCCAGTATGATCAGGTTATGCTGGCGGTAAAACCCGCGGGCAACCGCAACGCGCTGCCACTGGCCGCCGGAAAGGTCAACGCCATCGAACTCCCGGGAAAGCATTGTTTCGGCCCCGACAGGAAAGGTACCGGGATCAAGGTCCAACTCCGCTTTGGTGAGGGCTGCCTTAAAATCTGCGTCTGAGTTGGACGCAGTATCACTGATCATCACGTTCTCCTTCAGCGTCATCTGATACCGCTGGTATTTCTGGAAAACACCCGATACCCCCTCGTAGAGGGCCTGGGGAGCTAGCTCTTTAGTGCTCACGCCATCTACCAAGACTTCTCCCCCAGTGGGAAGATAGAGCCCAGTCAAAAGGCGTACCAGTGTGGACTTCCCCGCCCCGTTGGGGCCAACAATGGCCAGCGTTTCCCCGCTCCGCACCGTGAGGTTGATTCCCCTCAAACTAGGCTCTTCCGCACCTGGATAGGTAAAGGAAACATCCTTCAGGACAATATCTCCACTTCTAGCAACAGCTGCCACGTCCCCCTTCCGCTCGGCCAAATTGAGAAAGCGGATAAAATTGCGCACCGTACCCATCCCCTTGCTGATTTCCCCGAAGTGGCGTACCAGTATCTCTTCCATAATACTGAACATGGTACCCACCGAGGCAAAAACTGCCGCAAAGGAGCCTACGCTGATTTCCCCCCTGAAGAGAGAGGTGACCAAAAGGTAGAGCACGCCGCCGTAGCCAGCGAAGGAGACGAGGTTCATCCCCAGCTCGATCAGGTTTGTCCTCAATTCAGCTCGCCAGGTTTCCCGCTGAAGAAGCCTTAGGGCGGTGAAATAGAGCCGGCGGAAAAAGCTAACCGCGCCTAACTGACGTGTTTCTTTGAAGTACTCCCGGTGAACAAGGCACCGCTCGTAGTAATCGAATTCACGCCGCTTAGGAGCCACTTGATCCTCTAGGCGGGCAAAGACCGCACTACGGATAAACTGGGTAATGGCAGTGGGCACAAAAACGAGCACCAAAGCCAGGGCTAAGCTGGGCTTAAGGGAATACAGATAAACTGCCATAAAGATAAAATAAGGCAGATAGAAGGTGAAAATGGTTGAAGAAATGAGGATCAGAACTAGGCTGTTCTGGGCCCCTTCCCTCGCCTTGTTGATGTCATCCAAGAACTCCCCGTTTTCGAAGGCAATGGGCTCCATCCGGCTGGCCTTGGCATGGATCTGAAGGTTGACATAGCCGTTCAGCTTCATAAGCAGAACATTGCTAATGAAGTTGTGCACGCCGTTCAGTACTTCCTTGCCGATATGGACGAAACAGAGGAAGGCGAGGGACCAATAAACGGCCGCTAACGCTCCCGGAACGGCTACCGCTTCGGTAACCGCATCAAAGAACCGCTGAAAAGCCACCGCTCCCAATCCGGTGAAGATACCGTGGACAATTCCTACCAGAGCATGGGTGGTAACCAAACTGGGCACTGCCCGCCAGATTATGTCTGCTAAACCTTTGAAAATGGTAGCTAGACCGAGCTTCTCTCTCAACTGTACCACCCCCGCTGGCTTTCGTACATCTCCCGATACAACCCGCCCTGCTCCATTAATTCCCCATGGCTACCCGCCTCGGCGAGCGTGCCTCCATCAATAACGAAGATGTGGTCGGCTAATTTGGTGGAACCCAGCCTATGGCTGATCAACACGGTGGTCTTACCCTGGGAGATCTGCTCAAACTGCTGATAGAGTCTGCTTTCGGCAATGGGATCCAAGGCTGCGGTGGGTTCATCCAGAATCCTGACAGGGGCGGGATTGTACATTGCCCGACCCATGGCCACCCGCTGCCATTCACCGCCGGAAATATCCTGGCCGCCTTCCTTGATTCTGCCCAGGGGTGTATCCAGCCCCTCTGGCAGCTTGGAAACCACGTCATCTAAATCAAGCTGAGCCACAACCTCTTCGATTTGGGTCAGATCGTAACCATGGTTCACATCACCTAAGGCGATGTTATCGCCTAAAGGGATGTAATAACGGCTGAAATCTTGATAAAAAACATTGAAAAAGGCCTTAAGCTCGCTGGGAGAATAAGTCCTCAGTTCCCTCCCATTGAGCAGTATCTCGCCGGAGTAATTCTGGTACAAACCGGTCATGAGCTTGATTATGGTGGTCTTCCCCGCCCCGTTCACGCCCACAAAGGCGTAGTTGCGCCCAGCATCCAGACGAAATGAGAGCTTGTCCAACACCATTTTTTCAGTACCCGGATAGGAAAAACAAACATCCTTGAACTCCAGCGTTGAAAATTCGGGGATTACCCTGGCCGGAAGCTCCACTGCCCCTGGTGTTTCCTCCAGCTTGGCAAACTCAGTCAAGTCCTTGAGAAATTCCCGACTGCGGGCGAGCTGATCCATAACCATGGTGAAATCCCAGGACATAACCTGCACCAAGCCAAAGACTGCATTCACCAACGAGATGAACATACCAACCGAAATCACACCGGTTAGAACCGGATTTAAGAGAACTAACACGATGAGAAAAGAAGTGATGGCAGTAATCACACTACCCGTTTTCATCCGTATATACCATTTACGTTGAGTTTGGTACTGCTTCACCCGGGCTTTCTCGTAGAATTCATTCCACTTCTCATTAAGCGCCTCTCCATAGCCAAATAACGCCCTCTCTTCCACAGCTTCTCTGCTCAGGAGAACCTCACCTAGGTATTCGTGCCTCCTTCTGTATTTGGAAACCTCCCGGTTAACCTCGTATGTTGCCCGGCCACCTTTTATCCCGAGGGCAAAGAGGGGTATGGAGAAGGCAAGAATCAAGAGGGGTGCCCACCAAACCTGGGAAAAGAGAAGCACCACTAGGCCGGAAATGTGGATAATACTGCTACCCAGCGTAAGCAGGGAGTTGAACCCACCCAAAATCTGGGTTTGGCCGTCGTTGGAGACCCGGTTGAGCAGATCCCACGTTTCAGCATCTTCGATATGGTGGTAGGCAAGGCGGCTTCTTTTCGCCGTAACCGCTGTGCGAACCCCCGCCTGATAACCCATATCCAGCCTAACACCTGCCAAGCTTAAGGCTCGCCAGATCAGGCGGTTGTAAGCTACGAGGGCTACCATCACGAGCAGGCTGCCGTAAACGTCTGCCAGTTCTCCCTTGCCCCAATACACGTCTAGAACTCCATCAATAAAGGCGGCGGTGGCAATAACCTGGACGGTGGGAACTAGACCCAACAGAACACGCTGCAGCAGGATGAACCCTGCCGCAGCCCAGTTGCACCGAAAAGGAATGGCTAGTAAGTCCAGAATACCGTACTCTTTCTCTCTAATCTCCAAGGCCATAACCCCCTAGACAGCCGCTTCTTCCTGGTACAGCTGCTTAATACCCTTAGACGTACCAATGACCACACCGATTACCGTTACCACGAAGCCTACCGTTATCATCAGTCCAGAGAGGGAAACGGCATCCACCAGTACACCGGAAACAGCCATGGAAATGGGCACCAGCATCTGGCCCATACTGTCAATTAAGCCGTACACCCGGCCGCGGTAGTTATCCGGCACCGTTTCCTGCAGCAGTACCTGGAGGGGGACATTTACGGAGGTGTTGAGAATACCGCTGATAAACACATTTACTATCAGAAACGCCATAGTAACGGAGTAACTGGCGGCTGAATAGACAGACGGCAGGGCAAAGAGACCTATCAAAATCACCATGGCACCCTGGCCCATGATGCCCCGGGAAAACAGGTTGCCCTTACCAAACTTACTAGCTAAAAAGCCCACGAGTAAAGTACCTACCAAATACCCTACCGGCATACTTGCCTGAACTGTTCCGTACTGTTCTGCCGTCAGGCCCAAAACTTCTTTGCCGAAATAGGGAAATACTACGTTGTAGAGGGGGGCAGCCAAAAAATTGAGTACCAATGCAAACAAGATTATGGCGCGCAGACCGCCGTTCTGCCAAATGTAAGTAAACCCTTCTTTGAAACTGAAAACAAACTGGCGAGTGGGGTGCAGCTTCTCCCCATTCCCCTCATCCCTAACCACTTTGGGGAAACGAATGAATGTCTCCGAAAAGGCAGAAAAGAGAAAAGCAATACCGTTTAAGAGAAAAACTCCAAAATAACCTGTTGCTCCCAGCAAGAATGCGCCCAGCACAGGACCGATTATCATGGTTGCAGCCCGAGAGAAGTTGTTTAGAGAATTGGCTTTTATCAGTTCCTCTTTTTTCACCAAGCCGGGAATTGCCGCTGAAATGGCAGGACCAAACAAAACGCCGCAGAGCGAAGACAGAACAGTCGCCCCATAGAGTATTGGCAGCGTTAGACTACCCGCCTTGAAAATAGCGGCTAGAATCAGCAAGATCAGTCCTCTGACAATATCCATAGAAACCACGATCTTCTTCCGATCCCATAGATCGGCCAAGACACCGGTGAACGGGGCCAAGATAACTCCCGGGATGGAAGAGGCAAACAGGAGGGTCCCCAGGGCCGTACCCGAACCTGTCATCTCCAGTACCAACCAGGTCAGGGCGAAGTAGTGGATGCCGTCCCCTATCTGTGAAACTAAGCGGCCCCAAAAAAGGAGGCCAAAATCTCGGTTGATGAATAAACGCTGTCCCAATGTTTGTTTTTCCTCTGTCACTTTTTTCACCCCATCTTCTTTTAGATACAGTTTAGCAGGCAGAGGCGGGCAGTTTAACTATCCTAAGGTCGACATTTCCTCCGTCTCAAGGCGGATTTAGGAAATTTTTCCCTGGGACAGGGGACCAAATCCTCCATTTTCTTCCTCGTCAGGTACAAAAACTTCCGGCAGACAAGGTATGGACTATTCAAATTAGGCATTGAACCGACACAACTTTACGAAATAAGAATGATTGCTAACACTGTTGACACAATTAATTACCAATGTTATTATATATATGAAATCTCCGAAGACCTTTATGGGCGTGGGGGACCCAATTTTTTGGGGTGAATCTTAGAAATAAGAGGGGCGACTTGGGCGTCCT
>DGFC01000121.1:1062-12682 GCA_002391465.1 Firmicutes bacterium UBA3910 | reverse complement strand
CGGTCCATGGCGTCGAGGCCGGCCCCGTCCACCTCCAGCCGTGTCAGCGCCTCGTCGGCAATGGCGCGGGTGATGGCCTGACGAAT
The DNA here is from genome assembly GCA_002391465.1 of Firmicutes bacterium UBA3910. GTDB lineage: Bacteria > Bacillota > Limnochordia > Darwinibacteriales > Darwinibacteriaceae > UBA3910. Next base: position 12,596 of record DGFC01000121.1, on the reverse strand, counting down.
CCACCATGTGGCATAGGTGGAGAACTTGTAGCCCTTGGTGTAGTCGAATTTCTCGACCGCACGGATCAGCCCCAGGTTGCCTTCCTGAATCAAGTCCAGAAAATGCATACCGCGACCAACGTAGCGTTTAGCGATGCTCACAACCAACCGGAGGTTAGCCTCTGCCAACTCCCGCTTCGCCGCCTCATCACCTGCTTCGATCCGCTTAGCCAGTTCAACTTCTTCTTCCGCTACCAATAAAGGAACTCGTCCGATCTCCTTGAGATACATACGGACAGGATCATCCAAACTGATGCCGTCCGGAACCGACAGGTCGAATTCGTCTTCTTCACCTTCTTCGACCTCTACAACGTCATCATCGCCATCTTCATCATCTTCAGGTTGGGAGATGACATCAATGCCAAAAGAAGCAAAGCTTTCATATATCTCATCTATCTGTTCGGGAAGGAGTTCAACATCCTGGAGACTATCCATAATCTCCTGGTAGGTGACCACACCCCGTCTTTTCGCCCTAGCCAGTAGTTCATTTACCGCTTCGATATTTATCACTTCTCTATTGCTCAAGCCTAACACCCTCCCTTCTTCCTACTTTTCAGGGAATCTCGCGTAAAATTTGGTGATATTCTCTGATTAATCTATACAGTTCCATACGTGTATCAAAACCTCTACTATCATTCTCCAAAGCAGAAAGCTTTTCCTCCATCAATTCCAATCTTCGTCTCCGCAAGATAAGTAGAAAAGAATGCAAATAATCATCCCAACTGCCCAAAGGGTCTTCCAGACTACACAACTGGGCGATGAGTTCGGAACCTGACTCATCCGCAGGCTGGTTTTGAGAGATGGCTGCAAAAAGTTTACGGTAATCGGGATGCTGGAAATCAGCGGCTGTAACGCCGGTTTCCAACAGATCGGATAAAACACTGGGTTTCAGGAGCAGAAACCGAATGATTTCCCTTTCCGCCAGCTGCTCTTCCCGATCTTTCCGGGCTGTTACAGACACACCTCTGACATTATATCTATTCTGCACGGGACGGGGGGAATCTATTCCCATCTTTTGGTTTATCTCTGCAGTCAGGGACGCTTCTGAGACGTCTAGCCTCTGGGCAACGTAGCGCAGATACTCCTCCCGTTCCACAGCATTATCCATCTGGATCAATATCTGAACAAGTTCGTTAGACGCGTTCACTTTTCCTTCTCGTGTTGTTATGTCATGTTCTGAAATAATCTGTTCGATCTGGTATTCACGGAAGGGTACAGCCGAACTGAGCCAATGATCGACCTGTTCAGCAGTGTGGGTACGTACAAATGTATCCGGATCCTGATCAGATCCCAACCTGGCCACCATCACCTGCAGCTGGTTTTTGTGCAGGATTTCCAAGCCGTTCAACGTGGCACGCTGTCCAGCCGTATCACCGTCGAAGGCGATCACTGCCTGCTTGCAAAATCTACCCAGCATCCGGGCATGTCTCGGTGTAAAGGCTGTACCAAGGCTAGCCACAACGTTCTCTTTACCAACTGAAAACAAGGCAATAAGATCGGTATATCCCTCAACAACGATCGCCTGGTCCTGCTGCTTGATGGCATCCTTCGACCAATTCAAACCGTACAGAACAGAGCTTTTATCAAAAACAGGGGTCTGGGTAGTGTTCAAGTACTTGGGCTGGCGGGGATCGAGACTTCGACCTCCAAAGCCGATAAAACGACCAAGATGGTCGCAGATGGGAAACATAATCCGGTTGCGGAAGCGGTCGATGTAGCCCTGTCGCCCCGGTGCAATAAGCCCAGCTTCTTCCGCCAACTTCAAATCAATGTCCTGTGACTCGAGAAATCGGACTAAGCCATCCCAGCCGGGCTGGGCGTAGCCTAGGAAAAACTCCCGGGCCAATTCCTGCGTGATTCCCCTCTCAGCAAGATAACGCCGGGCTGCCTCTCCTGCGTCCTGCCGGAGGGCACGGTAATAGTACCTGGCAGCTGTGGCGTTGATCTTCCTCAACTGTTCCCGCTTTTCTTCCCTTTGCTTGTCCCGGGTGGATTGGGCTGGTACGGGAATACCCCGCTCCTCCGCAATCAATGTAACAGCCTCCGGGAAGGTCACATGCTGCGTTTCCATGATAAAGTTGAAGACGTTTCCACCGCGATTGCAGCCAAAACAGTGGAAAAACTGTTTTTCCGGGTTTACGGTAAAGGAAGGGGTCTTCTCATCGTGAAAAGGACACAGGCCCACAAAATTGCGGCCGGTCTGCCTCAATTCCACCGTCCTGCCAATCACTTCTACTATATCCACCGACGATTTTACCCGATCAATCCATTCATCGGGAAAACGCATGAGGCCCTTCACCACCTTGCCTTGATCAAGAAAAAGAAACCCACACTGCATAGTATGGGTTTCCCCATGGGGGAGGTTTTTCCTCCCTCCCCCTTTGTTTAGCTTATCGGTTCAGTTTAGCGAGGGTTGCGGATGTTGGCCTGAGCGGCTGCCAGCCGTGCAATGGGCACACGGTAAGGCGAGCAGCTTACGTAGTCCAATCCAACCTTGTGGAAGAACTCGATGGAAGCCGGGTCACCGCCGTGCTCACCACAGACACCAATCTTGAGACTGGGGTTAGTGGAGCGGCCTTTTTCCACACCGATCTTCACCAAACTGCCAATACCGGTCTGGTCTAAGCTCTGGAACGGATCCCTCTCCAGGATTCCCTGCTCAACATAGGAAGGCAGGAACGTACCTGCGTCGTCGCGGCTGAAACCAAAGCCCATCTGGGTCAGGTCATTGGTACCGAAGGAGAAGAAGCCAGCCTCTTCAGCGATCTGATCAGCCACCAAGCATGCCCGAGGAATCTCGATCATGGTACCGACGAGATACTCAAATTCAACACCGGTTTCCTTCATTACTGCCTTGGCCACATCGATAACGATCTTCTTCGTAATCTGCAGCTCTTGGACAGTACCCACCAACGGAATCATTACTTCCGGTAAAACGGTGGTGCCTTCTTTGGCCAGCTCTGCAACTGCCTCAAAGATGGCCCGAGCCTGCATAGCATAAATCTCAGGATAAGTAACACCCAAACGGCAGCCGCGATGCCCGAGCATGGGGTTGATCTCTTCCAGCGATTCGATGCGGGCTTTCATTGCCTCAACGGAGAGGCCCATGGAGTCTGCCAATCTTTCGATGGTCGCCTGATCCTGCGGTACAAATTCATGCAGCGGAGGATCGAGGAGACGGATGGTCACCGGCAGGCCTTTCATCGTTTTGAAAATGCCGATAAAGTCATCGCGCTGGTAGGGAAGGATTTTCGCCAATGCCTCTTCCCTGCCCTCTTTGTCGCTAGCAAAGATCATCTGACGCACAGCGTTAATGCGGTCACCCTCAAAGAACATGTGCTCAGTACGGGTCAAACCAATACCCTCAGCGCCAAAGTCCAAAGCGGTCTGGGCGTCTTGGGGTGTGTCTGCGTTGGTTCTGATTCCCAGTGCTCTATACTCATCGGCCCAGGACATGAGCGTTCCGAAGTTGCCGCCCACCTGAGCTTCAACCATAGGTACCTGACCGACGATTACTTCACCGGTTGTACCGTTCAGCGTAATCCAGTCCCCTTCTTTCAGGACGGTACTGCCGAATGTGAGAGTCTTATCTGTTTCACTGATCTGAGCAGCGGAACAGCCGGCTACACAGCACTTACCCATACCACGGGCAACTACCGCAGCGTGGGAGGTCATGCCGCCCCGGGCAGTGAGGATACCCTCAGCAACGTCCATACCGCCAATGTCCTCTGGCGATGTCTCGTTGCGGACAAGGATAACGGTTTCGCCCCGCTCGGCCCATACTTCTGCTTCCTCAGCCGTAAACACAATGCGGCCAGCAGCAGCACCCGGAGAAGCGGGCAGGCCCGTGGCGATTGCTTCGTATTTAACGTCAGGATCGATCATGGGATGGAGAAGCTGGTCTAGCTGGGCAGGATCTACCCGCAGCACAGCAGTCTGCTTGTCGATTAAGCCTTCTTCTACCATCTCTACAGCCATGCGCACAGCAGCCGCTGCGGTACGTTTGCCGGCTCTGGTCTGCAGCATCCAGAGTTTACCTTCTTGGATGGTAAACTCCACGTCTTGCATTTCACGGTAGTGATTCTCAAGCTTCTTATAGATATCTACCAGTTCCTGATAGACTTCAGGCATTTCTTCTGCCAGATCTGCGATGGGATGGGGTGTGCGGATACCCGCTACAACGTCTTCACCCTGGGCGTTCATGAGATACTCGCCGTAAAAGACGTTTTCACCGGTGGCAGGATCACGTGTAAAGGCAACGCCTGTACCGGAGTTGTCACCCATGTTACCAAAGACCATCGTCTGAACGTTTACAGCTGTACCCCAATCATGGGGAATGTGGTTGATCTGACGATAACGAATAGCCCTGGGGGTATTCCAAGACCTGAAGACTGCATCGATGGCACCCCTGAGCTGTTCGAACGGTTCGGACGGGAAAAGTTCCCCGGCACTGCTCTTGATAATCTCCTTGTATTCAGCTACCAGTTCTTGCAGGGCTTCTACGGACAGTTCGTTGTCCAGTTGCACACCCTGCTCTTCCCGCTTCTTGGCCAATGCTGTTTCGAAGAGGTCATGGTCAACACCCATGACAACGTCGCCGTACATCTGGATAAAACGACGGTAAGAGTCCCAAGCAAAACGTGGGTTGTTGGACTTTTTAGCCAATGCTTCAACCGTTACGTCGTTGAGACCCAAGTTTAAAACAGTATCCATCATACCGGGCATGGAGACTCTGGCACCAGACCTAACAGACACCAAGAGAGGGTTCTCTTTGTCGCCAAACTTAGCACCCATTGTCTCCTCAAGGCGAGCAATATTCTCCTTAACCTGGTCTTCCAAGCCTTCTACCCACTGCTCATTGTTGCTGTAGAACTCAACACAAGCCTCCGTTGTAATGGTGAATCCAGGTGGGACCGGAATCCCGATTGCTACCATTTCAGCAAGGTTTGCGCCTTTTCCGCCGACAAGATTCCGTTCGGATTCTTGACCGTCAGTCTGGCCGCCGCCGAAAAAGTAGACCCATTTTTTCGTACTCATCAAACATCCTCCTTCTATCGTTGAATTGCGCAGTTACTGTCATGATGTTCATAGCTGAACATTCAGTTACTGTTGTGATGTGAGCAAAAATTACCAAACCACATATTCTGGACTGGCTCCCATTCTCCTCCTGTAACGATTTTTCTTTACCTATTGACAACAATTTGCTTGAAATCGCCGTAAGCGGCGTATAAAGCCAGTGCTGCTTGGAGAAGTGCCAAACGATTGCTGCGGATTTGAAGGTCTTCATCCATAATCATTACATCGGTGAAGAAACGGTCGATGGGAGCTCTGAAATCGGCCAGCGCACGTAAATAACCGGAATAATCTCCTTCCGCCATTTTCGCCTCACAGCGCCCTTTGATCTCTGTCATAGCCTGATAAAACTCTTGATCGGCAGCCTGCATTACAGCTTGGTTGAGTTCAGTCCCCTCTGCTTTGCGTGCTAAGTTCTCAACCCGATCAAAACCGGTTATTAGATTATCAAACTGTGGGGTTACCCTAAACTCAGCCAGGGACTTAACCCTTTTCTGCAGTTCAGAGAGGCGGTCCTCCCCTGAGGCCAGCACTGCGTCGACCAAATCATAGGCATAGCCCTGGTCCAGCAGCAAGACCCGGAGGCGTGCCCGGAAAAACTCGAGCAGCTCCATTTTAGCTTCTTCACTCAGCTGAACTCCAAACTTGGCATATTCTGCCCCAACCAGGTCGATAACTGAACCCAGCGCTAGACACTGGCCGTTCAAAAGGATCTGTACAACACCCTGGGCTTGACGACGTAGGGCAAAGGGGTCCTGGGAACCTGTGGGTATCTTGCCAAGGGCAAAGTAACCAACCAGCGTATCGAACTTATCCGCTAAACTGACCACTATGCCCGCGGGAGTCTGGGGTAAGTCGTCTCCAGCAAAGCGAGGTAGATAATGTTCCCTAATGCCTACGGCCACATCAGGCTCCTCCCCCTGCAAAAGGGCGTATTTCTCCCCCATTACTCCCTGCAGTTCGGGAAATTCATTCACCATCTGTGTGACCAGGTCAGCCTTAGACAGCTTCGCAGTGCGGAGAATGGCCTCGGTGTGCTGGGAAAACCCCAACAGACGAGTGAGTCCCGCACTGATCGCCTCAATTCTTGCCACCTTGTCTCCCATGGAACCAAGGCCCTCTTGGAACACGACATTCTCCAGTTTTGCCACGTTATCAGCTAGCGGCGTATTCTGGTCTTCGTCATAGAAGAAACGGGCATCGGCTAGACGTGCCGAGAGGACCTTCTCGTTACCTGCGATTACCGTTTCAAGATGGTTATCAGCTCCGTTGCGTATGCCGATAAAACCGGGCAGAAGACCGCCGTCCCCGTCCTCTAAGGGGAAATAACGCTGGTGACTCTTCATGGTCATTTCCAAAACTTCTGAGGGCAGCTCCAAATACTCCTCAGCAAATCGGCCGCAGAAAGCGGTTGGGTACTCAACCAAGTTCAGTACTTCGTCCAATAAGTCCCCATCCTCAGTCACAACCGCATTTTTCTCTTTGGCCAACTCTACGATTTGGCGTCGAATCAATTCCTTTCGCTCTGTCATATCTGCCAGCACATACCCATCCTTGAGGGAAGGTAAATAGTCCGCGGGCTTGGACACAACGATGGGACCCTGACTGAGCTGACGGTGCCCGAAAGTAATACGGTCAGCCCGAACCGGACCAACTTCAAGGGGAATTACTTCTTCGCCTAAAAGGCAGACAATCCAGCGCAGGGGCCGAGCAAAACGCAGATCATAGTCTCCCCACCGCATGTTTTTGGGAAAATGGAGATTGGCGATTATATCTTCCAGGAGAGGCTTGATTAAGGCTGAGGTCTGTTTGCCTTTGACTTCCTTCTTAATATAGACGTAATCCGCTCCCTGGAACTCCTTGATAAAGACAGCATCCGCTTCCACACCTTGAGAACGCAAGAATCCCTGCCCTGCTTTTGTGAGCTGCCCTTCTGTGTCGTAGGCTATGTTCTTGGGCGGTCCCTTTACTTCCAGCACCTGATCTTCCTGCTGCAGCTGAAGATCCTTGATCAGAACTGCCAACCGGCGAGGCGTACCATAGAGGGACACTTCTCCGTGGGCAAGGCGTTCCTTTTCCAACCCAGCTTGGATCGTCTGGGAAAGGGCATTCAACGTACTCTGCACAAAGCGTGCCGGCAGTTCTTCAAAACCTAATTCCAAAAGAAAATCCTGCATTTATGAGCGCCCCTTCTGTAATAATGGATAACCTAACTGCTCCCTACTGGCCAGATAACCCTGGGCTGCCTGGCGGGCTAACGCCCGCACTCTGGCTATATACCGCGTCCGCTCACTCACACTGATAGCACCCCTGGCATCGAGCAGATTGAAAACGTGGGAGCACTTTAGGACATAATCGTATCCGGGCAGGACAAGTCCCGCGTCAATTAGGCGACTTGCCTCTTCCTCGTACAGATCAAACAGCGTAAACAGTTTCTCCGGAGTGGAGGCCTCGAAGTTGAAACGGGAAAACTCAACCTCTGCCTGGTGAAAAACGTCGCCGTAGGTGATATCCCCAACCCACTTCAGATCAAACATACTGTCCACGCCTTGAATGAACATGGCTAGACGCTCTACGCCATAGGTGATTTCAGCTGCTACCGGACGGACGTCAATACCGCCCACCTGCTGAAAATAGGTGAACTGGGTAATTTCCATCCCGTCCAGCCACACTTCCCAACCCAATCCCCACGCGCCTAATGTCGGTGATTCCCAGTCATCCTCAACAAAACGCACATCGTGCTTGAGAAGGTCAATGCCCAAGGCCTCTAAACTGCCGAGGTAAAGCTCCTGTACGTCATCGGGCGAGGGCTTTAAGATAACCTGATACTGATAATAATGCTGAGTCCTGTTGGGGTTCTCGCCGTAACGGCCATCGGTTGGCCTGCGGCTTGGTTGTACGTAAGCAACCCGCCACGGTTCTGGCCCCAGCGCCCGCAAAAAAGTGGCTGGTGACATCGTCCCAGCCCCTACCTCCAGATCATAGGGCTGATAAATGATACAACCCTGTTCAGCCCAGTATCGTTCCAACCTAAAGATCATTTCCTGAAGATTCAATGCCGTCCACCCCACTCGCCTTAAAAAACCCTTCGTCCCCTTTGCAAGGGACGAAAGGTCTCTTTAGAGGAATTCCATCGATCTAACCTATCTCCTATTTTATATCAAATTAACCACTAATTGTCAATCAGTGTTTCACCCAGCGTATCTGCGACGGGCCGCTCTTTGCGCAGATGAACGGAACAACGAGTGAGCGCACAGGCCGCTGCACCTAACAGGGCCAATTTGGGTGCCAATACTGCTCCCACTACCCCCGCTGTCACAGGCAGCTCCGCCACCGTATCTCCTTTCGCCTTAATCACAATCGCGGTCCTGTTCCCCTCATCGATCACGCTCTTGATTTTGCTCATGAACTGGTTACCCTGCCTACTTTTCTCCGCTTCATAATCGGATAAAGCCTGAAGGATACTCCAGTCAGCCTGCTCAAGTAGGTTCCTGGCCGCTTCGAATCCAAGTCCGGTTCGGTAACGTACTTCGTCGATTTTTTCCAGATAGCCCAACTCATCGTTCATCCTTTTCACCTCCCGAAGGTTGTTCAGCCGGCGGCAATACCTGCAGCGTCTCCAAAAAGTCCAAGGACTTCAAAGGATATTCTAGCCTAAAGTCAACATACTTACGCATTAACCGCCGCATTTCTTCAATATTATTGGCCGCAGGATGCAAAATACTGAGCCGGGAAAGGTCCCACTCCAAGAGACGTTTCATAAGTTCCCATGTTCCCCGGCTTAACGTGTTGCTTCCCGGGAACTGGCCTACACAGCTGGGACAAAGTGTTCCGCCGCGCTCGGTAAAGAAAATCCTTTCCTGCAGTTCTCCCCGGCAGTTTAAGCAGCTATACAACTCTGGTTCATAACCCAATTCACGCATCAGGCGAATCTCAAACGCACGCACCGCCACTGCGAAACGACCTTCCTCTCCCCAAGCGAGGGTGCTTGCCAAAAGGGGGAAAAGGGTGTCCGTTGGGTCCTCTTCGGCGGTAAGGGCGTCCACAAGCTCGGTGACATAGGAAGCATAGGCCATTTTTTCAAGGTCTTCCCTCAAAGCCTGGCGACTGTGGATGATCTCGGCCTGGCCGATGTTGTGAAGGTTTTTGCCTTGAAAAATAAGATACCGACCATGGGTAAATACCTGAGTGGGACTGAGCAGCCTATTTCTGATCCGCCTCGCCCCACGGGCGGTGGCGTTTAGTTTACCTTGTTCCTTAGTATACAGCGTTACCAGGCGATCGGCCTCTCCTAAATCGCGTACACGCAGCACTATTCCTTCTGTCCGCCAAGTTGTCACTCAGTTCACCCACCCAATTCTTCCGGCATTACACTTATTAAGTACTCGTAACCCAAGGGCGTTATGCAGCGTCCCCGGGCAGTGCGCTGGAGAAAACCTAGTTGGATCAAAAACGGCTCGTAAACGTCTTCGATCGTGTCGGCCTCTTCGCCAACGGCAGCAGCCAGACTGTCGACCCCTACCGGGCCTCCGCCAAAGGCACGCTGGATCGTTAGGAGGATATAGCGGTCCAGTTGATCCAATCCATTAGCATCTATTTCGAAAAGGTTGAGGGCCTCTTTCGCTACATCATGGGTAATCACATTATCGGCCCGAACCTGGGCAAAGTCCCTAACTCTCTTGAGGAGACGGTTGGCCACGCGGGGCGTACCCCTGGAGCGCTTGGCGATCTCAAGTGCACCGGCAGGCTCAATGTCGACCGCAAGAATTCCAGCAGCCCGTTCCACAATGGCCTGCAGTTCTTCCTCTTCATACAGCTCCAGTCGGCTCATAACTCCGAACCTATCCCGCAGTGGAGATGTGAGCATACCCGCCCGGGTGGTTGCCCCCACTAAAGTAAACGGAGGCAGATCGATTCTCACAGAACGGGCACCCGGCCCTTTACCGATCACAATGTCCACCACAAAATCCTCCATGGCCGGATAGAGAACCTCTTCAACCGTCCGATTCAGTCGGTGGATTTCATCAATAAAAAGGACGTCTTGGGCCTGCATACTGGTGAGAATGGCCACCAAATCCCCCTGCCTCTCTATGGCCGGGCCTGAGGTGGTGTGAATACCTACGCCCATCTCCGTTGCGATAATGTACGCTAAGCTTGTTTTACCCAATCCCGGGGGACCATAAAGCAGCACGTGATCTAAAGGCTCTCCCCTCTGCTTGGCGGCAGTGATGAAAAGTTCCATATGTTCCTTAACCTTGCGCTGACCTACGTATTCGGCAAGCGTTCGCGGACGCAGTGATGTCTCCACGTCCCAATCCTCTGGCCGCCGCCAGCTCGTTACAAGGCGGTCTGTTTCCAATTCCCTTCACCCCTTTAACGGCTGTTGCTGGCCAGGGCCAGCTTCAGCAGTTCCTGCAGATCGTCATTGTCCGTCAACTTGTCCTTGGCGCTTTTTACCATATGTAACGCTTCGGCCTGACTGTAACCAAGTGCTATCAGTGCGTCAACCGCATCATCCACGATATCTGTCCGGGTCGCGGCGGGCTCGTGTTCTGCCTGAACCCAAACTGGGTCCTTGAATTTATCCTTTAACTCCAGCAAAATGCGTTCCGCCGTCTTTTTGCCAATACCGGGCAGGCTGGTCAAAACACTGAGCTGCCGTTCCTGGACAGCCCGGATAAATTCACTGGGCCCAATACTGGAGAGCATCCCGATCGCTTTTTTCGGGCCTATACCTGAAATGCTGATGATTTCTCGAAAAAGGCTCCGTTCTTCCAGGGAAGAAAAGCCGTAAAGCACCATGGCATCATCCTGGACGTGCAGATAGGTATGGATGAAAAGCTCCTCCATTAGGGGTGGAAGCAAACGGAGAACCGCAGCTGTCACCATAACCTCATAGCCTATACCGCCAACGTCGATGACAACGCTTTTCGCCTGTACATCGACTAAACTACCCCTCAACGATACGATCACTGCGATCTCCCCCAATTGTGCGAATTATAGCTGTGGCACAGACATATGGCTAATGCATCCGTTACATCATCGGGTTTTGGGACTTCAGCCAGGCCCAAGAGGGTCCTGACCATGTAGGCTACCTGTTCCTTCCCAGCCCTACCATAGCCCGTAACCGCCATTTTCACCTGCAGAGGTGTGTATTCTGCTATCATCAAATCGCTGTGGGCGGCAGCAAGCATGGCCACCCCCCGGGCTTGTCCAACCGCGAGGGCACTGGCAACGTTTCTGTTGAAAAACAGCTCTTCCAGGGCCACGCAGTCTGGCTCAAACTCTGCAATCAACTGGCGAATACCCTCATAAATGGTACTCAAACGGACTGCTGTATCCTCCGATGCCGTGGTGCGGATAGCGCCGTACCCCAATACCTGTCTCTTATACACATCTGCCGCTGCCGACGAAGCGGCTAG
>DGFC01000121.1:792-1015 GCA_002391465.1 Firmicutes bacterium UBA3910 | reverse complement strand
CGGATAGCGCCGTACCCCAATACTGTATGCCTGTTATTTTGAGCCCTTATCACACCATACCCAGTAATTGCAGTACCGGGATCTATGCCTAGAATAATCATCAAACCACTTCCTTGCCGAATGTGTATTCGACATGGACTGAATCAAGTCCTTGCTGTACAGACCGCATAAAAAAACCCCATGCCACACAAGTGGATGAGGTTGACCATTTCCAGCAACTGCT
>DGFC01000121.1:0-512 GCA_002391465.1 Firmicutes bacterium UBA3910 | reverse complement strand
ATAGGCCACAACAAAACTCACTATAAAAAAGAACAAGGCAACTAAGACCAAACCGACAACCCTGCGCAAGGCACTCCCCCCTCATCAGGTTATTATTTCCAGGCCCGCGCAGAGTATGCCTATTTATGCCATAATTTCGTGATTCGTGTACACTTCCTGGACCTCATCTAGCTCTTCCAGGAGGTCGACAAGATTCTCAATCTTCTCGCCAGCGTCAGCATCTATGGACACCGTGTTTTCGGGAATAAAGCTGATTTCAGCACCCAAAAACTCCAGTCCAGCCTCTTCCAGTTCAGTCTTGATCCGGTTGAACTCACTGGGATCCGTATGGATCTCGATGACATCCCCTTCGCTAACAACGTCATCGGCACCGGCCTCCAAGGCCAAGAGCATCACTTCGTCTTCATCCACCTTTTTCCGTTCCACAACCAAAAGACCTTTGCGCTCAAACATCCAAGCTACATAGCCACTTTCACCCAGATTGCCGCCTCTCTCTTATACACATATGACGC
>DGFC01000143.1 GCA_002391465.1 Firmicutes bacterium UBA3910 | reverse complement strand
AGATGTGTATAAGAGACAGGTTCTTCTCTTAGCAGCGGGCAGTCAGGTTCAGGCAGGAACCTTCTACAAACACGATCACCCTGATTATTGGTGGTATGTTGTTGACAAACCGGCTTTTAGTGTAGTTATCCCATCGACTCCAGACAATCCACAGACGCCTTTGCAGCGGAAGATTTATGTCAACCGTTCCGTCTTTGGAGTGGAGATTTTGGAGATAGTATTTGCTGATGGTGCCATAACGATGGAGGTTGTTCACCAGCCGGGGATGGATGTTCAGGCTGTTAAGGAAAGTGCAGCTGCCCGGTTCAAACCGGTGCTGAAAGACATTAAGGTTACAGATGACAAGGAGATTACAACCTCCAATAACCTCAAGGCCCACTTTTACGCCTTTCGGGCTACTGGGGCCCACGGTAAAGAAGTGATGTTCCGCTCCGTCTTTTTCCAGCGGGGTGAAAACATCGTCTATTTGACCTTTATGCTTGATGCGGACCAGTACAAGGATGATATTCCCCAATATTGGCTGCGGGCGGTTAACGAATTTGAATGGAACTAAAAATTAGGATGGGATTAAGATGGAAATTCGTGTTGCCGTGGCAAAAGTGGGAAAATACGCCACGGGGGTGAGCGGCGATTCGGTCGAAATCGTGGAACGGCCCCGGGGCGGCCTTTCGGTGGTTATAGTGGATGGCCAGGGTACCGGGCGTGCAGCGAAACGGACCAGTCACATGATAGCTACTAAAGCGGCCGGCCTGATCGAGGACGGAGCCAGGGACGGGGCTGTGATGCGTGTCATTAACGATCAGCTCTATGCCTTTCGCGATGGACAAGTTTCTGCCACCGCAACTATCCTTACCGCTGATTTGGATCACGACTGTTTTGTCGTTTCCCGCAACTCCAACACACCCGTTATTATGGGCAGCAGGGATGGCACCCACTGCCTCGATTCTCCTGTGGACCCCATTGGGGTACGCCGGTTGATCCGGCCTGCGGTAACCCAATTCAAATTGCGTAGGGGTTTCGTTTTGTTGGGATTTACCGATGGCGTGATCCATGCCGGACGCTACGGCGGTAAAGGTCGCTTCAGCTACGATTGGGTGTATGAGCAGCTGCAGACAAGCGCTTCCGTCCAGGAACTGGTGAATAGGTGTTTGGAGCATGCCGTCGAACTTGACCAAGGCAAGCCGCAGGATGACATGGTGGTGGCGGCACTGACCGTTGTGGAAGGGTCCGATGACTTAGGCATTAGAAAAATGTTTGTTTCCTATCCCTGTTAACCGAGGTGAGGGAATTGAAACAGGTACCGCTGATAGTCGTGGTTGGCGTCTGTGCTTCCGGGAAAACTACGCTCCAGACAGGCCTGCGCGGGCTGGGTTATAATGCGCGCAGCTTCGCCCAAGAGCATTCGGTGAGCAAAACCACCTGGCGGAGGCTTGAACCCGATTTCCTCATCCTGCTGAACTGCCGCTTTGAAACGGTCAAAGCCAGAAAAAGGATCGGCTGGGGACCTGAGAGGTACCAGGAACAGCATGGTATGTTAGCTGATGCCCGCGAAAATGCGGATCTAATAGTTGAAACGGACAGTTTCACACCAGAGCAGTTAGTGGCTTATGTCCATAATGAACTGCAGACAAGGGGCCTTTGGCCCCAAAAGGAGGTGCTTCCATGACCGTTACACTTGAGGATATTAAGCGCCATCCCTATTTACAGGCCTACATTCTTCAGGCCGATTCCAATTTGAGGGCAATGGGTTACACTGAGCACGGACATCGACACATTAATCTTGTCTCTTCCATAGCCCACAATATCTTAGTCCGCTTGGGCTTCCCGGAACGGAAGGGGGAGCTGGCCGCAATTGCCGGCTACCTCCATGATATCGGCAACTGCGTGGGGCGGATCCATCACGGGGCCTCCAGTGCCCTTCTAATCGGACCCATCCTGCGTGAAATGGGCATGCCCGCTGATGAACTAGGCTTGGTTCTCAGCGCGGTGGGGAACCACGAGGAAGAGGTAGGTGAACCGGTCAATGAAGTTGCGGCCGCCCTAATCTTGGCCGATAAATCGGACGTCCATCGCACTAGGGTGCGCATTCAGGATAAAATTAACTTTGACATTCATGACCGGGTAAACTACGCTGTAGTCAAGTCTTTCCTAGATGTGAATGAAGTGGAGCGTGCCATTGTGCTCCGGATTACAATTGAAACGGAACACACATCGATTATGGAATACTTCGAGATCTTTCTGGAGCGGATGCTCATGTGCAGAAGGGCAGCCGCTTACTTGAACTGCGAGTTCAATCTGGTCATTAACGATGTCCAGCTTCTCTAAAACTAGACAATAAAAAAACTGGCGGCGCATTTCATATGCGGACGCCAGTTTTTTTCTCACTTAGTCGTTTTCGTAGTATTCCGGTTTCGGAGTGAAGATGTAGGGAATATTGCGATACAGCTGTTTAAAGTCCAGCCCATAACCTACCAAAAACGCATTGGGAACCTCAAATCCCACGTATTTGACAGGGATCTCCACCTTGCGATTGGCCGGTTTATTCAGGAGAGTGCAGATCTCCAGGGATGCGGGATTACGGCTGTGCAGGTTTTTCAACAGATAGTTGAGGGTCAAACCTGTATCAATAATGTCTTCCACGATTAGAACGTGTTTGCCTTCGATGCTCTCCTCCAGGTCTTTGGTAATTCGCACTACACCAGACGATTCGGTAGCATCGCCGTAACTGGAAACGGACATGAAATCGTATTCGACCAGGGGCGTAAGGTGTTTGGATAAATCACAAAGGAACATCAGGCCGCCTTTTAAAATGCAGATGAGCGTAATGCTTTTTCCTTCATAGTCGCGGGAAATGTCTTGTCCCAATTCCTTAATGCGCTCTTGAATCTGCTCCTCAGAAAGAATGATCCGCTCTACAATATCCACTGAAACGTCATCTCCCCAACATTTTCCTCAATAATACTATTCTCTTCGAAAAACGTCAAGAGAGGGTTTCGTAAGTCTCGTGTAGAACTTCTAGCAATCGGAGGTAAGCAATGTCAAAACGACGCTGGATAATTAAAGAACAGCAGCCCGAATGTGCCACCGCGATGGGTCGTGAACTTGGAATCAGCCCATTAGTGGCACAACTGTTAATTAACAGGGGTATAACCACGGCGGAAGAAGGCCGTGAGTTTCTTGCCCGCGATTTGTCTTCATTGCACGATCCCTTTCTCATGCTTGGCATGGCTGAAGCGGTTGAGCGTGTGCGCAAGGCACTGGCGGAGCGAGAGAGAATCGTAATCTACGGTGACTATGATGCGGATGGCCAAACGGCCACAGCACTCCTTGTGAGGGGGTTAGGTCTGCTTACAGCCGAACCGGGACTTGTGGGATATTACCTTCCCGATCGTCTCGAGGAAGGTTACGGCTTACATAAGGAAGCCCTGACCAAGTTGGCTGAGAGAGCAGACCTCATCATCACAGTGGACTGCGGCATTTCAGCTTTGGCTGAAGTGGCCCATGCCCGAGAGTTGGGCCTTGATATCATTGTGACGGATCACCATGAGCCAGGGGGCGAACTTCCCCCGGCCACAGCCATTTTAAACCCTAAACAGCCGGACTGCAGCTACCCGTTTCATGGGCTGGCGGGGGTGGGAGTCGCATTTAAGTTGATCCAGGCCCTTGGTCTGCCTCAGGATAAGTGGGAGCGCCTCCTGGACTTAGTTGCCCTAGGCACAGTGGCCGATCTTGTTCCCCTGCGGGATGAAAACCGTGTGTTAGTGTTCCACGGCTTGAAACGGCTGGCCCAAACGGAGAATATTGGCCTTCAAGCCTTGCTGGAAGTGTCTGATGTGCAGGAGCCCAATGCAGGTGATTTGGGCTTTAGACTCGGCCCCCGCTTGAATGCGGCGGGTCGTTTGGGAGATCCCACCCGGGGAGTGCGACTTCTGATTACAGAAGACCAGTCTGAAGCCCAGGCCTTGGCCTTGGAACTGCACCGGGAAAATGCCGTCCGCCAGGATATGGAAGAAAAAGTAGTGGAAGCGGCGGTAGAGATTGTTGAGAAGTACGAGCTGCACAAGCGCAGCGCACTGGTTGTTTGGGGTAAGGATTGGCACCAGGGAGTGATCGGTATAGCGGCCTCTCGGTTGGTAGAGCGTTACTACCTGCCCACAATCGTTTTGACTGTTCAGGACGACGTGGCAACCGGCTCAGCCCGCAGCATTGAAGGATTGGATCTCTACGATACCCTATGCAGCTGCTCCCACCTATTTGTGCGTTTTGGGGGCCACACTATGGCAGCCGGGCTCACTCTGGACGCAGCCAATCTGCTCGAGTTTCAGCGCTGTTTTGAAGAGCAGTGTGCCGCTAGACTAGAACCAGAGGATTATCTACCGAAACTGTATATGGATGGTACTGCACCACTAGCAGACATCGATTTTAGTTTGATTGAGCAGTTGGAGAAACTGGAGCCCCACGGGATAGGCAATCCCGGCCCTTCTTTTCAAGCTGATATTGCCATCACCCGCTTGAGGGCGGTGGGGAGGGACAATCGACATCTGCAGTTGACTGTGCAGGACAAAACGGGGGAGCTTCCCGCCATCGCCTTTGATGCGCAGGCAGATGAAGAACTCCTTGAGAGGTATGGCGAAAGCGTGCGTATAGCCTTTGTGCCTAGTATCAATGAATGGGCCGGTAAGAAGACGGTGCAGCTGCGTGTGAAGGCGTGGGAGCCCAATACTGAGGGAGGCGACTACGTCTACCGTTGGGTAGTGGAACGGTTTCCGTGGAACTTCCCGCCCCACTATCTGCTCAGCAGCGCCCTAATCAAGGAAGAATGGCCGACGGAAGTAACAGCCCATGCCCAAATCGATTTACGTGGAACATGGGATAAGAGTGGAAAACTGCTGGAACTGAGATCCAGTTCCGATCGTACCTTAATTTTGGTGAATACACCTGACGCCGCACTTGAACTCTGCCGTACACTACGACGAGAGGTGCCCGGTGGTAAGGAGTTTATCGGCTTTGACCATGAGTTCTTAAGTGAAGAGGAGAGAGCTGGCAGGCAAGACTACAGCTGGCTCGTATCCACCGGTTACGCTCTCCAAACTGGGCAGTGGCCTTCCGTGTGGCTTTGGGAGCCGCCTCTGAATGAAGCAAATTTCCGGGTTTGGTCCGGCTTGGTGGAGCCCGGGGGCGAACTGGTCGCCGTTTTCGGTCCCAAGGATCTCCGCCGGAGGCAGAGTTACCTGTCAGCGGCTTGTCCTGACCGGGATACACTGGCCCGCATTTACGCCCTGCTGCGGGAGAAGTGGGCCAGGGTGGACCTTGCTTGGGCTTACAAACAGCTGGAGGTATTGGGGCTTTTGGCCGCGTTTCCCGCTGCAGCTGGCATTTTTTCAGAATTGGGCTTGTGGGAAGTGGCGGAAAATGCGATTATTTATAACCCTCCACCTGCCCAAAAACTAGACTTGAACGATACAGTTTTGTATAATAAAGTCACAATTACGCGCAAACAATCAACTCAGTATTTGCAGCGTTGTTTGGAAAGGGGATTTTTCCAGAATGGACTTAAAAGAGAAAATTAGGATTATACCGGATTTTCCCAAAGAGGGTATCAGCTTTAAAGATATTACAACCCTTCTGAAAGATGGGGATGCCCTGCGGGCTACTGTACAGGCGTTTGCGGACTATTACCGCGATCACGATGTTGATATGATTGTTGGTGTGGAATCCCGGGGTTTCATTCTGGGAGCCCCTTTGGCCTACGAAATGGGTTTGGGCTTTACCTTGATTAGAAAGCCAAACAAGCTGCCCGGTCAGGTTTTGTCTGTGGAGTATGATCTTGAATACGGTACAGACAAATTGGAGATTCACACCGATGCATTCCCTCCCGGTACCCGGGTTCTGCTGGTGGACGATTTGTTGGCAACCGGCGGTACCATCTTTGCAGCGACGGAACTCATCCGCAAGCTGGGGGGAAAAACGGTTGGTTTGGCTTTCCTCATTGAACTTGCTTATTTGAACGGCCGCGAGCGGCTGAAAGACTATGATATTTTGTCGCTGGTGAAGTACGACAGTTAATCGGGGAGGGGGGAAGTTCGTGGACTTACACTATTTGCTAGATCGCATCACAGCATACTATCCTGAAGCCAATGTGGAGCTTGTTGCTAAGGCATTCCACTTTTCTCAGCGTGCCCACAAGGGTCAGTTCCGCGAATCTGGCTCCCTCTATTTTGAGCATCCTTACGAAGTGGCTTTGATTTTGGCAGACCTGGAGCTGGATGTTGAGACGATAGCGGCAGGTCTGCTCCATGACGTTTTGGAGGACACGGAAGTTACCCGGGAGGAGATGGAAAAGGAGTTTGGCCCCACCGTTTTAATGCTGGTGGAAGGGGTTACCAAACTGGAAAAGCTCCCGTTCCGTGACCGCTTTGAACACCAAGCGGAAAGTATGCGCAAGATGATTTTCGCCATGGCGGAGGATGTGCGTGTTATCCTGATTAAGCTAGCCGACCGCCTGCACAACATGAGGACGTTGAGTCATGTGGCTCCTGAAAAGCAGCAGTTGATTTCCCAGGAGACGCTGGATATCTTCGCCCCCCTAGCTCATCGTTTAGGTATCTGGAAGATCAAGTTTGAAATGGAAGACTTGGCTTTCCGCCACCTTCATCCCAATGAGTACTATATGTTGGTGAAAGAAATAGACCGCAAGAGGCAGGAGCGGGAAGGTGACCTGCAGGAGGTCATGGACATTATTGCCAAACGCCTGGCGGAAGTTAATATGGAATGTGAGATCCAGGGCCGGCCTAAGCATTTATACAGTATTTACCAGAAGATGAAGAGGCAGAATAAGAACCTGGACGAGATTTATGATCTGATGGCCATCCGCATCATTGTGGAGACAGTGCGGGACTGCTATGCTGCCCTTGGCATCATCCACGCCTTGTGGAAACCTATTCCGGGCAGGTTTAAGGACTACATTGCTGTTCCTAAATCAAACCTCTACCAGTCTCTGCATACGACCGTGATGGTTCCCCACGGCGAGCCCTATGAGATTCAGATCCGGACTTGGGACATGCATCGTACGGCTGAAAAGGGTGTGGCCGCTCACTGGATGTACAAAGAGGGGCGGAGCAAGGATATGTCCGACGAGGCAAAGGTGGGCTGGCTGCGGGAAGCTATCGAGTGGTTGCAGGAAGTGAAAGATCCCCAGGAGTTTATGGATACGCTTAAGATCGACCTCTTTGAGGATGAGGTGTTTGTCTTCACACCTAAAGGGGATGTTAAGACGCTGCCTAACGGCGCAACGCCGGTAGATTTCGCCTTCGAAATCCATACTGACGTGGGCCTCAGCTGTTTCGGCGCCAAGGTGAACGGTCGAATAGTGCCCTTGAACTACGAGCTCAAGAACGGGGATTACGTTGAGATCCTTACGAGCAAATCGGCCAATCCCACCAGAGACTGGTTGGCCTTTGTCAAGACCTCCAAGGCACGCAGCCGCATCCGTTCCTGGCTGAAGGAAGAGCAGCGGGAGGAAAACGTAAACCGCGGTCGTGAACTTTTAGAGAGGGAAACGAAGAAGGCATCGTTGGAAGTAAGGGAAGTGCTGAGTGAGGCCAACCTTAAGAAGGTTGCGCAGAAGTACGGTGTGAGTACGCCGGAAGAACTGCTGGCTAGTGTAGGGTCTGGGCGCATCAAAGCCCCCCAAGTGCTGCAGAAAATCATTGGACAGGATACTACAGAGCAGCGCAGGCTGCCAGAAGTGGATGAGAAGAAGTGGCGGGAGGCGACCCGGGGAATTGAAGTGGAAGGTGCAGATAACCTCTTGGTCCGCTTCTCTAAGTGCTGTAATCCTGTACCTGGCGATCCTATCCTCGGCTATGTCACCCGGGGTAGGGGGATATCGATACATCGCGCCGACTGCCCCAATGTACAAAACTTGGACTTGGATTCGGGCAGAGAGATCGAAGTTAAATGGAATGCGGCCGAGTCCGATTCATATCCGGTGGAGATTGAGATTGAGGCCATCGATAAGCCCAATCTGCTCACCAGTATTATGAACACTCTGTCAGAACGGAAGGCTAACGTGGAGGCGGTTACCGCCCGCTCAAGGAAATTCGAGTCGGCCATGATTCAGCTTGTGGTAGAAATTCATGATGTTGATCATTTGAACAATGTTATGGGGGCCCTACGCCAAGTGAGCGGTGTCCTTAATGTGTATAGGGCGAGCCCCACATAGGAATTAAGGATGATGCAGTGTGCGTGCAGTTGTGCAGAGGGTACGGCAGGCCGGAGTCAGGGTAGAGGGGAAGAGTGTGGCCCAAATTGACCACGGTTTGTTGGTGTTTTTAGGCGTTGGACAAGGCGACACCGAGGCGGATAGCGAGTATCTGGCGGAAAAAGTTGCCTTTTTACGCATATTCCCAGACGAGGAAGGGAAGATGAATCTCAACGTGCAGCAGGTGGGCGGTTCTGTCTTGGCTGTGTCTCAGTTTACGTTATACGGGGATGCGCGTCGAGGCCGGCGGCCCAGTTTTAGTACAGCCGCTTCTCCAGCTGAGGCAGATGAGCTGTACCAGGAATTCGTGAGCAGTTTACGCCAGAAAGGCGTTGTAGTCGAAACCGGCATCTTCCAGGCTCAAATGGAGGTAGAGTTGTTGAACGACGGTCCGGTAACGATTCTGTTGAGCTCGGAAGGAGAGTTCTGACATGCAGGTGGAAAGATTTTTAGTTGGCACCCTGATGATGGTGAACTGCTACGTCGTTTATGATGGAGATGAGGCAGTGATAGTGGATCCCGGCGGAGCATCCCAAGAGGTGCTCGATTTTATCGATGAGCGGAATTTGACGGTTAAAGCCATCGTCAACACCCATGGTCATGCCGATCACATTGCGGGTAATGCCTGGTTCATGGAGAAAACGGGAGCACCCCTCCTCATCCACATTGACGAGGAAGCGTATCTTAGCAGTGAGGAACTTAACCTTGCCCGCCTAGTGAGGGCTGAGTTCCCCGTTGTCAAAGCCGATAGGCTGCTGAAGGATGGGGATTTCATCCCGGTGGGAGACGGCAAGTTGGAAGTTCTCCATACACCTGGCCACTCTCCCGGCGGTATTTCCCTTTATGCACCGGGCTTTGTAATCAGCGGTGACACGTTGTTCCAAGGTTCAGTCGGCCGCTGGGATCTGCCCAACGGAGACAGGGACGTGTTGCAGGAAAGCGTTCTGCGTTTGGCGAGACTGCCCCTGGATACTGTGGTCTATCCGGGCCATGGTGACAGCACGACAATTCGTGCTGAAATTAAGAGCAACCCATTCTTGTAATGGTAGGTAAGGAAGTGACCCCATAACTCTTCGCTATCACTTAGAACCCGAACAATTTCAGATAGATGCGGCACCGGAGCTTGTCCCCTCCATTGAGGCGGTTATCCGGTCTTTGGTGCCTGAAGCCACCTTTGGCCACGGTCGCGCCCTGAGGATTGAAACGGAGTGGCGCGGTGAGAATGGGCCCCTTGCGGTCACGGTCGCCCTGGCAGGTGGAGAACCCTGGACCTGTTTGGATAGGGAGATCGTGGACAGGCGGTACGACAGTGCAGATCGGGAAAGGCGGCTGAAGGAAAGGGTCCGTTTGGGTGTGCAGCGAGTACTGGAAAGGGAGTTTAACCTTGCTGCCAGTCCCTGGGGCATCCTCCTTGGTGTCCGACCCATGAAGGTCACCCATACGCTGTTGGATAGGGGTTTTTCTTCGGATGAGGTACGGGATCTGTTGGAGGGAGTTTATGGAGTTGCTCCGGACAAGATAGGGTTAATGCTGGAAGTAGCGGCGAAGCAGAGACCGTTGTTCCATCCCGAACCCAATGATCCGGTCAGCGTTTATCTAGGCATTCCCTTCTGCCCAACGCGCTGTAGCTACTGCTCCTTTGCGTCCTATCCCATAGATAGCCATGGACATTTAATGGCTGGCTTTTTGGCCGCACTCCAGGCAGAGATTCGGGCGGTGGGCGCTCTGCTGCGAGAGACAGGCATACAGGTTGAGTCCATTTATTTCGGCGGCGGTACGCCCACGACGGTACAGGGGGCAGCCTTGGCCGAGCTGCTCGCCTTAGTCAACGCCGAGTTGAGAACAGAACACACGGTGGAATTTACGGTAGAAGCGGGGAGACCCGAAACGCTTTCCCCGGATACGCTGCGGTCGTTGAAGGCTGCCGGCGTAAACCGCATTTCGATTAATCCCCAGAGCATGCATGATGAAACGCTTCAGGCCATTGGACGTCAGCATACGGTGGACCAGGTTCGTACAGCATTTTGGCAGGCCCGTAAAGAAGGTATTGAGGGTATTAATATGGATATTATCTTAGGCCTGCCTGGAGAAGAACCAAGTCATGTGGAGCAGACGCTGGAGGAAATCGCGGCCCTTGGACCGGACAATCTCACGGTGCACAGCCTGGCTTTGAAGCGAGCATCACGCCTCAAGAGGGACACATCCTATTTGCAGCTGGCACAAGCACACGGTGAAGCGATGGCTGCTCTAGCTAGTGATTACGCCCAGCAGATGGGAATGGAGCCTTACTATTTGTACCGGCAGCGTTACATTCTGGGTCATCTGGAAAATGTGGGTTATGCTAGGCCAGGTTTTGAGTGTATTTATAATATTCAAATGATGGAAGAAAGGCAGACCACAATTGCCTTAGGCGGCGGGGGTATTACTAAGCTTGTTAACCCCGATTTAACGCTGATAAGGGTTGTCAACGCCAAATGTCCGGCTACCTATGCGCGGCAGATCGAGACTGATTTACCAGCGAAAATAGACCAGATCCGGAAGCATTTGCTCGTTTGACACAAAACCGCATTTAAAGTACAATTATTATGTTGGTCTTTTGTAAAAAGGAAAGGATTGGTCTTATGTTCCACAAACTGCGCGGGCGAATGAAAGTTGTTGTAATCGTTGTTGTAGCGTGCATGGCAGGGGGACTGCTGTGGGCAGCCGGGGAAGCCCTGTTCCGCAGCAACAGCGGGCAACAGGTAGCTTTGACTCCCGTGGCCACTGTCAACGGCGAAAACATCACCCAGTATGAACTGTACAATCACTTTTTGCATAATCTCCAGACTATTCAACAGCAGCAGGGAGTTCTCCCGGGCAGCAGCTACGAAACGGTCCAGTATCAGACGCTGCAGACACTGATTGAATCGGTGTTGATCCAGCAGGAAATTGCAAAGCGGAAAATCACCGCTTCCGATGAGGAAATCGCTGCTGAGCTGCAGACACTTATAGATTTGTTCCCCAGCGTGGAGGACTACGAAACGCAGCTGGAGTTAGCTGGCCTTTCTGAAGAAGTGCTAAAGCGCCAAATAGCCCAGGAGATTCAGTTCAGGAAGCTGAAACGGGAAGTCCTTAGCGATGTACCTGTTGAAGAGTGGGAAATCAAGGAAGCTTACGAAGAGGTGCGGCCCAGCCACATTCTCGTTTCTCCGTTAGAGCTGACGGAGGAAGGATGGGCCGAGGCTGAGGCTAGGGCATGGGAGATCTATGCCGAAGTAAATGCGGAGAACTTCGCTGATCTGGCCGTGAAGTATTCGGAAGACTCGAGCAGGGACGCAGGTGGAGATATCGGCTTCATATCCCGGGGAATTACAGTGCCGGAGTTTGAAGAAGCTGCCTTCGCCTTAGGGATAAATGAAATCAGTGAACCGGTGCGCAGCCAGTATGGTTACCATATCATTATGGTAACTGAGCGGAAGGACGCTGAAGGTAAAGAGTTCGAAAGGGTCAGGGCCCTGATCGAAGACGAGGTGCGGGATGAAAAGGGTCGCGCTGATCTAATAGCCTGGATTGAAGGTGTGCGGGAAGAGGCTGACATCGTTTACACCGATTACCAGATGAATGCCCGTGCTCAGCTGCTGCAGGGGAACTATGACGAGGCTATCCGTAACTATAAACTGGCTATCGAGCAGCAGCCAACCAATCCCTATCTCTACTCCTCCCTTGGCGATGTCTATCAAGAGATGGATAATCTGGACGAGGCAATTGCCCAGTATCTCTTGGCTATAGAACAGTTCGAAGAGGATTACTCCCTGCACATGCTCTTGGGTAATCTTTATTTGGAGGCAGAGAGGGAAGATGAGGCGGTTGAGGCCTATCTGCGGGCTTCCGAGCTGGCGCCCGATGATATCTTTGCACAGCTCACGCTGTACAACAATGTGAACCGCCTAGAACGCTATGAGGAAGCCAGAATCATTGAAGAGCGCATCGCCGCTTTTCAAGAGCGGCAGGCTGCGATGTTAGAGGCCCAGCAGGAGGCCACCGCAGCGGAGGAATCGCCTGAACAAGGGCCAGATGAACCGGCTGCAGATGAGTAGGAGAAGAGGCGAGTGGTGGCCACCATCACTCGCTTTTTTACAATTGAGGAGGGAGAACCCACAATGACGTTAGCCACACGGCCCAGGGGAACCAACGATATTCTGCCTGCGGACGCGGAACTTTGGTTGGAACTGGAGGAAAAGATTAGGCGGGTGTGCCATGCCTACGGCTTTGGGGAAATCCGCACACCCATTTTCGAACATACAGAGTTGTTTCAGCGAGGTATCGGGGATACCACCGACATCGTTGAGAAAGAGATGTATACATTCACCGATCGGGGTGAGCGCAGTTTAACACTGAGGCCAGAGGGGACAGCCCCGGTTGTCCGGGCGTTTCTGGAAAACAAGCTGGGCAGCGGGCCCCTGCCGGTAAAACTTTATTACTACGGGCCCATGTTCCGCTACGAAAGGCCCCAGAGCGGCAGGTATAGACAGTTCACCCAGTTTGGTTTTGAGATCCTCGGTTCGGATGACCCGCTGTTAGACGCCGAAAGCATTGCCCTACCGTTGGAGTTATACGAGGCATGCGGCTTGGATGGATTTGAGGTGGAAATAAACAGCATTGGCTGTCCCGAGTGCCGTCCCGCCTATCGGGCTGCCCTGGTAGATTATTTCGAGCCCCAGAGGGATAAGCTGTGCCAGAGCTGCCAATCTAGGCTTGACCGCAACCCACTTCGCCTGTTGGACTGTAAGGTGAAGGGATGCCAGCCCATTATTGCCAGTGCTCCCACTATTAGCGAGTATCTGTGCGCCGACTGCACCGATCATTTCAGTCAGGTACTAAGCTATCTTGATGTACTTGAGATTTCCTACAATGTTAACCCTCGCCTTGTTCGGGGCTTTGACTATTACACCCGTACTGTGTTTGAAGTGAAGTATGCGGCGTTGGGTGCCCAAGACGCCATTGGGGCAGGGGGACGTTATGATGGACTAGTGGAGGAATGCGGTGGCCAGCCGACTCCAGCCGTGGGCTTTGCGGTGGGCGTAGAGCGCCTGTTATTGGCCTTGAAGGCCCAGGATAAACTGGGAGAGTCGAAAAAAAGTCCGCTAGCCTACCTAATCCACTTTGGCGGCGAAACTAAGCTGGAGGCTGCCCGGGTCGCCCACTATTTCAGAAAACGGGGAATCTGGGTAGAGATGGATTACATGGACCGCAGTATGCGGGCCCAGATGAAGGCTGCCAACAGGCTGGCCAGCAGATATGTCCTTATCTTTGGAGAAGAGGAACTGGCCGCTGGGCAGGTACTGGTGAGGAACATGGGCGATGGCCAACAGGAACTTAAAGATCTGCAGCAATTAGATGAGCTGATTACTGCTTTAGGAGCGTGTGAAAAGTGACGGATTGGAAGAGGACGCATAAATGCGGAGAATTGCGCAGGGAACATATTGGTGAAACGGTGGTCCTGAACGGATGGGTTCACCGCCGCCGTGATCTGGGACAAGTGATCTTTATCGACTTGAGGGATCGTTCTGGCCTAGTCCAGGTAGTATTAGATCCCGATTCGCTTGGCAGTGAGCAGTTTGCTGTTGCTGAAAAACTGCGCAGCGAGTATGTCCTGTCTGTTACGGGTAAAGTAGCTGCGCGGCCCGAGGGTCAGGCCAATGCGAACCTGGCCACAGGTGAAATCGAAGTTCAGGTCACCGGACTCACTCTTTTGGCAGAGGCGAAAACACCGCCATTTCCCATCCATCAAGCGGAGGATGTTGATGAGTCGCTGCGGCTGAAATACCGCTAT
>DGFC01000030.1 GCA_002391465.1 Firmicutes bacterium UBA3910 | reverse complement strand
AGATGTGTATAAGAGACAGGCCTTAGGTCAATTTCTTGTTGAGCTTGAAACTAGCTTCTGAAGCTAAGCTTCAGTTCTCGAATTGAATCGAGCGCACAAACTGTGGCTTTCGAAACATTTGTTTCGAAAAATTCTCGTTGTTTAGTTTTCAAAGTTCACCCTTGTTTTGCGATCATCACCCATGAATACAGGGTTTTCTTGCTTTTTTGCGACCGCACAGATATATTATCATGTTTATCCCACTCCGTCAATCATTCTCTGACAAGAAAATGAGGAAATGAGGGATAAAAATGCCCCCCGCAGGGGACAGCTTCATAACTATAGCACGGATTATATGTCATGTCAACAGGGATTTTGCTTTTTTGTGTCTCCGCAGCGATAAAGGGCATGAATTGGAGTGTACATGCCCTACAGGTCCAACCTGAGATAGTTGTCTCCACCTGCATCCATCATTCCCATTTCACGAAACCCAAAGGATTTGAATAAGGAGTAGGCAGGTTCGTTTTCCGGATTGCTGGACAAAACAACACATGTTGCGGGTCCATGGGGAAAGGTCTTGATCAGATCGATCATTTTCTGCAGTGCAGCCTTGCCGTAGCCGCGTCCTTGATACTGCTGATCAATCATGATCCTGGCCAGATAATACACATCCTCGTCATCCTCTGGATCATTGTAGTCCTTAGGTTGGTAGATGGCCATGGTAAACCCAACCATCCTATCCCCGTGATAGATGGCATAGGGCATGGGAGTGTACAGCTCGTGATTGGTCAGAGCATAGGCTTCACATAGACTGTAGGCGTTGGATGCAATGAAATCTCGCTGCCGTTCTGTCAAGGTTAGGCTGATACACTCTTCAAAGTTGTCTGCTGTTATTCGTTCAAGTGTAACCATGAATCATCAACTCCCCATCTACCGGAGGCATGCCAAATCCTCGTAGAATGTCCATCCTTCGGAAAACAGCATAAGGCCCCGCTCGAAAGCGAGGCCTCTTTTCTTGCTGGATTTAATTAGCTTTCGTCTGCGTCAGAGGTGGATTCGTCCTCGTCGTCTTTCCCTACGATGTTGGCCACAGCAACAACCTCGTCGTCATCATCAAGGCGCATTAGGGTTACCCCTTGGGTGTTGCGTCCCATCTGGGAGATCTCGTCAACTTTGATACGGATCGCAATTCCTTCCTTAGACAGGAGCATCGCTTCACTGGATTCATGTACTACCAAAATGCCTACGATGGGACCTGTGCGTTCCGTTTTTCTGAGGGTCAACACGCCCTTACCGCCCCGGTTGACTGGTCTGTACTCGTCAAGTGGGGTACGCTTACCGAAGCCCCGCTCTGTTACAACCAGAAGATCGGCACCATCTGCCACCACACCCAGACCTACTACTTTATCATCTGGATCGAGCCTGATACCAATTACTCCTTGGGCCGAGCGCCCCATGGACCTGATCTGATCCTCCGCGAAGCGGATGGCTTGCCCTTCCTGAGTAACTAGAACCAGTTCCTTACTGCCGTCTGTGAGCTCGATGCCCACCAATTCATCGTCATCAACTAAGGTGATGCAGATCAAGCCGCCACTGCGGTTGGTATCGAATTCGCTCAGGACCGTCTTCTTGATCGTTCCATTGCGGGTGGCCATGGTTAGGTACAGATCGTCAGAGTATTCCTTAATGGGAATGGTAGCTTGGATCCGTTCGCCAGGCTCTAGGTTGATCAAGTTGATCACCGCAAAGCCCCTGGCATTACGGCCCGCCTCTGGTATTTCATGACCCCTCAGACGGTACACCCTGCCCTGATTGGTAAAGAAGAGGACGTAGCTGTGGGTGCTGGCGATAAACAGCTGTTCCACGAAATCCTCTGCCCGGGTATTAAGGGCGGTAATCCCCTTCCCTCCCCGGCGCTGGGCACGGTAGGTGTCAACGGGCAGGCGTTTGATGTAACCCTGGTGGGTCATGGTAACAACAATATCCTCTTCCGCGATCAGATCTTCCACATCCAGTTCGCCCGTTTGCGCCACGATCCTAGTTCGGCGTTCATCGGCATATTTGTCTCTGATCTCGAGTAGTTCTTCTTTAATAATGTTGTAAACGAGGTTCATGTCGCCAAGGATCGCCTTCAGTCTGGCGATTGTCTTCAGCAGCTCCTGATACTCCGCCTCAACTTTGTCCCGCTCCAATCCGGTCAGGCGGCGCAGCTGCATATCCAAGATGGCAACTGCCTGACGTTCCGAAAGTGAAAAACGAGACATGAGGCCCTCTTTGGCCACCTGATCGTTTTGAGCTGAGCGGATCAGGGCAATGATCTCATCAATGTGGTCTAAAGCAATGCGGTAGCCTTCCAAGATATGGGCTCGCTCTTCTGCCTTGCGCAAATCAAAACGAGTCCGCCGCACAATCACATCGACCTGATGATCAATGTAATGATTGAGCGTTTCTTTCAAACTCAAGACCTTAGGTTCGTTATCAACCAGGGCGAGCATAATCACACCGAAAGTGTCCTCGAGCTGGCTGAATTTGTACAGGCGGTTCAAAACCACGTTTGGATTGGCATCGCGCCGCAGTTCAATCACGATGCGCATACCGGTCTTATCAGACTCATCCCTGAGATCGGTGATTCCGTCCACCCGTTTTTCCCGTACCAAATCGGCTATTTTTTCAATCAGACGGGATTTGTTCACCTGATAGGGAAGCTCTGTGACTAAAATGCGGTGCTTGCCATTGGCCATAGCCTCAATCTGACACTTAGCCCGCATAATCACCCTTCCCCGTCCGGTGGCGTAGGCATCTCGAATACCCTCTACACCCCGGATAATCCCCCCGGTGGGAAAGTCAGGCCCCTTCACATGGGACATGAGATCTTCCATGGTAGCATCGGGGTTATCGATCAACTCAATAATGGCGTCAATGACTTCACCCAGGTTATGGGGAGGAATATTTGTGGCCATACCCACCGCAATTCCGGCTGCACCGTTCACCAGCAGATTGGGGAACCTACTGGGCAGTACTGCCGGCTGTTCTAACGTTTCATCAAAGTTGGGAATGAAATCGACTGTGTCCCGATCAATATCACGCAGCATTTCCATGGCCACAGGCGAAAGGCGCGCTTCAGTGTAACGCATGGCAGCAGGCGGGTCACCGTCAACACTGCCGAAGTTGCCGTGGCCGTCCACTAACATGGCCCGGTAGGAAAAGGGCTGGGCCATACGCACCATGGCGTCGTAAATGGCGCTGTCACCGTGGGGATGGTACTTACCCATGACGTCACCCACAATTCTCGCCGATTTCTTGTGGGGCCGATCCGGCCTATTACCCAGTTCCAGCATACCGTAAAGAATACGGCGCTGAACGGGCTTTAGCCCGTCCCGCACGTCTGGCAGGGCACGTTCCACAATGACACTCATGGCATAGTTTAGATACGATGTTTTCATTTCATCGCTTATTCGAATGGGGATTACTTTGCCATCTCGTACGTTTATACTCAAAAACATGCACCCCTACAATTTATTCTCAAAACCTCAAGGCTAAATATCTAAGTTAGTTACTTCCTTGGCGTGTTCCTGAATGAACTCCCGCCGCGGCTCTACCTTTTCACCCATGAGCGTTGTGAAGATGTCATCGGCTAAGATGAAATCTTCTATATTCAGCTGCTGGAGGATGCGCCGTTCCGGATCCATCGTTGTTTCCCACAGCTGTTCCGCGTTCATCTCACCGAGACCCTTAAAGCGCTGGATGATAATACCCCGGCGTCCTTCCCGCTCGAGAATCTCGTCCAGTTCCTCATCGGAATAGGCGTAGAATGAGTCTTTTCCCTTCCGGATGCGGTACAAAGGCGGTTGGGCCACATAGACATGGCCCTGTTCCAACAGGGGGCGCATATAGCGGTAGAAAAAGGTCAAAAGCAGTGTACGGATATGGGCCCCGTCCACGTCTGCGTCCGTCATGAGTACGATCTTATGGTAACGGAGCTTGCTGATATCGAAGTCTTCCCCGATCCCGGTACCAAAGGCGGTAATCATGGTTCTGATTTCGTTGTTGCTCAAAATGCGATCAAGGCGTGCCTTCTCCACGTTTAGGATTTTACCCCTAAGTGGGAGAATGGCCTGGAAGCGCCTATCTCTACTCTGCTTGGCGGTACCGCCGGCCGAGTCCCCTTCCACGATGAACAGTTCGCATAGTTCCGGGTCGGTTAAGCTGCAGTCGGCAAGTTTGCCCGGCAGTGAGGACACTTCCAGGGCGTTTTTCCGCCTGGTTAGTTCCCTTGCCTTACGGGCCGCCTGCCTTGCTCTGGCAGCCTGAAGACCCTTATCCATAATCCGCTTGGCCTCAGTAGGGTTCTCCTCTAAAAAGGCAGCCAGTTCTTCCCCAACGATGGATTCAACCAGACCCCGAACTTCGCTGTTACCAAGCTTGGTTTTGGTCTGTCCCTCAAACTGGGGATCGGGAATTCGCACACTGATAATTGACGTACAGCCTTCCCGCACGTCATCACCGGTCAAGTTCTCATCGTTTTCCTTGATGATATTCTTCCGGCGTCCGTAGTCGTTGAGCGTCCTAGTTAAGGCGCTGCGGAAACCGGACAGATGGGTGCCCCCTTCATGGGTATGGATGTTATTAGCAAAACTGAGTGTTGTTTCCGAATAGGAATCGTTGTACTGGATAGCTACTTCAACTTCAATGCCGTCCCTGGCCGCGCTGAAGTAGATGGGATCTTTATTGATAACCGTTTTATTGCGGTTCAAATAGTTGACATAGGATACGATGCCACCGTTGTACAAAAACCTGTGCTCTCTGCCACTGCGCAGATCAGCAAAGGTGATGGTAATACCCTTATTCAAAAAGGCTAGCTCGCGCAGGCGGTAGACGATCACTTCAGATTTGAATTCCACAGTGTCAAAGACTTCCGCATCGGGCTTAAAGCGGATCATTGTACCCCGCTTCTTAGTTGGGCCATGATCCTGCAGTGTCTGCACTGCCTTGCCGCGCTCATAGCGCTGGGAATAGTGGCGCCCGTTGTACCACACATCTGCCTGTAACCATTCAGATAGGGCGTTCACAACCGCAACACCCACGCCGTGGAGACCGCCCGACACTTTATAGTGGGCGCCCTCTTGGCCGAATTTGGCACCGGAATGGAGCACGGTTAAGACCGTTTCCAAGGTAGAAACTTTGGTCTTGGAGTGCACCTCAACTGGAATTCCGCTGCCGTTATCTTCAACGGACAGGGAGCCGTCTTCGTGGACTGTAACGTGAATTGTATCACAATACCCGGCCATAGCCTCGTCGATGGAGTTGTCTACCACCTCGATGAAAAGGTGATGTAGACCGCTCACATCGGTGTTGCCGATATACATACCCGGCCTGAGGCGAACCGCTTCCAATCCCTCTAAGACCTGGATCTGATCAGCGGTATAGGCTGGAGTTGACTGTTGTCTGTTTTCCAAGATCTACCGACTCTCCTTACCTAACGAATAGATTCAATCTAGATTCAAACTAATACCTTCGTAAGGCCCTTTTCTGCAGTGTTTGGACAGATATGGGAGAAAGATAAATACGGGAAGTTGTAACAATGCAAGAAATTGGGTCCTCACTTAATTGTATCACAAATCCTTGTTCTGTGGCAGTTTTAACCAGTAACTCGTTGTCTGACGTCCCTACACCAGCCAAGTTCACGATGCTCACCACATCCTCCAGGGGTACCATTACATCTTGTCCGAGATGGAGAAACATCCCCTTCCCCCCTACACTATTGTACCCGCTTTAATCTCAAAGGTAGTAATCTCTGCAAGCAGGTCAGTTGGGAAATAGCCCAGGTTAGTTGTGGTAACAATGGTCTGGGCTTTGTTGTTAAGTATGGACAACAGAAAAGAACGGCGGGATTGGTCTAGTTCGGAAAGGACATCATCTAAAAGCACAACCGGAAGTTCGCCCGTCTCCGCGTGCATCAGCTGCAGCTCGGCCAAAACATAGGCCAATACCGCAGTCCTCTGCTGACCCTGGCTGCCGTAGAGTTTGAGTTCTTGTCCATTGATCAGGAAAACAACATCATCCCGCTGGGGCCCGACGAGTGAATAACCTCGCTGTAGCTCTTCTCGGCGTTTTTCCTGCAGTTCGCCGATAAAGGCTTCCCTAATTGTTTCACCGGACCAACCTGGCTCCAGGCGGCCGAAAAAGGGCTCGTAGACTATTTCTAAAGTCTCGCGCCTTTGACTGATCTCGCCGTGGGCTTCTTGAGCATACCTCTGCAGATCGGCCAATACTTGGGCCCGACGCAGAATAACCCGAGTACCTAAATTCAACAGCTGACTGTCCCAAGCGGGCAGCTGGTTAAGGAGTGAGCGATTATGGTAGGCGTCTTTCAAGAGGCTGTTGCGCTGACGCAGCACCCTCTGGTACTTCAGCAGGGTACTGCGGTACACAGAATCAATCTGACAGATTTGAATGTCCAAAAAGCGGCGCCGATCGCTGGGCGACCCCTTCACCAACTGCAAGCTATCTGGTGTAAATAGGACAACATTTAGCTGGCCCATAAAGGAACTGGCGCTGGTCTGCTTAGCATTGACCAAAAGCTTTTTTGGACCGTTTTGGCTGATCACTGCCTCCAAATCGAGAACAGCCATCTTCCGCACCTTTGCCTGGATGGCAGTCTGGAGTTCGCCGTGTTTTATGAGCTCGGTCTCTCGGCTCGTACGATAAGATTTGCTTAAGGACAAGACGTAGATAGCCTCTAAGAGATTGGTCTTGCCCTGAGCGTTATCCCCTACGAAGATATTCAGGCCCGGCGATAGATCAACTGTCTGGCTGCTGTAATTTCTAAAATTGAGCAGGTTAAGCCGTTGAATGTGCATTAAGCTTCACGACCAACCACGAATTTCCCCTGCCCGGCTATTTCAACCACATCACCAGGTTGGACGCGGGTGCTCCGACGCAGTTCCACATTTCCATTCACCGAAACCTGCCCGTTTTGAATCAGATACTTCGCTTCCCCTCCGGTAGCTGCTGCCCCCGCCCATTTGAGCAGTTGGTCAAGTTGAATGCTCTCTGTCCTAATTTTTATTTCCTCCATTGTCCCGCCCCTTAAATCCGAATGGGCATGAGGATGTAGAGGTGGCCGTCGCTGTCCTTAGGTTTGATTAAGGCTTGGCGCGAACCCTCGAATTTAAACTCCACTAATTCCCCTGCCATCGTTTTTAGCATATCCAAGATAAATTTGGGCGAATAGGCTGCCCGTTCATTTTTTCCTTCTTGTTCCACGTTGTACTGTTCTTGGGCTCGGCCAAGACGTGAAGTTGTGCCAATCTGAAGCACTCCATCAGTCACTTCGATAATAACCGGCACCCTTTCTGCCCGGCTGAATAGGGTTGCCCGTTCTAGCGCGTCAATAAAGTGCTTGCGGTTCACCACGAAAGAGGTCTCCTGCTCTTGATACATGACAGCCCGGTAGTTGGGGAATTTACCGTCAATTAGTCTGGTGACGAAAACGGTACCAGCGAAATTAAAGGCCAGCTGATTATCTCCGTAAAAGACGTCCACCACTTCTTCAGTCATGGGCAGACAGCGATTGAGTTCAGCTAGGTTAGCTTTGGGAATGATGAACTCGCGGTTCTCTACCAGCGCCACCCCGCTTTCTCCTTCCACATAGGCCAAGCGGTTAGAATCGGTTGCAATGAAATTGAAACTGTCCTTATCTACCACTTCTAAAAGAACACCGGAGAAAATGGGCTGATGCTCATCGTTGGAGGCAGCAAAGCTGCTGTTTCTAATTA
Source organism: Firmicutes bacterium UBA3910 (assembly GCA_002391465.1). Taxonomy (GTDB): domain Bacteria; phylum Bacillota; class Limnochordia; order Darwinibacteriales; family Darwinibacteriaceae; genus UBA3910. The sequence continues at coordinate 27,675 of DGFC01000030.1, read as the reverse complement.
GTCGATCAAGCTCGTAATCGGTTAGGGACAACACCTTTTCGCCACACTGGGCGAATTCAGGAAACTCATCAGCAGGGATTGTGTTCAAGAGAAATTCCATCGTACCAGCGCTGATGGCCATCTGATTGTTCTTATATTCCACAATAACATTGTCATTAGGTAATTTACGCACCAACTCGGCAAAGAGACGTCCACTGACGATCTGCTCGCCCGGTTCAAATACGGTACATGGTGCAGACGTTTTGATGGCTATCTGGAGATTATTGGCAGTTAGGGTGAGCTTGCCGTTTTCGGCTGCACAGTGAATACCTGTTAAGGCAGGTAGGGTATCGTTTGAAGCTACTGCCCTCTCCACTAGATTGACCGCTGCTAGCAGTTCTGAGCCTGGAATTTGAAAATGCATAAATATACCTCCTGTGGAATACTCGTTTTTTGGACTCCCGGACCTTTAAGATAGATCTTTTTAGTAATAACAGTAGTAGGTGGTGTGTAGATGTGGATAACTCGGTAAACGCTTTGGTTATGGGGATAAGGGAAAAGAACAACGTGGGAATTGTTGTCCAATTTTATCCCCAACCTTCACAAAGGGAAAATGGGGAAAATCGTTATCCCAGAGATATCCACAACTTACTCTCAAGAACGGTGAATACGCTCGATCACCTCTTCAATCGTATTTTTCAGCATTGGATCGAGTTTCATTTCGCTGTCGATCTTTTCGTAGGCATGAATCACGGTTGTATGATCGCGTCCTCCAAAGGCAGCACCGATCTGGGAGAGAGAGTTGTCTGTCAACTCCCGCGACAAATACATGGCGATCTGCCTGGGGAAAGTGATGTTCCGCGTGCGCCGTTTCGACTTCATTTCACTGGTCTTAATGCCAAAATACTTGGCCACTTCTTCCTGAATAACCTCAACGGTAACGGGCCTGGCCGCAGGTGCCTTGATAATATCCTGCAGCGCCCTTGTGACCAAGCTGAGGTTGATGGGCGAATCGTGCAGGGCAGCATAGGCATTGACCCGCACCAATGCACCTTCCAGTTCCCTTATGTTGGACTGGATATGTGTAGCTATATAATGTAGAACTTCATCCTCGACGTAGAGACTTTCCTGGGCGGCCTTCTTTCTGAGGATAGCAATCCTCGTCTCAAGATCAGGTGGTTGAATATCTGTAATTAAGCCCCACTCAAACCTACTGCGCAGCCGCTCTTCCAGGGTTGGTATGTCTTTCGGAGGCCGATCCGATGAAATAATGAGCTGGCGGTTCGCCTCATAGAGAGCGTTAAAGGTATGGAAGAACTCTTCTTGTGTAGACTCCTTACCTGCTACGAATTGAATGTCGTCCACGAGGAGAATGTCCACATTGCGGTACTTATTGCGAAATTCAACCATGGATTTTTTACCGATGGCGGTAATCAGATCGTTGGTGAATGTCTCTGATGTGACATAATAAACGGAAAGATTGGGGTTGAGCGCTAAAGCATGATGACCGATAGCGTGCATCAAGTGGGTCTTACCCAACCCCACCCCGCCGTAGAGAAAGAGGGGGTTATAGGCTCTGGCCGGAGCTTCCGCCACCGCAAGGGATGCGGCATGGGCGAAGCGGTTGGAATTACCCACAACAAAAGAATCAAAGGTGTAGCGCTCATTTAAGATGGAAGCGGCCGGTGCAACTTCCCTTTGAGTTTCTTCCATATTATTACCTGCACCATTGGCAGCAGCATTACGGAAATGCTGAGGTTCCGGTGTACTTGGTGTAGTTGCCAAAGGCTTAACACCCCGGGGGATCACGAAGCGGATATCCCAATCCCTGTTCACCACTTGGCGTAGTGTCTTATGCAGCGGATTGGTATAACGTGCTTCTACCCAGTCTTTAGTGAACTCGTTGGGAAATTCCACATAGAGGGTATTTCCCTCAAGTTCAACAGGCCGGCTGTCCTTTAGCCAGGCATCAAAGGATGGCGTGGCAAGCTCGGAAGCCATAATTGCTAACACTTCCTGCCAAACCAAATTTAACTGATTTTGTTGTTCCATCGACTACTACCCTCCCAACAAGACGCTGAGCGACTATTTCGTGATTTTGCTTTGAAATCCCTGCTTGTTGATATTCTGCGCTTGGCGGAGCCCACAAATTATTCACAAAATCGATCTCCCCCTAACCAAATTACCAATAAGGATACGGGAGTTATCCACAAAAAGAACAAGTTATCCACAGCCTTCGACAAACGGCGTTAACCTGCTGTTTAAGGGAAAAAGATATTTTTTCCCCCAAAATTATCCACACTCCCTTGGGTATAGGTTTACGCAAAGGAGAAATAATTCTGTAAACAATTCACACAGGCAGGCAAAACGGCTGAAAATCAGTTATCCACAGGGGCAAAAAACCCAACTATCCCCAAGTTATCCCAAGGCTGTGGATAAAAAAGGTTTGATGCATGGGCGATTTGCTGACGGGAACGTGTGTTTTATTCAGATATCCACAGCATTGTGGATGGAACCTGCGGAAATTGTGGAAAACCTGTTCCTGCCATTTGCTATTGACAGTGTTTTAAATAATACGGTATAATCACTTGTGGATGTGCTTCTTGACTGAGAGGAGGGTTTCGCGTGAAGAGAACCTATCAGCCGAAGAGACGCAAGAGAAAACGTCTACATGGATTTAGGGCCAGAATGAGAACGGCCTCGGGGCGCCAGGTGATTGCCCGTCGGAGACGGAAAGGGCGCGCAAGGCTGTCCGCTTAAGTGTGATTTCGAGCCCGCTTGCGGGTTTTTCTTATTTATTAGACGGACCGCATTCGGGGGGTTTTTATTTGGAACGCTTAAAGAGCCCGCAGCAGTTCAGCCAAGTCTACCGCCAGGGCAAACCGAACTTCGGCCGCTATGTAGTGATCTCCGCCCTACCCATTGACGCGCAAGTCAGTCGGGTAGGTTTTGCGGTAAGCAAAAAAGTTGGCAAAGCGGTTGTTCGTAATAAGATCAAGAGGCGCTTGCGGGCGATTTTCACCGAACTGGCTCCGACAGTTGTCCCGGGCTATGCCTTTGTGGTAGGAGCTAAGCGTAATGCTCCCCAGGCCGAATTTTCCCAATTACGGGAAGATGTTTATCGGGTAATGGAGGGATCTGGCTTTTTGACCAGAACTAACAGGTGTGAAGGTGAGGATAATGCTTAAAGGCGTGCTTTTTTTGATCAGATGCTACCAAAGGTACGTATCTCCCCTTCTTCCCTCTAGGTGTCGTTTTTACCCCACTTGTTCTTCCTATGCAGTAGAAGCGATAACACGGCATGGGTGGAAAGGTCTGTGGTGGGCAGTATTAAGAATAGGCAGGTGCCATCCTTGGCACCCGGGAGGTTTTGATCCCGTTCCCGAGTCAGTTGATTGGAGGACAAAGCATTGGGCATAATGAATTTGATCACCACCGGGCTTCGCTGGGTTTTGGATACCCTGTTCCAATTTACCAATAGTTATGGGTTCAGCATCATCTTGGCTACCATTCTGGTCAGGCTTCTTCTTTATCCTTTAACCTTAAGCCAGACCAAGAGCATGATCGCTATGAAGCGGATCCAGCCCGAAATGGACGCTATCAAGGCTAAGTACCAGGACGATAAGGATAAACTAAACCAGAAGATGATGGAGCTGTACCAGGAGCACAAGATCAATCCCCTGGGCGGGTGCCTACCCCTCCTAATTCAACTCCCCATATTGTGGGCGTTCTTCCGGGTGCTACGTGACACCGATTTTGGTGAAGCCGTTAACTTTTTAAACTTCTGGGTACTGAATGAACCAGACAAATTTTATATCCTACCTCTGCTAGCTGCCGCTACCACTTATCTGCAGTCGCGTATGACAATTACAGACAATCAACAGAGTACAATGATGATTGCCATGCCGCTGATGATTGGCTTTTTCAGCATCAGCCTTCCCTCCGGATTGGTCTTATACTGGATTACTAGTAACGTCTTTTCCATAGTGCAGCAGTGGTACATTAATAAGATGTACCCGGTTCAATAAGGAGGCCGGAGAATGAAATCTATAGAAGTGGCTGCCCGGACTGTTGAAGAGGCTGTAGCCGAAGCACTTGAGAAACTACAGGCAGAACAGGACGAGGTTGAAGTAACCGTTTTGGACGAAGGCAGCAAGGGATTTTTGGGACTGCTTGGAAGCAAACAGGCCCGTGTGCTGGTAACTAAGAAGCTTCCAGTCGAAGAAGTCAAACTCGAGGCCGCCCTAAAGTTTACGAAGGAACTCCTGGAATCAATGGGGTTCTCGTCTGAAGTAACAGGCGTGGTTGAAGATGAGTGCATTAAGTTAGACGTGACAGGCGAAAATCTAGGTCTTTTAATCGGCCGCCGGGGAGAAACCCTGGACAGCCTGCAGTATTTGATCGGCCTGGCTGTTAACCGCCAGGGCGGTAAATGGGTGCGCATCCTGTTGGATGTGGGAGAATATCGGGCTAAGCGCATTGAAACAATTCGGTACCTTGCCCGTAAATCGGCTGAAAAGGCTAGTCTGACCGGGCGCAGGATACCCCTCGAGCCCATGAATGCTGCCGAGCGGAGGATCGTCCACCAAGCGGTGAAGGATTTCGCCGATGTGGAAACGGTGAGTGAAGGAGAAGATCCCCACCGCCGTGTGGTAGTAATGCCGAAATAGGCGCAGAATGAAGTTTTTGGGTGTGTCTTCTGGCACGCCCTTTTTTATTTTGTGATAAAATATAGGTTGAGGTGATGGCAGTGATCAATGATACAATTGCCGCAATAGCTACACCCCTAGGTGAAGGTGGCATCGGTATTGTTCGCATAAGCGGTCCGGAAGCGGTCAGTATTGGCGATCAAATGTTCGCTGCCAAACGGGGCGACACACTGGCCGAGCTAGGCACGTACAAGGTTCGCTACGGCAGGGTGCTGGAGCCTGAGACTAATCGTCAGCTCGATGAAGCTTTGGCCTTGGTAATGCTCGCACCTCACTCTTATACGGGCGAAGACGTGGTTGAAATCCAATGCCACGGCGGTGTGGTCGTAATTAGGGAGATCTTAGATCTGGCCCTCAGATTAGGAGCACGCTTGGCTGAACCGGGCGAATTCACAAAACGGGCCTTCCTGAATGGACGCTTGGACCTGAGCCAGGCGGAAGCGGTTATGGATATTATCCAATCCCAAACACGGTTGGGCTTAGAGGTGGCCGTGGACCAATTGGAGGGAAGTTTAAGCAGGCGTATCGTCAGCCTTAGCGAACATTTGTTCGATATAGTTGTCCGCGTGGAAGCAAGCATTGATTTTCCCGAAGATGATCTACCTGAAATTCTGCCTGACGAAATTGACGATGTGATAGTCCAGTCCCTAGAGGAGCTGGACGAGCTCCTGGCTACCGCAGATGAGGGTAAAATGCTGCGGGAAGGCCTAAGAACAGTGATAACCGGTAGGCCTAATGTTGGTAAATCTACCTTATTGAATAAACTGCTGGATGAAAACAGGGCACTGGTTACGGACATCCCCGGCACCACCAGGGATGCAATCGAAGAGACTATTAACCTGAGGGGTATCCCCCTCCGTCTGGTGGATACGGCAGGCATTCGTGAGACGGGTGATGTTGTAGAAAGGCTCGGGGTGGAGCGGAGCCTGGAACTTTTAGACCAAGCCGATCTGGTGCTGCATGTCTTGGACCGCAGCGTACCTTTGAGTGAAGACGATCTGGCTCTCCTGCAGAGGACGGAGGGCAGACGCCGGTTGATTCTGATCAACAAGGCCGATCTTCCTCCCGTCTGGGATGCGGCTGAGTTGGGAGAATTAAGCGAAAGCCCAGTATTGGAGACATCCTTGGTGACTGAAGACCGCCAGGTCGTAGATGAGCTAGCAGAAGCTATACTGGCCTGCATCGGCAGCGGGCGAACCGTGAGTGCGGTCGGTTCCAGAGCCATGTTAACCCGGGCACGGCATAAGCAGGCAGTACAGAATGCGCAAGCATCACTTAGACAGGCGCTTGAAACGGTGCGTCAGGGCCTGCCCTTAGATTTGATAGCGGTGGATTTATATGCCGCGCTTGAGTTCTTAGGTGAAATTACGGGCGAGACAGTACGGGAGAACGTACTTGATCGCATTTTTGCCCAATTTTGCATTGGCAAATAGGCAGAGGAAGGAGGAGAGCGATGCGGGAACGATACGATATTATAGTGGTCGGTGCAGGTCACGCAGGTGCAGAAGCTGCCCTAGCCGCAGCTAGGCTGGGCCGGCGGGTTGCGCTCTTCACTCTAAATTTAGATAATGTTGCCCTTTTGCCCTGTAACCCCAGCATTGGCGGTTCGGGTAAGGCCACCCTGGTACGGGAAGTGGACGCCCTGGGCGGTGAAATGGGTAGGAATTGTGATGCAACACTTATGCAAATGCGCATGCTGAACACCCGCAGGGGTCCTGCGGTGCAGAGCCTGAGGGTGCAGCTGGATCGGAAGCTGTATCAGCGGCGGATGAAGTATGTGCTGGAGACTACCCCTGGCCTGTATTTAAAGGAAGGACTCGTTACAGGACTCCTAGTTGAAAATGGTGCGGTAAAGGGCGTGCTTATTCAAGGCGTCTTCCGGGTGGAAGCCCCAGTTGTGATCTTGGCAACCGGTACCTACCTGCGCTCTGTGATCCACATTGGTGAGCTGCAGTACGAATCTGGACCCCAAGGCCAGCATACGGCGGTAGCTTTGGCAGAGAATCTGGCTGAGCTTTTACCTGTTGCCCGTTTTAAGACGGGAACACCACCCCGTGTTAATTTGCGTTCGCTGGATTATGATAAATTGGAGAAGCTGCCGGGAGAAAACAATATCCCCGGATTCTCCTTTGAAACGGAAGCGATAGAGATAGAACAGGTTCCCTGCTGGGTGACCTATACCACCCCCGAAACACACCGGATCATTCGGGAAAATCTACATAGAACCTCCATGTATAGCGGTCAGATCACAGGTCCCGGACCTAGGTACTGCCCATCCATAGAAAGCAAGATTGTGGAGTTTCCCAATAAGGAAAGCCATCAGGTGTTCGTGGAACCGGAGGGTTGGGAGACCAAGGAAGGTTACCTAAGCGGTTGCTCCACCTCCCTTCCCTTGGAGATCCAGGAAGAAATGCTGAAGACTATCCCCGGTTTTGAGAATGTGGAGATTATGCGGCCGGCCTATGCCATTGAATACGACTGCATCGATCCCCTTTCCCTCAAGGCATCCTTGGAGTCGAAGGAGATTGGTGGCCTTTTCTGTGCGGGCCAGATCAACGGCACCTCAGGCTATGAAGAAGCTGCGGCCCAGGGGATTGTGGCAGGCATTAACGCCCATCTCTACTTGGCCGGTGAAGATCCCGTGATCATTCCCCGCTCCCAGGGTTATATCGGTGTTCTTATTGACGACTTGGTAACTAAAGGTGTAACAGAACCATATCGCATGATGACCTCCCGTTCGGAGTACCGCTTAACGTTACGTATGGATAACGCCGACGAGCGCTTTACACCCCTAGGCTACAAACTTGGTTTGATCAGTGAAGGGCGCTATCAGGCCTTTGAAAAAAAGCAGGCCAGGATCAAGGCCGAAATTGAGAGGTTGAACAGTACCGTGTTGGGAGGCACACCGGAAGTGAACGAAAAACTGGCTGCGTTGGGAACCGCTCCCCTTAAGCATGGAGTGACCCTGGCCGATCTGCTGCGCCGCCCAGAGCTGAAATATGAGGACTTGGCTCATTTTACTGAGCTGCCCGAGCTGCCGAGGACTGTGGCGGAACAGGTTGAAATCAACGTGAAATATGAAGGTTACCTGCGCAGACAGGAAGCGGCCATTGAACGCTTTGAACGGATGGAAAAGAAGTATCTGCCACCTGATTTTGACTATCAACAGGTAAGGGGCTTGTCCCGGGAAGCAGTGGCCAAGCTGAGTGAAGTGAAGCCTGCATCGGTAGGCCAGGCATCCCGTATTTCCGGAGTAACTCCAGCCGATATTAGTGTGTTATTGGTTTACCTAGAACAGATGCAGCGGAGTAATGCGACATGAGATTTGATCGATCCTTATTCTTAGAAACTCTAAAACAAGGTCTGTCTGTCCAAGGTCTCACAGTGTCAGCGGATTCATTGGAGCTGATGGTCCAGTACGCTGAGGCAATCGCTGTGACAAATGAGTCACTGAATCTAACGCGTTTAGTGGAGCCGGCGGAAATGGCAATCAAAAATTTCCTAGACAGCCTAACCATTCTCCGTTCAGATGTGTTGGCTGAATTGCCGGAAGAACTCCACTGCCTCGATTTGGGTACAGGAGCAGGGTTTCCTGGTGTACCTTTGGCAATAGTAAAACCCAACTGGCAGTGGGTGCTCCTGGATTCAACGCGGAAGAGGCTTAACTTCATTGCCGAAACGGCTGAAGAGTTGGGACTGACCAATGTAAGCACTCTGCACGCTCGGGCTGAAGATGCCGGCCAGGAACCCGAACACCGCGAGGCCTATCATCTAGTTGTGAGCCGGGCGGTGGCAGAACTACCAGTTCTGCTGGAATTGTGTGCTCCATTGGTTGCAGTGGGTGGCATCGTTGCTGCTTACAAAGGCAGTGAGGCGGCCGAGGAATTGGCTAGAAGCGAAAAGGCTCAAAGGGAATTGAATCTTGGGCTGGAAAAGGTGGCTTGTTTGGATCTTCCGCAGCAGATGGGTTCCCGCAGTCTCCTCCTTTTTAAGAAGACTGGCCCGCTTGCGGAACGGTATCCGCGCCGGGCGGGTATTGTGCAGAAACGGCCGCTTATTTAGGAAATTGGACGCTCCCAGAAGGGGGCGTCTTTTTTGATATGGAGCTTGCAGGAAGGAACTCCCTTTTGGAACGAGAATAGATTACACAACAAGCGAAGAGGTGAGTCCCGTGAGATTGACTGATCTTCTTATGAACAGAAAGCGAAGCAGTGGGTCTGGAGAGACTGGCCAGGATAAATGGAGACAGGAAGTTCAGGCAATACCGATAGAGCTCGTTACGCCAGGCAAATTTCAACCCAGGACAGAGTTTGATGATGGGGCCCTGGAGGAATTGGCTGCCTCCATCAAATTGCATGGCCTGCTTCAGCCCATTTTGGTGCGGCCTTCTACAATAGGCTACGAGGTTATTGTCGGGGAGCGCAGACTGCGGGCTTGTAAGCTGCTGGGCTGGGAAGTAATTCCCGCCGTTGTGCGGGAAGTGAAGGATAAGGAAGCGGCTGAATACGCCCTAATTGAGAATCTACAGCGGGAAGACCTACATGTTTTAGAGGTTGCTGAGGGCTATGAGCGGCTGCTGCGGGAGTTTGACATGACCCAAGAGCAGCTGGCAGAGCGGTTGGGGATCAGCCAAGCCAATGTGGCGAACAAACTGCGCCTGCTCAAATTGCCCGTTTCCGTGAGGGAGATTATTTCCCGGGAAATGTTGAGTGAACGGCATGGTCGGGCACTTCTCCGCCTGGAAACAGAAGCAGATCAGCTGCGTGTTGCAAAGAGAGTGGCTGCAGACAAGCTTAGTGTCAAAGAAACGGAACGGCTTGTGGACCAAATCCTGCGGGACAAGCAGGAAAGGGTAGGCAGCCAAGGCAGCCGGAAGTTGATTATAAAGGATCTTCGCTTGTTTACGAACAGCATCCGTCAATTGATCGGAACACTGAAAGAAAGCGGTTTGAACGTATCGTTAGAAGAAGAAGAGGACGAGAAGGAATACCAGATCATCGTAACAGTAGAGAAACCAGTGGGTGGTGAGAATAATGGCTAGGACAATTGCCGTAGTCAATCAAAAGGGCGGTGTAGGAAAGAGCACCACAGCGGTAAACCTCGGTGCCTACCTGGCCATCGAAGGCCAGCGTGTGCTGCTTGTTGATATCGATCCCCAGGGAAACGCCTCCAGCGGGGTCGGTATTGATAAGGGTTTGGTGCAGCGCTGTATGTATGCGGTCATGATTGAAGGGGAAAAGATCGAAACCATTATTGAAGAGACAGAGGTTGAAAATTTTCACGTGGCGCCGGCAACCATTGATCTAGCCGGAGCCGAAATTGAGCTAGTTTCCATTATTTCCCGTGAGTTCAGGCTGAAAAAGGCCTTGGAACCGGTTCAAGACCGCTACGATTACATCATTTTAGACGCTCCTCCGTCCTTAGGCCTTCTCACGATCAACGGGTTGACTGCTGCAAATTCGGTGTTAGTGCCTATCCAGTGTGAATACTACGCCTTAGAGGGATTGAGCCAGTTGGTGAGCACCATCGCCATGGTGCAGGAGCATTTGAACCCTGACTTGGAATGGGAGGGCGTACTCATGACCATGTATGATGTGCGCACAAACCTCAGCCAGCAGGTGATTGACGATGTGCGTACCTATTTCCAAAACACGGTTCGCGTTTACGACTCTGTTATTCCCCGCAACGTCCGCCTTGGTGAGGCACCCAGTTTCGGGGAACCCATAGCCATATATGACCCTAAATCAAAGGGAGCACAGGCTTACCAAAGCCTAGCCCGGGAGGTCTTAAACTCATGAGTACACAGAGATTGGGAAAGGGGCTGCGGGCCCTAATCCCACAGGCGGATGAGAAGTTCGGTTTGGATATTCAGGACATTGCCCTGGACAAGATAGAACCTAACCCATATCAGCCCCGTCAGCATTTTGACCAAGCGCGCTTAGAGGAATTGGCCCAATCAATTAAGGAATTTGGGCTGTTAGAACCGGTTATTGTGCGTAGGAAAGGTACCGTGTATGAATTGGCAGCTGGTGAACGCCGGGTGCGGGCCGCCCAACTAGCTGGGTTGGAGGAAATACCTGCCATAGTTCGGGACTACGACGACTTGGAAATGATGCAGGTGGGATTAATTGAAAACCTGCAGCGGGAAAACCTGAATCCTATTGAGGAGGCAGAGGGGTTCCGCATCTTAATGGACAAGTTCGGTTTGACGCAGAATGAGGTCGCGGAAGCTGTAGGTAAGAGCAGGCCAAGTGTGGCCAATGCACTGCGACTCTTAAACTTAGGCGATGAGGAACGGCGTCTGGTGGAAACGGGCGAACTTTCGGTTGGGCATGCCAAGGTACTGCTCGGTGTAGGACAGTCCAAACTTCGCTTAGAGTTGGCCAGGCGAGTGGTCAAGGAAGGGTTAAGTGTGCGGCAACTGGAGCAGTTAGTGGAGAAAGGGAAAAATGTTCCACGTGGAACATCGAGGAAAAAGGATCCCGAAATTGCTGCTTTGGAGGATGACCTACAGCGTCATTTGGGCACAAAGGTGTCGTTGTCATATAGAAAGGGCACAGGGAAAATCAGTATCTCTTACTATTCCGACGAAGAACTCGAGCGTTTATTGGATATGCTGCGCAGTTTATAGTTTCAAAGGTAATGGCAAAAGGGTATGTTCCACGTGGAACATACCCTTTTTTGATGTCTTCCCAGCGTTCTGTTGACATCTGCCAGTCTGACACTAAACCGGGGGCCTTGCAGTCCGTTCCGCATGAATGCCACTAGACTGAGGGGGCTGTATTGCGGATGACTTTGACCCGACTATGGGCTCCATCTACAAATGACGGCTTATGGAAGAAACAGAAATGTTCCACGTGGAACATTGTTGGCGTTCGCTCGCCAAGGCAGCTTGAGCTGTGGTTGTGTATAGTTGTAAAGCTAAGTGGGGGATCGTTTTGAACACCATTGGTAATGGCTTGTGTAAATTCGGGCGAGCGACACGGTGGAAGCACTGAGGACACGGAGCCTGGAGAAAGCGGTTTAAAGGAAATGTTCCACGTGGAACATTTCCCTGCTAGTTACTCGCCAGGGCCACTTCCGTCCGAACTTGCTTAACGCCGAGGCAGAGGGTTAAAGCCTCCGTTATTACATCGGCCATCCGTATCACCAAGCTGAGCCGGGTGTTTTGGAGAACAACGTGTTCCATATAACCTGCTACATTTACAACCCCAATGAGATGGTAATCTCCCACAGCAGGAAGTTTTTTATTTACGCCGCTGCCCGGCTCCAAGGGACCCTGTTTGAGAGTGATATAGCCTATATTCCTGGCTCGGCCCAGACAGGCGTCTATAGCCAACACTGTACTGGGGCGACCGAACTCGTGGATTTTTTGGCACGTTTCCTGGAGGTTAAGGGCATGTACCGGTTCGTGGATATTCCCGTGGATTCTCACATGCGCGGGAATGAGTCCCTCCTCCTGTCTGCTGAGCAGATTCGAACCTACCAGGGGGCCGAGGGCGTCACCCGTGGAACGATCGGTGCCCACACAGACCACATCTATTTCACTGGAGAGGGAAACTGAACTGAGGGCAACGGCTAAGTGTGCTGCGGCCAATGGATCCTGCCAATGAATTCGCCCGAGAACATCACTCTGTAACGGCATAGTACACCTCCGCTGTAGGATACTTGTCTTAATTTATGCCGTTTGACAGAATTATATGCACGAATGGAAGGGACAAAATGGGAATAGGATCAAGCGGGGGTGGTACGGTGGATTTGCTGGGGGTTGTGGGTTTATATATTGGTGGAGTAATTGGGGCAGGCTTTGCCTCAGGCCAAGAGCTGACAGTCTTTTTCCTCCGTTTTGGCCGGGGCGGTTTGGCCGGTGTGCTGGTCACGGTGGCCCTATTGACCGTGGGATCTGGGCTGGTATTGGAGTTTTGCGCTGAACGGGGGATTACATCTTATCGCGGCCTATTCCAGGCGTTTGGCTTTCACCGCACTGGCCCCTTTGAATGGGCCTATTCTTTCATATTAATTATGGGTAACGCAGTAATGTTGGCTGGCTGTGCAGCGCTGGGAGCAGAAGCGGGATGGAGCGAACCTTACAGGCTGCTTACGGGCGTGCTTCTACTTGTTGTTTTAAGCAGCGGACGCCGGGGTATTCTAGGTGTGAGTCGCTGGCTTGGACCCTTTATCGGCCTCTTTATGATTGTCCTTGCAGCCAAGCAACTCCAGAGTTCTGAAATAAAGGTGGCCCACTTCTCGGAAGAGAGCGTTTTGCGCGGAATGGAGGCGGGTCTCCTTTATGCTTCGTATAACCTCGGTTTCTCGGTTGCCGTACTGGCAGCCGTTTCGGGCCTGTTCACCCGTGCTCAACAGCGTCGGGCCTTCGCCGTAATAAGCAACCTGCTTTTGGGTTCGGCACTGCTCCTTCTCACCCTGGCCCTCAGCACTCTGCCTCCACATCAGTTGGACGTACAACTACCTGTTTTAGGGATAGCTGCTGCAGGCGGGCCTGTAATTCTCAGCTGCTATCGTTTTGTGCTCTGGGCCTCCATGTACACAACCGCCCTTGCCAACAGCTTCGCCCTCACCGGGCGTCTAACAGAAAAGGGCAGGCTGAGCTGGCGATGGTCAGCTTGGTGGGTGATTGTGTTTTCTATCACATTGTCTTACATAGGCTTTTCAGCCTTGATTCGAATCGTCTATCCCCTCTTGGGTTTGGCGGTGCTTTGGTTTTTCCTGAATCTCATTTGGTGGCGGTGGCGCACTGTCAAGTTATGGGATGGCAATTTCTAGCTATTCGTCAACTCTTTAGGTATAATAAAGGAACAAGAAAAGAAGGCGGTGATTTATTTGCCATCCGATAGACAAGAACTATACGACCAGGCCCTGTTTTTCCTGGAAAAATGGGACTTGGATAAGGCGGAGGAAACACTGCGCAAGTTGATCGAACTTGAGCCAGAATTCGCCCCGGCCTGGAACAAGCTCGGGGTACTCTTCGCTAGACGCAAAGACCTGCGCCAGGCAGAAGAATGCTTTGAAGAGGCCCTCCGGCTTGATCCGCGCATGGCCGAACCCCATTCCAACTTGGGCAACATTTACTTGGAACGGGGCTGGTTCGACCGGGCGAAAAGCTCCTACGAACAGGCTTTGGTGCTCGATCCGGGCAACCCGACCGCAACCCACAATCTGGGTGTGCTCTACCGTAAGACGGGCGATATTGGTAAAGGTGTGAGTCTGCTGAAACAGGCTAACAGAGCAGATCGGGCTAAATTCCGCCGGGAAGCGCGAACATCGCCCGAAGCCAAACGCATACTCAGGGTTGGCTGGGCGATAATCGGATTGATTGCGATAATTCTCTTCTGGATTTTTAACAGATAGTCCACAAGGTTATCCACAATGGATTGTGGATAATGTGTATAGCTTGGCTAACGCGGGCGGCGCCTGCGCCAAATGAGGATCATTGTTTTTTGGCGTGCTTTTAAGAAAGGGTCGAGAATCCGTTTCAGTAAACCCATTGTCTTTCCCCCCTAAAGGCCCACTCTCGTCTATTATCCTATACCGTTGGGGTGGGATGTGTGACAGAAGGAGAAACGCTTTTCGGGGAGAAGTACGCCTGCAGAGGATGATTATGGATACGGAGGAAAGGGGAGGGAACGTGAAGCAAACACCATTGACCAACAAACACAAAGCCTTAGGGGCTAGAATGGTCGATTACGCCGGGTGGGAGATGCCTGTGCAGTATGCCGGGCTGATCGAGGAACACCTTACTGTCAGATCGAAAGTGGGCCTGTTCGACTTAACCCACATGGGCGAGTTTGAACTAACCGGCCCCGGTGCCTTGGCCACCTTGAACTCAGTGACCACGAACGATCCCAGCAGCTTGGCGGTGGGGGAAATTCAGTATACCTGCCTTACTAACGAACAGGGCGGGATTATTGACGACATTTTGGTCTACCGCACGGAGAACGGGTTTTTATTGGTTGTGAACGCGGCCAACACCGCAAAGGATTGGGATTGGATCAAAGGACGCCTCCAGCCCGCAACGGAGCTGAAGGATCTCACGTCTGACCTGGCCTTAATTGCTGTGCAGGGTCCCCTGTCAGCGCCTTTGGTGGAGGAAACGTTGGGTATTTCGGTTGAGGATATTAAGAACTACACCTTTATCGAAACGGAATATCAAGGCAGCCCACTCCTCCTTTCCCGGACCGGCTACACGGGTGAGGATGGCTTTGAGCTGTATTTCCCCAACGCAGTGGCAGAACAGCTCTGGGATGATCTCATGGCTAAGGGGCAAAAGCACGGTGTAGCGCCCATTGGTCTTGGAGCCCGGGATACTCTGCGTCTGGAGATGAGAATGCCCCTCTACGGCAACGACGTGTGGGAAGAGACAACACCCTACGAGGCTGGCTTGGGCCGTTTCGTGAAACTGGATAAGGGCCAGTTTGTGGGCAGGGAAGTGCTGCAGAAGCAGAAAGAGGAAGGCGTGGGCCGTAGATTAATCGCCTTTAAGATGCTGGAGAAGGGTATTCCCCGCCAAGGATACCCCCTGCTCAACGCAGAAGACGAGGAAATTGGCGTTGTAACCAGCGGTACCCATTCCCCATCCTTGGACCAGCCCATCGGTATGGGGTATGTAAAGGCCGAGTATGCCAAAGCGGGTACTGTTATCACGGTTCAGATTAGAAAACGGCAGGCAAAAGCCGAGATTATTAAAGGACGCTTTCTAAGTTAGAAGTAATTATTTCCTGGGAAATTAAAAAGGAGGTTCAAAGATGAGCGAAAAATTACTTTTCACCAAAGAACATGAGTGGGTACTTGTTAAGGGCGATGTAGTGCGTGTTGGCATTACCGATTACGCCCAAGAGGAACTGGGTGACGTTGTCTATGTGGACCTACCGGAAGTAGGCGACCGCGTGGAAGAGGGAGAGGGCTTCGTAGTTGTGGAGTCCGTCAAGGCGGTTGCTGATGTGTACGCCCCGGTTAGCGGTGAAGTAATCAGCGTAAACGAAGAACTGGACGAAAGCCCAGAACTGGTCAATGAGTCTCCTTTTGACCGCGGCTGGATTGCAGAAATCAAGGTGGAAGGTGTTGCCCAGACGGGTGATCTCATGAGCAAACAGGAGTATGAGGAGTTCCTGAAGGGGGTTTAAACATGCGGTATATACCTCTAACCCAGACAGAAAGGGAGGAGATGCTCGCCGTCCTGGGTCTTGAATCGGTGGAAGAGCTGTTCGCCGAAATACCCCGGGAGATGGTCCTAACAGACGACCTGCCCCTGCCGGACGCGCTAAGCGAAGCGGAGCTCATCGAGCATTTTCGCCAGCTCGCGGCCAAGAACAAGGATCTCACTTCGGTGGTATCCTTCATGGGCGCAGGCGCCTACGACCATCTCATCCCCAGTGCCATTTCGCACCTGGTAGGCCGGGAGTTTCTGACCGCCTATACTCCGTACCAAGCTGAGATCAGCCAGGGAGTACTGCAGACCATTTTCGAGTATCAAACTCTTATTGCGGAACTGACAGGTATGGAAGCCTCCAACGCCTCCATGTATGATGGGGCAACGGCATTAGCCGAGGCTGCCCTAATGTCCTGTGCCGTTACCCGCCGGGACAAAGTAGTGTTACCGGCCACCCTCCATCCAGAGTGGCGGGAGGTTGTTGACCTCTACCTGGGAAGCCAGGCTGTGGAAATAATCGACCTACCTATTGACACTGCAACGGGAACACTTGATTTGAGTGGTGTGGGGGATATCCCCTGGGAGGAAGTGGCCTGCGCCGTTGTGCAGCAGCCAAACTTCTTCGGCAACTTGGAGCAAATTGAACCGGTACGGGATTTGGTCAAGGAGGCTAAGGGGCTGTTCGTGATGGCGGTTGATCCAATCAGCCTCGGCCTGCTCAAATCCCCTGGCGAACTGGGTGCAGACATTGTGGTCGGAGACGGTCAGAGCCTCGGCAATGCTATGGCTTTTGGTGGACCGAGCTTTGGTTTCTTTGCCACTTCTGGCCGCAACCTAATTAGGCGTATGCCCGGCCGCATTGCGGGCCAAACGGTTGATACGGAAGGACGGAGGGGTTTTGTCCTCACACTGCAGGCGAGGGAACAGCACATCCGCCGGGAGAAGGCCACATCTAATATCTGCACGAATCAGGCTCTAAATGCCCTGACCGCATCCATCTACCTCAGCCTTCTGGGCAAACAGGGATTTCTGGATGTTGGTCGTCAGTGTCTGCAGAAGGCCCACTATTTCAAGAACCGATTACTGGAGATTGACGGGCTCTCAGCGCCCTTCAGTGCTCCCTCTTTCCGGGAGTTTGTGATTGAGGGCGATGTGGACTGGAATGGAATCAACGAGAAGCTTTTGGAGCAAGGTTTCCTCGGAGGCCTGCCCCTAGATAGATTTGGTTATCCCAACTGGGTGCTTTTCTCCGTGACGGAGGCACGCACCAAGGAAGAGATGGACCGCTTTACAAACCTGTTGAGGGGGTTAATCACATGACCGCCAAACAAGTTGTTCCTTTGATCTTTGAACGTTCCTCGCCGGGCAGGAGGGGTTACCGCCTACCGGACTTGGATGTACCGGAAGTGGCGGTTGAGGAGTTAATCCCAGCGGAATTTCTCCGGGAAGAACCGCCCGAACTGCCAGAAGTGAGTGAACTTGACGTTGTACGGCACTATACGCAGCTGTCTAGGCTGAACTACGCCATCGACGTGGGCTTTTACCCCTTGGGGTCCTGTACAATGAAGTACAACCCCCGGGTTCACGAAGATTTGGCTTCAATGCCTGGCTTTGCCAACCTGCACCCCTATCAACCTGAGGAATCGGTGCAGGGTGCACTGCAGCTCATGTACGAATTGGGTGAGTACCTAGCAGCCATTTCTGGCCTGTCGGAAACAACGCTGCAGCCTGCGGCGGGAGCCCATGGTGAATTGACCGGGTTAATGGTGATTAAGGCCTACCATGAATACCAGGGTGAGGGCCACCGCAATGAGATTATAGTCCCAGACTCTGCCCACGGAACTAACCCTGCCACCACTGCCATGGTTGGCTACAAGGTGGTTGAGGTTCCCTCCGATGAGCGGGGCGGTGTAAACGTGGAAGAGCTGAGAAAGCTGGTTGGGCCAAACACGGCTGGCTTGATGCTGACCAATCCCAACACACTTGGGCTCTTTGACGAAAACATTACCGAAATCGCGAAAATCGTCCATGACGTGGGCGGGCTGCTTTACTACGACGGTGCCAACGCCAATGCTATCTTAGGCATTGTCCGTCCGGGCGATATGGGCTTTGATGTGGTCCATTACAACCTGCACAAGACCTTTTCCACTCCCCATGGCGGGGGCGGTCCGGGTGCTGGGCCCATTGTGGTCTCCAAGGAATTGGCGCCCTTCTTGCCCGAGCCCGTTGTGCGCAAGGACGGAGACCGCTACTACTTCCACAAGCCCGAGCACACAATCGGCAGGATGAAGTCCTTCTATGGGCACTTCCTGGTCTGCCTCAGGGCATACGCTTACATCCGCTCCCACGGTCCCAGTGGTCTGCGGGAAGTGAGCGAAACGGCGGTGCTGCATGCCAACTACATGATGCGGCGCCTGCAGGAGGCGTACGAACTCCCGTACGATCGCATCTGCATGCACGAGTTTGTCCTTTCCGGCGTGCGGCAGAAAGAGATGGGCGTGAAGACGCTGGACATTGCCAAGAGGCTTTTGGATTACGGCTACCATGCGCCTACCGTTTACTTCCCACTCAATGTGGATGAGGCGATAATGATCGAACCCACCGAGACCGAATCCAAGGCAACCCTCGATGAATTCATCGAGGTGATGCTTACAATCGCCCGGGAGGCGGAGGAGAATCCGGAGCTGGTCTTAAACGCTCCCTCAAAAACTCCCGTAACCAGGCTGGATGAATCAAGGGCGGCCAGGCAGCCAGTTCTGCGCTGGCAGAAGGAAGCGTAAGTATAAAGGGAGATAAGAAAACCGGCAACGTTGGGCTGCCGGTTTTTCCTTTAATCAGCTCGGTTGAATTTGTTAGTTTGTCACAGGAAACACACTGATCTGGGCCTCTTGGCGCAGCTTTTGCAGATAGGTCTGGGGATCGAGGGCATTCAGGTTGAGGTATGCTTCCAATGCGTTCTCATAGTTATCTGCGAACACTGCTTCCTCGGCCTCCACCCTGTCGTGAACCAGGATAATATGCCAGCCGAATTGGCTTTCGCCCAGGCCATACTCACCAACAGGTAGACTGAAGGCCACTTCTTCAAAGCCGGGCACAGTTACGCCTAATGTGATGTAGCCAATGTAACCGCCTTGGATTGCGGACTGGGGATCGAGGGACCATTCTTGGGCCAGTGCTTCAAAGTCTTCACCAGCGGCTAAGGCAGCCAGAACTTCCTGGGCTTCCTCTTCCGTGTCCACCAATATGTGGCTCACTTCTACCATTTCCTCTTGATCGAAATAGCCGCGGTTTTCCTCGAACCAGGCTTCCAGTTCTTCGTCAGTGACAGAGACTTCCGCTTTAGCCAATTCACTTAACAGGGCGTTCCAGCGCATCTGATCTTCGAACTCCTCATAGGTGACCCGGTTCTGCTGGAGGAACTGCTGCAAGCCGATTGCTCCGCCCAGCTGCTGTTGAATAATGTCCATAATTTCTGCAAAAGCTTCTTCGTCTACTGCAGCACCGTACTCTTCTGCTTTCTGCCTGACCAGTTCCCGATCTATCAGTTCGTCAATGGCATAGGCACCATACTTACGGCTCAAAAGTTCATAATACTGTTCCTTACTGATCGCCACTCCGTTTACTGTAACGATGGGTTCGTCGGCCAGAGCCTGAAGCGTGGGCATTACGGCGGCCAGCGAAAGGGCCAAAATCAGGGTTAGTATTGCAGCGTTAATTCTCTTTTTCAAACTTGTCATCCTCTCTAAAGGTCTGTCCCCATTATTCTCCCCGCTGAGCGGAACTCCTTTATTAAATCGATGGTATTATGCTATAATACAGGCAGGACAGGAAAATTTTGGGGGATGGGCTATGCACGAAGTAGGTCAAGTACTGCGATTGAAGAAGAAGCACGCCTGCGGAGGCCAGACCTGGGAAGTAATCAGGCCCGGTGTGGATACCCGCCTCAAATGCACCACCTGCGGCAGGGTGATTTTGGTGCCCCGGGATCGGCTGGTACGCATGGTGAGGGGAAAATAGACACTGACCTCCTGGGGGGAATATACTAAAGAATAGGAATTTCCGAGGAGGTTTCTTTATGGCTAACATTCGTCGTTTATTTGCGGGAACGAACTCAGCTGGCGGGTTCGTTTCCTTTTTCGCTCATATTACAAACCAAGGGACCAAAAATGTCTATCTGCTTAAGGGTGGTCCTGGGACGGGCAAATCCCGCTTTATGCAGGATTTGGCAGAAACCCCTGAGTTGAAGGACACGGCTCAAGAGCGGTTTTACTGCAGTTCCGATCCCTTCTCCTTAGATGCGGTCCACCTGCCCCAATTGGGCACAGCCCTCATTGACGCCACCGCTCCCCACGCCATAGATGCGGAGTGGCCGGGTTGTCGGGATCACTTAATCCCCTTGGGCAATTTCTGGTCTAAGGCAGGTTTGATCGAGCGCAGGGATGAAATTGTGGCAGCGGGCCGGGATAAGAAATCCCATTTCGCCGCAGCCTTCCGCTATTTCGCAGCGGCGAAATTAATTGAGGAAAACATCATCGCCCGCAACCCCGTTGATCCAGGCGCGGTTAGTGCTGCAGTCAAAAAACTTGCTCCCCTTCTCAACCGTTCAGACTGGAACGGGGAAAAAGGAAGGGTGCGCCGCCTTTTTGCCTCTGCCTTGACGCCGGAGGGTTATGTGAGTTTTGTTGAGGGGCTGGCTGCTGAATGTGACGAGAGGTATATCCTCACTGGTGGTATAGGGCATACGGCAGCAGCGTGTTTGGGAGAACTCGCGAGTCTGGCGGAGCTGACAGGATTGGATGCGGAGATTTTCCACTATCCCCTCAATCCGGATAGAATTCAACATATTATCTTTCCCCAGCTCAAAGTAGGCATTTTCAGCGAAACGATATTGGAGAAATTGGAAAAAATTGGTGGAACCGCAATAGCCTGCGCCCCGGCGGATTCAGCTGAAGACGGGGTCGCAGGAGATCAGACTCTCTTTCGAGAACTGGTTGAGCGGGGAATTGCGAGCCTGAAGCGGGCCGAAACGAGCCACGGTGCGGTAGAGAAGTACTACGCAGAGCAGATGGATTTCAGTCTGGTCGCCCAAGAGCGGAACCGGGTACTGGGGGAGATTCTACACCTATAAGTGGTCTTGGTTTTTCTTAGCCCAACGTACAAGGGGTATACCCAGGCCCAACACCACTACAGCCTGGCCTATTCCGATGGTGAGTACCATGAACCAGTACGATTGGGGCAGCTGAAAGACAAAGCGCAGATAGAGGCTGACTAAAAAGGCATTAAGCACTATGGGGGAGGCGTAAGCGATCCAGCTGTCCCGATAGCGGTAGGTTAAAAAAGCCGCTAACAAGCTGATTAAGCTGCCACCGAAAATGTCCCATGGGCCAAAGCCGCCGATTATATTGGCCAGAAGCA
The DNA here is from genome assembly GCA_002391465.1 of Firmicutes bacterium UBA3910. GTDB lineage: Bacteria > Bacillota > Limnochordia > Darwinibacteriales > Darwinibacteriaceae > UBA3910. The sequence goes on along the minus strand of DGFC01000030.1, from coordinate 6,405 downwards.
CCCCTACATAGATACCACCGATCGCTTCTGGAAACACGATTGGCAGCAGAGTGAGGGCCTCGGCTACGCGGAATTGAATTGGCCCAAAACTGGCAAATTGAAAAGCAAAAACTAAAACAACATACAGGGCAGCAATCAGTCCGCCCCTAACCCAACGTTGCATGCAGTAATCACTCCTGTTCCTGAAGGTTAGGGTTCGCTATTATTCTTTGTTTACCTTGTTAAGGGGGGAAATCTATGGGAATGCGTATTGGTATTATTGGGCTTCCCAATGTGGGCAAATCCACCGTGTTTAACGCCCTTACCAAAATGCAGGTGCCTGCGGCCAACTATCCTTTCTGCACAATCGAGCCCAACCAGGGCATTGTGTTAGTTCCAGACAGGCGCCTGGAACGGATCGCTGAGGTTAGTAAGCCCGAAATACTAACCGGTGATACCATTGAATTCGTTGATATTGCAGGCTTAGTGGCAGGAGCCAGCCGGGGTGAAGGCTTGGGTAATAAGTTCCTGGCCCATATCCGGGAAATGGACGCTTTGGTCCATGTGGTCAGGTTGTTTGAAGATGGCGATGTAATTAATCCACTGGGGAGCATTGATCCCCTGCGGGATATAGACATCATCGACACGGAGCTGATGCTCGCGGATCTGCAGGCAATTGAAAAGAGACGGGAGCGCACAACCAGAATGTTAAAAACTGGTGAGGCCCGCTACAAGGAAGAGCTTGAGCTGTTAGACGCTTACCAGGCAGAACTGGAGGCCGGGATTCCCCTACGCCGGACAGATTTAGAGCCCATCTACGAGCTACCGCTCCTTTCCTCTAAACCGATTATGTATGTGGCTAATGTGGAGGAAGGTAGTCAAGAACTCCACCCTGCACTTGTTGTCCGGGCGGAGGAAGAAGGGGCCGAGGTGATTGCCGTCTCCGCCGCTTTTGAAATGGAACTATCCCAGCTCGAACCGGAAGAGGCGGAACTTTTCTTGGCCGATGCGGGCATGGAAAAACCGGCCCTGCACAGGCTGGTGGAAGCCGGCTTAAGACTTTTGGATTTGATCACCTTTTACACGATCAAAGGCAAGGAGACGCGTTCCTGGATCATCCCCCGGGGGACCCTGGCCCCACAGGCAGCGGGCAGGATCCACACCGATATGGAAAGGGGTTTTATCCGGGCTGAAGTTGTGCCTTGGGATGTACTTATAGAACAGGGTTCACACGCCGCCTGCCGGGAAAAGGGTCTGCTGCAGATCGAGGGCAGGGATTACGTGGTCCAGGACGGCGATGTGATTCTGTTCAGGTTTAACGTGTAAATCCCTGTTCTTATTTACCGGATCTGATGTCCCTGATTGGTTTGGGCGATACATCTAGATTGGCGATGCGCACGCGGCAGCCTTCGCCGGTGGGCGATTGGGCCACTACCCCTACCTTGACCGGGCTCGCCGCAGGCATGTTATAGTACCTGACCATCACCCAATACTCGCCATCGAGGGAATAGTGGAAGGCGAAGCAGTCATCAAAGCGGGTGACGCGGAGATAGACTCCCGTATCGGGTACAGCCAGAGAGTTGCAGTCATCGGAGAGACCCTTGGTTACCACACTGACGATCATGGGTTGTTTATACGTGAACTCATAGCAGAGTTTGCCCCAGTTTTCGTCATCAACCATAACCAACATGGTTGCTGCGTCGTAGTCCGAGATCATTTCCGCCTGAACAAAGGCCTTAAAGGTAAAGTCACCTTCCTGTTCGGTGTAAAGGAAGTGGGCATCGCCTTTTACGGCAGTTCGGGCTGGATCGATGAAATAGTCGGTGCGGGGTTCGGCCTGGACGATAAGGCCTTCATCTGTAAACTCCCACTGCTCTGGCTCATTCAGCCACTTAAAACCGGAGGGAAGTTCCCGTCCGCGCACAGACTCAAACACATTAATCATTTGCATTCCTCCTGACGATAGTTTTCTTCCCCAAGCGATCACGCTCCAACCCATATTTCGTCGAGCAGGGCGCTGCTCCTTCTCATCCCCCCTAATGAGGGGGATTTTTCATATTCGTAGGGATCGTACGAAGTGTGGTTTGTTTCACAATACTCTTGCGATGACGCAAAAGGCGTGATATATTTAAAGGAAATAATTAACAAACGTAGAAAGGATGCTTATGATTCGTTAAGTATAACTAGTCTAGGGGGAAGTAGCCCTTGCTGCCAGAAAGGGACTCAGTTGGGCATTGAGCCTCATCGATGCCACCTATCCGTCTAAAACACGCGCCCAGAGGGGTTTACTTACTCCACAGGATCACCACCGCAGAGAGGAGGATGCACAAAAAAAGAACAGAACGGTCCGGTTACGTAAAAAATCACTCTATCTATAAGAAAAGGAGTTGTTTTTTGTAATGAGGAGAAGCCTATTTGTTCTGTTGCTTGTTATGATCCTTGTGATAGGTACTGGTGTGGCAGCTGCTCAGACTAGGGTAGGCGTGGCCATGCCCACCCAGAGTCTGCAGCGCTGGAATCAAGACGGTGCCTACATGAAGCAGATGTTGGAAGAAGCCGGTTATGTGGTGGATCTCCAGTACGCCAACAATGACGTTGGCCTGCAGGTATCCCAGCTTGAAACCATGATCCTCAATGGAGCAGACATTCTGGTTATTGCCTCCATTGACGGCAGCGCTCTGGGAACCGTTCTGGAAATTGCCCAGGATATGGGCATTCCGGTAATTGCCTATGACCGCTTGATTATGGAAACGGATGCCGTAACCTACTACGCCACCTTCGACAACTACATGGTTGGTACCATTCAAGGTCAATACTTAGTTGATGCCCTTGGCCTTGAGACGCTGGAAGGGTCCGTAAACATCGAGATTACAGGCGGCTCACCCGACGACAACAACGCCCGTTACTTCTACCAGGGTGCCTATGATGCCATTGAGCCTTACATCAAGGCCGGCAAAGTGATTATCCCTTCGGGCCAAGTCGAATTTGAGCAGATTGCCACCCTAGCTTGGTCGTCTGAAAGGGCCCAGGCACGTATGGATAACCTGATTGCAGCTCACTATTCGGACGGAACCCCGCTCCATGCGGTGCTCTGCTCCAACGACTCCACCGCCATCGGTGTCACCAACGCCCTGATCAATGCGGGGTTTGACGATGACGAGTTCCCGCTCATTACCGGGCAGGACTGCGACATTGCCAACGTCAAGAACATCATCGCAGGCAGACAGGCCATGTCCATCTTTAAGGACACCAGGATGCTGGCAGCCCAAGTGGTGAAGATGATCGAGGCAATCGTCAATGGTGAAGAACCAGAGATCAACGATACCACAACTTACGACAACAACGTAAAGATTGTCCCGACCTATCTCTGCCCACCCGTATTTGCTGATATCAACAACTTTGAAGAGCTGCTCATCGAAAGCGGCTACTACACGCGGGAGCAGTTGGGTCTCTAGTTTTGGATTGGGTGGGCCTTGGGCCCACCCGTTCCCTTCAGGAAGTAGGGGTGTGAAATTTGGCTAGGAACTTGTTGGAAATGAGAGCAATAACGAAGGAGTTCCCCGGCGTTAGGGCTCTGGATAACGTCAACATTACGGTGGAAGAAGGGGAAATCCACGCGTTAGTTGGGGAGAACGGCGCGGGTAAGTCCACCCTCATGAACGTCTTGAGCGGAGTTCATCCCTACGGTACCTACACCGGCGAGATTCTCTTTGATGGTCAGATCTGCCAGCACCGCGACATTAAGGATTCGGAGCGGCTGGGCATTGTCATCATCCATCAGGAATTGGCCCTTGTGCCTTACCTGTCCATCGGAGAGAACATGTTTCTCGGCAACGAGCAGCAGCGTAGGGGAGTGGTGGATTGGGATAAGACTTACGAGCAGGCCGCTGAGTTCATGGCCATGGTAGGCCTTGATGAAAATCCCCGCCAGCTTGTTAAGGACTTGAGTGTGGCCAAAAGGCAGCTGATTGAAATTGCTAAGGCCCTTGCCAAAAACGTGCGGTTGCTCATTTTGGATGAACCCACATCCAGCTTGAATGAGGCCGAGTCCCAAACAATTCTCGACCTCATTTTGGCACTGCGCGATGAAAAAGGTATTACTTCTATTATCATCTCCCATAAACTGAATGAGATTGCCTATGTTGCAGACCGGATCACAATTCTGCGGGACGGTGCCACCATTGAGACTCTGGATAACCGGGGTACTACCATCTCTGAGGAACGGATTATTAGGGGAATGGTTGGTCGGGAAATGACGGAGCGCTATCCGACGCGGCAAAGTACGGTGCAGGATGAAGTGGCCTTTGAACTTAGGAATTTCACAGTCTACCACGAGCAGTTTACGGAGCGCAAGGTAGTTGATAACGTTTCCCTCAAGGTTCACAAAGGCGAGATAGTGGGTGTATACGGCCTGATGGGTTCGGGCCGGACCGAGCTGGCCATGGCCGCCTTTGGCCGGGCGTATGGCAGTAAAATTTCCGGTACTGTCATAAAGGACGGGGAGGTTCTGGAGCTTACGTCCATACCTGAGGCTATTGCGGCCGGGATTTCCTATGTGACGGAAGACCGTAAAGAAAGCGGCCTCCTTCTAAACAGCACCATTACCCACAACATCACCTTACCCAGGATGGATTATGTGAGCCAGAAAGGGCGAATTGACCAGGATCTGGAAAGGCGCATTGCGGAGGAATACCGCCAGGCCCTAGATATTAGGGCTCCTAATGTGGATCGGTTGGCTGGCAATCTATCCGGTGGTAATCAGCAGAAGCTTCTGCTGGGGAAATGGATTTACTCCAAACCGGACGTGCTCTTTTTAGATGAGCCGACTCGGGGCGTTGATGTGGGTGCTAAATACGAGATCTATCAGATCATCAACGAACTAGCGGAAGAAGGCAAGTCAATCCTGTTTATCTCGTCGGAACTGAACGAGATATTGGGTATGGCGGATCGGATCTATGTTATGAATGAGGGCCAGATTATTGCCGAATTTCCGGGGGATGGCGTCACCCAGGAGGAGATTATGAGCTGCATCATGCAGCACAGTAAGGGGGCAGTTGGCGCATGAACAGAATTGCAACTTTGTTTCGCAACAACCTGAAACAGTATATGATTCTCTTTGCACTGCTGGCGATTATTATTGCCTTTCAGGTTCTGACCAAGGGTGTCCTTTTGAAACCCATGAACGTGTCCAATCTGATTTTCCAAAACGCCTACGTGGTGATTTTGGCAGTGGGCATGCTGCTCTGTATTCTCACAGGCGGCAACATTGACCTTTCAGTGGGTTCGGTCGTTGCTCTGGTTGGGGCCTGTGCCGGTACCATGATTATTACCTGGGGCTGGAATCCTCACCTTTCCATCCTGTTGTGCCTCCTGATCGGTATTGCCATCGGTGTGTGGCAGGGTTTTTGGATTGCCTATGCCAGGATCCCGGCCTTTATTGTCACCCTCTCGGGGATGTTGGTCTTCCGGGGCCTGACCTTGATTGTACTGGGTGGGCTGACACTGGCACCCTTCCCCAAGGCTTACCTGGCCTATTCAACCGGGTTTTTGCCCGATCTGTTTCCCAATGCCCACCTGTTCGGTGTGCGTAATACAACCGCGCTGCTCATCGGTATTGTGACCGCCGTCATTTTCGCCATTCTCCAGGTGACCGGTTATATGGCTCGGAAGAGAAAGGGTTATTCCCTCGATCCCTTCTGGACGGTACTGGTCAAGATCGGAGTCATATCCCCTGCGATTATTTGGCTCTTTTACACGTTAGCCTCTTACCGGGGTATTCCGGTCGTTTTGATTACGGTGGGCATCATTTTAATCGCCTACGGTTTCTTCACCTCCAGCACCGTAATGGGCCGCCATCTCTATGCCATGGGCGGCAACGAAAAAGCGGCGCGTTTGTCTGGTGTTAAGACGAATAGGCTGCTGTTTATGGCTTACGTCAACATGGCCTTTTTGGCTGCGGTGGCCGGAATTGTGTTTGCGGCCAGGCTTAACTCGGCTTCGCCCCAGGCGGGCCAGTCCTTTGAGCTGGATGCCATCGGCGCCTGCTTTATCGGGGGAGCTAGTGCCTACGGTGGAGTAGGTACGGTGGGCGGTACCTTGATTGGAGCCATGATTATGGGTGTTCTGAACAACGGTATGTCCATCATGGGCATCAGCTCCAACGTGCAGCAAGTTGTCAAGGGCCTGGTACTGCTGGGAGCGGTTGCCTTTGACGTCTTGAGCAAACGGGAGATTTCCTTTGATCTGTTTGGCCGTTTCCGCCGCAGGAGCACAAAGGTGGAGGAAACGGAAAAGCTTGGTCACGGTGTTTGACTTCGATTCACTGCGGTGATATAATGAATTTGCCCTGCCCTAAGCCTGCGCTTAGGGCCATTTGTCCAGAGGGGAGGTGAAGCTGCGGTGCGTGAGTATGAGCTGATGGTAATC
>DGFC01000139.1 GCA_002391465.1 Firmicutes bacterium UBA3910 | reverse complement strand
GTGGCAGCGCATCGTGGATGCTTACATATGGCGATATGATGACTTTGCTGTTGACCTTTTTTGTTTTGTTGTTTGCCTTTTCTTCTATTGATGAAGGCCGTTTTAGTGCAATTATTTCTGCATTCCAAGGATATTTCGGTATTATGGATATGAGCCGCATAGACGGCGATCCGGTTATCTTGCCCTTTGACCCTTCCGAGTTGGCCCGCGAACAGATGCTGAACTTGTATGAACAGCTTACGTCACTGATTAAGGCAACGGGTATAGACGGAGTCCATCTGGAGCAGCAGGAGCGAGGCTTGATTATTCGTTTTGCGGAGCAGGTCTTCTTTGACCTAGGGGAAGCCACACTCAAGCCTGAAGCATTGGATATCCTGAGCGCTGTTGCCGATTTCCTGCGTGATCTGCCCAATCCGCTGCGAGTGGAAGGCCATACCGATAACTGGCCAATCCGCACCGCCCGGTTTCCCTCTAACTGGGAGTTGAGTGTTCATAGAGCGACCAATGTGGTGCGTTATCTGATAAACGAAGAGGGATTCGATCCGCAGAAACTTTCTGCAGTGGGTTACGCGGAATACCGCCCGATTCGCCCTAATGACACGGCAGAAGACCGGGCGATGAACAGGCGTGTGGATATTGTAATAATGAACATAGATCTGTGGGACTACGAGCCCAATTGGGGGGAGGTCACGGCCGATGGCGAAGAAAGTCGAAGTTGATGCGAAGTTTTTAATTGCAGGTATCGCCTTTTTAATCGTTGCAGTTGTTGGAAGTTCTTTTGTAACATATCTAATGTTCCGTGGGAGCAGCACAGAGACAGGGGCTGGCTCTTGGGCCGAAAAAGAGGTTACCGAAATGGGGCCGACTTTCGATGCGGGAGAGTTCCTGCTCAATCTTACGTCTATAAATAGAACCCAACCGCGGTTTATTAGAACTGAAATAGTACTGGAGGCAAGCGATAAAAAGGTTGTAGCAGATCTGGAAACAAGAACGCCACAGGTAAGGGATACTATCATTTCACTTATCCGAACCCGCACATACGAGCAGCTGAGTGAACCGGCCGGCATGGAGCTTCTGCGCCTGGAAATCATGAAGAACATGAACACGCTGCTGAGCAAGGGCGAGGTCACAAACGTCTATTTTGTTGATTTGATTATTCAATGAAAGAGGAGTTAAATGAGGCATCACAGTTTTGCACCAACGCCACCCATGGGGTGGAACAGCTGGGATTGTTACGGAGCAACCGTACGTGAGGAAGAAGTCAAGGGAAACGCCGAGTACATGGCGAAGCACTTGAAACGGTACGGTTGGGAATACATTGTGGTTGATATCCAATGGTCAGAGCCCGGGGCAGTATCATCCTTATATCGTCCATTTGTTCCCTTAGCAATGGATGAGTATTCTCGTCTCATTCCGGCAGAAAATCGGTTTCCATCGGCAACGGGCGGTAGAGGGTTTAAACCATTTGCGGATTATGTCCATAGTTTGGGACTGAAATTCGGCATACATATTATGCGGGGCATACCTAGACAGGCTGTGCACCAAAACACTAAGATCAAGGGAACAGACCTGAGGGCGCGGGATATTGCCGCGATCAACTCCATCTGCCCCTGGAATACCGATATGTACGGCTTGGACGTAAACAAGCCGGAAGCGCAGTTATACTATGATTCCATATTTGAGTTGTATGCTGAGTGGGGCGTAGATTTTGTTAAGGTGGATGATATAGCTGCAAGTAGGCTCTACGGTGCCCATACAGAAGAGATTAAAATGATGCGGAAGGCAATAGACCGTTGCGGGAGGCCAATGGTATTGAGTCTCTCACCTGGGCCTGCTGACCTAAATGATGTAGCTATTCTAGAAGAAAACGCCAACATGTGGCGGATGACAGATGACTTTTGGGATAAATGGGAGCACCTTTACCATATGTTCGACCGCTGTTATCGCTGGAGCAAAAATGTTGGACCTGGACATTGGCCCGACGCTGATATGCTGCCTTTAGGCCGAATCGGTATCCGGTCAGTTGACGGGGGAGCAGGGGATCGGTATACCAGATTCAGCCAGGATGAGCAGATCACGCTCATGACCCTGTGGACTATTTTCCGTTCACCCCTCATGTTCGGCGGTGAGCTGCGTGATAACGATGAGTTTACCCTGTCGCTCCTCACAAACGAGGAAGTATTGAAAATGCACCGTGAGGGTTGCGGGGCCAGACAGGTTTACCGGGAACAGGACCGGGTGGTTTGGCAGTCCTATGGTCCGGATAATGAGATTTATGTTGCGCTATTCAATATCGCCGATGACAAGCAGACAGTTAGCGTCCGCTTAGCTGAGCTCGATCTCAGCAACGATCAGATCGAATCCATCACCGATTTGTGGGTGGGACATACCCTTGCAGATGTGCAGGAGGTTATCGAAAGTGAGCTGCGTCCCCATGCCTGTCAGCTGTTGAAGATCCAATGCAGGTAGAAGAGGAAAGTGCAGTCTAGGCGAGGAAAAGGGGGAGAGGGAATAGCATGAAAGGCTCTATCCTATCACAAGATGAAATTGATGCGCTTCTACAGTCAGACCGTTCTGATTCGCTGCCGCGTGCCCTTGTCCAGCTCTTGACTCGGGTGGCAGAAAACGTGTCCGCTTGGTTGGGCACAGCCCATGGCTTGGCCTTAGCCGTGGATGGGCCTTACATTGAGCGTCTTTCCGACAGTCTAAGTCAGAGTATTACAGATGACAGCTACGCTCTAGCTGCTGATTTGGGTTCTATAGAACTGTTCATGTTTGTTTCCAGCTTGGATGGGCGGGTTTTGGCTGCCCATCTTAATAAGACTCCGGCCGATGCTGTTGCCCTTCTGGGTACGGCTTGGACAAAGGAATTGGGAACGTTAACCTCTCTGCCATACCAATTATACCGGCCTCAATTAGTCAACGCAGAGTTCCTCGCCAGTCTGCCCGCGGAAAAGGGGAGCATTCTTGCTAGGCACCTGCTGATGTTCAGCGGCAGTGAGAGCATTGAGTTTGGCCTTTTCTTGAAAAACGGTCACTCGCAGGAACTGGTAAAACGGTTTGAGACCGGGCTGGGAACAGAGGCGAGCGTGGGTGGAAGGCTCCTTAAGGGTCAGAAATCCCCTGTAACCGAAGTGGTTTTCTTACCCCTCGATTCGGTAGGTGGCGGCGGTGGAGCTTACGGTATGGATCTACTCGATGACATCACCCTAACCGTCACCGTTGAACTGGGCAGGACAAGCCTTACCCTGGATCAGCTGCTTGACATGGAGCTGCAGACCGTGATTTCCCTTGATCGCCAGGCTGGAGAAGCTGTTGATGTTTACGTTAACAACAGGCTGGCGGCCAAAGGTGAAGTGGTGGTCTTGGATGATCACTTTGGCGTACGTGTGCTGGAGATTATAGCTCCATCCAAGGGAGTCGCGATAGATGGAAGGTGAGTCTGTTGGATAGTGCGCTCTTTTTGGGCCTAGTTAGGGTTATCATAGCCCTGGCAATCATTGTTCCGGCCGCCTATTACGCAACTCGCTGGTATGGCAGGCGCCATGCCCCCAGCCAGAGTCTGCATATTCAGGAGGCCCTTTCTTTAGGTGCAGGAAAATCGCTGTACGTGGTCGAATGGGAAGAACGTCGGCTTCTTTTGGGCGTAACAAATCAGTCCATTACCGTTTTAGACGAGAGGCAAGTTCCATCATCCGAGATCGCCGAAGGGGGTAAGGCCGAATGACCTTCCTGCAAGCCACCGTTCCATTTCCCGCTGTTGATATCGGCCTCAGACTGGCAGAAAGCCCGGGAGATGTGGCGGTCACTCTACAAATTCTCCTGCTATTAACCGTCTTAAGCCTGGCGCCGGCAATCATTATTCTAATGACCTCTTTTACCAGGACGGTAATCGTCCTATCCTTTATTCGCAATGCTTTAGGCACAAACCAGGTCCCGCCCAACCAGGTATTGATTGGGCTCGCTTTGTTTTTGACGGCATTTATCATGGGTCCCGCCTTTGGTGCCGTTTACAGTGAAGCGATAGTACCCTTCTTGGCCGGTGAAATTGAGATGGAGGAGATGTGGACTATTGGAAGCGAGCCAATCCGCGAGTTCATGCTGCAGCATACCCGGGAAAAGGATCTGGAGCTGTTTGTGATGATGCGCGGTGATGAACAGCCCGCAACTCCCGCCGATGTGCCAATTTTAACTCTGATCCCGGCCTTTGTAATATCTGAGCTGAAAACCGCCTTTCAGCTGGGTTTTGTCATTTTCATCCCTTTCCTAGTGATTGATATGGTTGTGGCCAGTACTTTGATGGGGATGGGTATGATGATGCTGCCGCCCGTTATGATCTCCCTTCCCTTTAAAATCCTGCTTTTTATCTTGGTAGACGGGTGGCATCTGGTTGTCCAGTCCCTTTTGGTAAGCTTTTCCTAAGGATGTGAAGCGATGACGGATCAGGCTGTAATCAGTTTGGCGAGGGAAGCAGTCCTGACTGTACTGTTGGTGGCGGGACCCGCGTTGGGTATAGGTATGGTTGTGGGCTTATTGGTAAGCCTTTTTCAAGCGACTACCCAAATCCAGGAACAGACCTTAACGTTTATTCCCAAGATCGTTGCCGTTTTGGTTTCGCTGGTCGTTTTCGGCCCCTGGATGATCCGCGTCCTTGTGGATTTTGCCAGTCGTTTACTGACCAGTATGCCATCGTTTGTGAGATAACGGAGGGTACCCATGGGTGTTTCTCTTGTGGATTTTGTCCGTTTTGCTTTGGCCTTAATTCGGTTTGCCACTTTTTTGGTTGTTATTCCTGTGCTTAATATGCGTAACGCGCCCATCTTAGTTAAGATTGGCCTGGCCGCGTTATGTGCATTGGCCGTGATGCCTGAGTTAGATGCTGCTTACAATCCGGAGCACTTAGGCGTGCTGGCTGTGCTGGCGCTGCAGGAAGTGGCAGTTGGTTTGCTTTTGGCCTTTGTCCTTATTCTGGTTTTTTCAGCTGTCACTATCGCTGGCCATTTTATCGACACACCCATTGGGTTTGGTATGGCAAGTGTTTTTGATCCTGCCTTAGGGGGGCAGGTTCCTGTTTTTTCCCAGTTCAACCGTGTCCTAGCCTCACTTGTTTTTTTTAGTCTGGATGCCCACCTATGGGTATTGCAGGCACTGCATAGTTCCTTCAGGGCTATCCCCCTGGGCGGTGCCTTCAGTTTCCAGCCGTCCGCGGCCCTTATTACAGAACTGATTGGTGAGGTTTTTGTCATTGCCGTACAAATTGCCCTGCCAATAGTAGCAACCATCCTCTTGACCGATATTGGTTTGGGGATAGTGATCAGGGCAGTTCCCCAAATCAACGTTTTTGTGTTGGGTTTTCCCATAAAGATTATGGTGGGTATGGCTGTGATCGTTTTTGCCCTACCTGTTTTTGTCCATATCATCAGCCAGCTTTTTGCCGCAGATGGCCTTTTGGCCCGCTACCTTGAAGGCCTGCTCGTTGTGGGGGGAGGCTAAATGGACGTTTCCCGCATTAACCTACAGTTTTTTGCCAGCGAAAAGACAGAACCTGCTACACCCCGGCGCAGGGAAGAGGCCCGTAAGAAGGGGCAGGTGGCCAAGAGTGTGGAGGTCAGTACCGCCCTCATTGTGCTTGCGGCTTTTTTAGGCCTTAATCTGCTCGGACCCTACTTAACCAGTCAGCTGAAGGACACGGTGCATTACTTCCTAGCAAACATGGCTGCTTGGCAGGGCGATGCAGCAGGTTTTAAGGCCCTTTTCTTAGTTGCCCTAGTTAGGCTCGCCCTCATTGTTGGACCCATTCTGCTCATGTTCTTACTAGTAGGATCCCTCAGCCAGATTGTACAGGTCGGCTTTATGACTTCAGGAGAAGGGTTAAAACCCAACCTGGCCCGGATCAATCCTCTGGAAGGGTTCAAGCGCATTTTCTCCAAACGGGCCATTGTAGAGCTGTTTAAGTCCATTCTCAAGGTGGGGTTAATAGGTTATCTGGTTTATACCCAGGTGCGGGGTAACTTGGAGTGGCTGCCCCAACTCGGCCTGCTGCCCCTCAGCCAGAGCGCTAGGCTTATGGCGGACAGTATTTACAGGGTGGGTATCAGGGTTGGGCTCGTCCTTATGGTCATTGCCGCCTTTGACTACTGGTTCCAGCGGCGGGAATTTGAGGACAGCATAAAGATGTCAAAAGAGGAAATAAAGGAAGAGTTTCGACAGCTGGAGGGTGATCCGCTGATTCGTTCCAGAATCCGCCAGCGCCAGAGGCAGATCGCTTCTCAGCGCATGATGCAGGCAATACCCACGGCAGACGTGATTGTAACTAACCCGACCCATTACGCAATTGCCATACGCTACAGCCCGGAAGATATGGCTGCGCCCCAGGTAGTAGCTAAGGGCCGAGGAATTATTGCCCAGAAAATCAAGGAAGAAGGGCAGAAACATCGTATTACTACAGTAGAAGACCCGGAGCTTGCCCGGGCTTTATACGCAACGACCGAAGTGGGTCAGGAGATCCCTGCGGAGCTGTATCCGGCAGTAGCAGAGGTGTTAGCATTTGTCTACCGTCTCAAACGTAGGACGATATAGGGGAGGTTTACGGCAGTGGCACGGAACATTACTTCCAATCTAGGACGGTACAGCGATCTTTATGTGGTGCTGGCCATTGTAACGATCATCATTATGATGGTACTGCCGCTGCCGGCGTTTCTTTTAGACGTTTTGCTTGCGGCCAATATCAGTCTTTCCCTTTTGATTCTGCTCATTACCATGAGCATTCGCGAACCACTTGAAGTCGCGGCTTTCCCGTCACTCCTTTTGATTATCACGTTGTTTAGGCTTTCCCTCAACGTATCCTCAACTCGGCTCATCCTGCTTACGGGCAATCCGGGCCGGATTATTCAAGCGTTCGGCAACTTTGTGGTTGGGGGCAACTATGTCGTAGGCTTTGTTATCTTCCTCATCTTAGTGGTTGTCCAGTTTGTTGTAATCACCAAAGGTTCGGAGCGGGTAGCCGAAGTTGCTGCACGATTTACCCTCGATGCCATGCCAGGTAAGCAGATGAGTATCGACGCGGACCTAAACTCTGGTCTGATCTCCGAGGCGGAGGCCCGCCATCGCAGGATGCAGATCGCCCGAGAAGCGGACTTTTACGGCGCAATGGACGGTGCTTCCAAGTTCGTAAAAGGGGATGCGATCGCCGGCATTATTATCACGATAATTAACGTTTTGGGCGGTTTCGCCATCGGCATGTTCCAAAAGGGGTTGGATTTTACCACCGCTTTAACCCGCTACACACTGCTTAGTATCGGTGATGGATTGGTTTCGCAGATTCCTGCCCTGTTGGTATCTACGGCCATGGGTATTATTATCACGCGGGCGGCATCGGAGAACAACCTAGGTCAGGACTTGACCAGCCAACTTTTTTCCCAGTACAAAGTTCTAGCCACAGCAGGCGCAGTGATAATCCTGATGGGTTTGGTGCCGGGGATGCCTACCATTCCGTTCTTCGTCATTGGGTTTCTTTTTATTGGCCTTGCTGTGGGGATGTTCCGCTCCCAGAAGGAAGCTGAACTGACTGAGGACGAAACCCTTGAACAGCAGCAAATTGAAGAATCGCGAAAACCAGAGAGTCTGATTTCACTGCTCCAAATTGACCCCATTGAGTTGGAGATAGGTTACAGCCTAATTCCCTTGGTTGATGAGTCCCAGGGAGGTGATATGCTTGAGCGCATCAGCATGATCAGACGCCAAGCAGCCTTGGATTTGGGATTGTTGGTTCCTGTCATCCGTATCCGAGATAATCTCCAGCTAAACCCGGATCAGTACGTGATCAAGATTAAAGGAGTTCAGGTTGGCCGTGGAGAACTAATGGTCAACCACTATTTGGCAATGGACGCGGGAGGGGTTACTGAGACTATTTCAGGAATTCCCACCAAGGAGCCGGCCTTTGGCCTGGATGCCTTGTGGGTCGACGGCTCCCAGCGGGAGCGGGCTGAATACGCGGGGTATACGGTTGTGGATCCGCCGGCAGTTCTGGCCACACACTTAACCGAGATTATTCGGGAACATGCCCATGAACTTCTTGGGCGTCAGGAAGTCCAGACATTGTTGGACGGGGTACGCTCAGACTATCCCGCGGTTGTGGAAGAACTCGTCCCCGATCTGCTCACTATTGGTGAGATTCAGAAAGTACTCCAGAACCTTCTGCGAGAGGGTGTACCCATCCGCAACTTCATTACCATTTTGGAGACACTGGCGGATACGGCCGCCATCACTCGGGATACGGACTATCTGACTGAATATGTACGGGAAGCCCTGGGCCGACAAGTAACCCAGGGATATGTGGAGAACGGGCAGCTAACAGTGCTTACCCTAAGTCCTCAGTGGGAGGAAGAGATAGCAGCGAGTATCGACCACACGGAGCGGGGAATAACGGTGACGATGGATCCTCGGCAGCTCCAGGAACTGTATAGACAGCTGGGAGAGTCATTGGAACGGCATATGCTGCCCTATCCGATTGTTCTGGTTGCTCCCCAGATTAGGATGGCTCTGAAGAGGCTCACAGAACGGGCCATTCCGCGACTGGTAGTCTTATCGTATAACGAAATTAGTCCAGATGATCAGGTGCAGGTGATTGGGACGGTGAACTGATACGATGCGCATTAAGAAGTTTACGGGGAAGACAATGCAGGAGGCAGTGGAAAAGCTGCGCAGCGAGTTTGGCAGCGATGCTGTGATCTTACACACCTCCCACAAAAGGCGTTGGTTTTTCGGGAAGATCGGGCCACGCCACTACGAGGTGCTGGGTGCCCATGATCCGGATAACCAGCCCAGACGCAGGAGAAATAACGCTGTAAATGGGGAAGCACCCCTGCGAGCTCCCGCTGCAGCAGGCCAGGACACAGCCAGCCCGGAGCGATCTGAGTGGTCCGAAGCTGTTCAGGCTTTATACGTAAAGCTGGTGGGCAGGGATATTCCCAAGGAGCTGGCCCAAAAACTGATAAAAGAGACCTTGAGTGAGCTGCCAAAGGCGGAGTGGAGCAATGTGAACAAAGTGTGGGATCGCTTGGCAGCGGTTGTGGCCCGGCATATTACCACAGTTGAGCCCTGGGATTTTTCTGGTGAGCAGAAGATTGTGGTCTTCATCGGTCCAACGGGTGTGGGCAAAACAACAACCATTGCTAAACTGGCCGCCAACTTTGCCCTTGTTGATGAGCGGAGTGTGGCCTTGATCACAGTCGATACCTATCGGATAGCGGCTGTGGACCAACTGCGAACTTATGCCGATATAATTGCTGTGCCCTTGGAAGTTGCTTACAGTCCGCAAGACCTCCGTGCTGCTTTGGCCAAGTTTAAGGACAAGGATCTCATTCTGATCGATACTGCCGGCCGCAGTCAGCACAGCCATCTTCAGATAGCGGAACTCAAAAGCTATTTGGAAGGCATAGAGGCAGAAAAGCACTTAGTTGTGAGTGCTACTACTAAAATGCGGGATGTCGATGAAATAGTAAGGATTTTTTCCCAACTGTCGCCCAACAGGGTTACAGTTACCAAACTCGATGAAACCTCGAGCCATGGAGTAATTCTCCACACCTGTATGCGAGCAGAAGTGCCTTTAGCTTTTGTCACTACTGGGCAGGGAGTTCCTGAGGACATCGAGGTTGCAGACGGCGAACGACTTGCTCAACTCATTTTAGGGGATGTAAGATGAGAGATCAGGCTGTCGGATTAAGAAAACTTGTGAATAAAGGTCAAAAGTCTAACTCGCGGGTCATCGTGGTGGCAAGTGGCAAAGGTGGAGTTGGTAAGACGAACATAGCTGTCAACTTGGCCTTGGCTTTGCGCCAGTTGGACAACTGTGTAGCCTTAATCGATGTGGATCTGGGTTTAGCTAACGTAGACATTGTCCTGGGTATCACCCCTCCATATAATCTAGGTCACGTTTTTCGCGGGGAGAAAACACTCGTGGAGATTATTGAGGACGGTCCATTGGGTATCAAATTACTCGCTGGCGGTTCAGGCATGTCCGAGCTGGCCAATCTAACCGGTTGGCGCTTAGAGCAGTTTGTAAAATCCTTGGATGAGCTGAACCGAGAGTTCGACTTCGTTGTCTTGGATACAGGCACTGGCATCGGCCAGAATGTACTTAGCTTTGCTCTGGCCACCGATGAGGTATTGGTGGTGACCACACCCGAACCAACCGCCATTACCGATGCCTATGGCTTAATCAAAGTGGTTTTTCAGCGCAATCCTCAGGCGCAAATACGTTTGATAGTCAACATGGCCCGCAATCCGGGTGAAGCGGAAGCGGTGGCTGAGAAACTCAACTCTGTTCTGCGAGAATATGTGCAGAGAGAGGTTGAGTATATAGGATACCTCCTTGATGAGCAGCAGGTGAACAGGGCAGTGGGACAGCAGGTACCTTTTCTACTTTCCTACCCGTCTTCTATGGCCAGCAGATCTATCAAACGAATTGCAAACATTTTGGCAGGAGAAGTGCCTCAAGACGCGGCAGTGGGAATTAAGGGATTCTTTTCCCGTGTATACCAATTTTTCCAAGTCTAGAAAGGCAGAGAAGTATGCGGATTCTTCCCAACCAACTTGTTGAACTGCATGTTGAAAATACCAGCGGACGCATGGTGCTGCGGACGCGTGTCGAAGATGTAGAAGATGACCTGATTATTGTCGGTGCACCTATCCATCGGGGCGCCTTGGTTCCCATAAGGGTGGGCACAGATCTGGTTATTGAATTTAAATCAACAGCCATCTCCCAAGAAGGACGCTTTCGGAACGTAGCCGTTGTGGAAAGGCGTCTTACCGATCCGATTCCCCTCCTGCAGCTGCGGCTGAAAGGGGAATGGGTTAAGACACAGGACCGGAGATTTGTACGTGTGCCCGTGTTTATTGACGCTGTGTTCGTTCCGGTGCGGGGAGAGGAGAAGCTGGATGCCCGGCTCGGCGTAATTCTTAATTTGAGCGGCGGTGGGTTTTTGCTGCGGACTTCTTTTCCCTTCGAAGCCGACGATCAAGTGGAGGTTTCTTTCACATTAGAAGGTGAAACGGTAAAAGCTGCCGCCTATTTAGCCCGTCTTGTGCCAAACGATGAGGGTTTCGATTTTGGTTTCGCTTTCATCGATCTGCCGGAACCGGTCCGCATGCACATTATCCAGTATGTTTATAAACGCCAAATCGAACTGCGCGACATGGCTCGGGAGGACAGCAGTGTAGAATGACGGCAAAACGTGAACAGGAAAAGCTGAATGAAATCTGGAGGGAATATAAAGAGGCAAAGAGTGAAGAGGCCCGCAACCTTTTGGTAGAGGAATATATTCCCCTGGTGAAATATGTGGCCGGCCGTTTGGCCATCAATCTGCCCAATAGCGTTGATGTGGGTGATTTGGAGGGTTTTGGCTTTTTCGGCCTGCTCGATGCTATTGAGAAATTCGATTATACCCGGAACATCAAGTTTGAAACATACGCTTCCACCCGGATTCGCGGGGCAATCCTAGACGGTCTCCGTTCCATGGACTGGGTTCCCCGTAGTACCCGTGCTAAGGCCAGGGAACTGGAAGACACCATCTACCACTTGACAAATAAGCTCGGCAGAAACCCTGCGGATGCGGAAATAGCGGCTGCCTTAGACGTGCCTATGGAACGTTACTATGAACTCTTGGATGAGGTGAGGGGGGTAAACCTTTTCTCCCTCGATGAAACGCTCGCTGCCAAGGATTCGGACGACAGCTTGCACATGCTAGATTTAGTCTCTGCTGATGACCAGAGTCCCGACGAGATTGTAGTACAAAGTGAGACGGTAGACGAGTTGGCCAGAGCGATTGAGTCCTTGAGCGAGCGGGAACAGCTTGTTCTGTCCCTTTACTACGATGACGAACTAACCCTCAAGGAAATCGGCCATGTGCTTAATGTGTCCGAATCGAGGGTTTCCCAGATCCATACCAAGGTGATTATGACGCTGCGCGGTTCTTTTAAGGAGTTCGAGAAACGGAGGGATTGACGTGTCGATTAAATTCCCCGACTTTCAAGTGCTTGTCTCCCGTTCCGACCAGGTCCCCCGTATAAATAGGGAAGGGGATCAGACTGGGGCTGCCGGGAGGATGGCGCCGCAGGTTTCTCAAGATTTCGAGGTGCGCCAGCGAAGGGTTGACCACAGCCAGGCCAAAGATAAGGTGCGCAGGCGTACAGAGGACGAACAACGCAGACAGCGCCGTGACCAGGAAGGGGAGCCTAAGGAGAAAGAGGAGAGGCGTCCTCCCACTCGCGGGCGCAGGATTGATCTGCGCGCTTAGGGGGTAGACTATGGAGTACTTTCTAGTGTTTCTGCTAGGCATTGCCCTGGCCGTTGTTGTGCTGTTTGTGACGCGGCCAGCTTTGTTTACCCGTAGTAGCGAGGATTACACGCTTTTTGAGACGATGTTTGATGATGCCATGGAAGAACTTGAGCGCCGTCAGCAGGAATTTATCGAGGATATTCAGGCGAGGCATAACGCCCTCCTGGAGCTGCAGGCAAAACTGAACACGGCTATTGCCCCAGACCGGGCCAGATCGCCTAAAGTGCTGGCCGTATTGGAACTGGCACAGCAGGAAGATGATATTAACGTCATCGCAAAACAGCTTGGTTTGGGCGTGGGTGAGGTAGAGTTGATCTTGGAGCTAAATAAAGAATGGGAAATGCTTGCTGAAAGCGAATAAATGTGCTATATTAGCAAGTGGTTACAACACACGGTCCTCGATGGGAAATAAGTGTGCCAATTTGGTCTTATTCCCACATGAAGGGGCCGGAGGACAAAACAAAGGAAGGAGGTGGACGACATGGCCGTAATTTCGATGAAACAGCTTCTCGAGGCCGGCGTTCACTTTGGGCACCAGACCCGCAGATGGAATCCGAAAATGGCACCGTATATCTTTACGGAGCGGAATGGCATCTACATCATCGATCTGCAGAAAACAGTTCGGATGGTAGACGATGCTTATAATTTCGTCCGTGAGACGGTTGCGGCTGGAAAATCCATTCTTTTCGTGGGAACCAAGAAACAGGCCCAAGACACGATCAAGGAAGAAGCAGAACGCTGCGGTATGTTTTATGTGAACCAGAGATGGCTCGGTGGTATGCTGACCAACTTCAAGACGATCAGCTCCCGCCTGCGGCGTTTGGAGGAAATTGAGAAGATGGAAGAGGACGGCCTTTTCGAAGTTCTGCCCAAGAAAGAAGTAATTGGCTTGATCAAAGAAAAGGAACGTCTAACCCGTTTCCTAGGCGGTATCCGTGGAATGAACACTCTCCCCGGTGCTCTCTTCGTGGTTGACCCGAGGAAAGAGAGGATCGCGGTTGCAGAGGCACGCAAGCTGGGTATTCCCATCATCGCAATCGTGGACACGAACTGTGACCCCGATGAAGTTGATTACATCATTCCCGGTAACGATGACGCCATCCGCGCAGTTAAACTGCTCACCAGCACTATTGCCAGCGCAGTGGTTGAAGCCAAAGAAGGTGCCAGTTTTGCGGATGACCAAGGCGAAACAGACACGGGTGCAAGCGCACAGGACAGTGCGGTTGAGGTAGAAGAGTAGAACAGAGGGGAGTGGGGGGTTCAGACTCCCTCCCCTTTTTTGTGTAATACCTATTAGAGGAGGGGTTTTATGGCGGAAATCACCGCAGCCATGGTTAAAGAGTTAAGGGAAAAAACAGGCGCCGGTATGATGGACTGTAAAAAGGCATTGGTCGAGACTAATGGCGACATGGATGCTGCCGTAGACTTTTTGCGTGAAAAAGGTCTCTCGGCCGCTGCTAAAAAGGCTGGTCGCATCGCCGCTGAAGGCCTCGTAGAGGCGTACATCCATATGGGCGGCAGAATCGGCGTTTTGGTGGAAGTGAACTGCGAGACAGACTTTGTGGCAAAAACCGACGAGTTCAAGGAATTGGCTAAGGATATCGCTATGCATATCGCCGCCAGCCAGCCGCAGTATGTCTCCAGGGAGGAGATCCCCGAGGAAGTCTTGGAGCATGAGCGGAAAATCTTCCGCGCCATGGCCGAGAACGAAGGCAAACCTGCCCACATTATCGATAAGATTGTTGACGGGCGGATCGAAAAGTTCATGCAGGATGTCTGCCTAGTGGATCAACCGTTCGTCAAGAACCCTGATCAGACCGTGGGCGAACTGCTTAACGAGAAAGTGGCCAAGATCGGCGAGAAGATCTCCGTCCGGCGTTTTGTCCGTTATGAGCGAGGCGAAGGCATGGAGAAACGGGAAGATGACTTTGCTGCCGAAGTAATGGCCCAGATGGGGAAATAGAAACAGACTGAGCGAGAGAACACCCCCTAAGGTGTTCTCTTTTTTTCAGGCTCCGGCATTGAGTGGAGGAATCAATAGGTCTAAGCAGAATATTTAAGGGAGAGATGTGCATGTCAGTGGCGAAGTATCGCAGGGTTTTGTTAAAACTAAGTGGTGAAGCAATGGGCGGCAACAGCTACGGGATCGATCCGGAAGTAGTTGGCAGGATCGCCGGTGAGATCGGAAAAGTGGTTGAAATGGGTGTGGAGGTTGCCATTGTGGTCGGTGGGGGTAACATCTGGCGCGGCGCTTCCGGAAGCGCTAAAGGTATGGACCGGGTTACGGCCGATTACATGGGTATGTTGGCCACCGTGCTTAACTCGTTGGCCCTCCAGGATGCTCTGGAAGATCGGGGTATGCCGACGCGGGTCCAGACCGCGATTGAGATGCGGCAGGTGGCAGAGCCTTATATCCGTCGTCGGGCTATCCGTCATCTAGAAAAGGGTCGAGTAGTTATTTTTGCCTCCGGTACCGGCAATCCCTATTTCTCCACAGACACGACTGCTGCGCTGAGGGCGTTGGAGATCGAGGCTGAGGTTATTCTCATGGCCAAACGGGGCGTAGACGGCGTTTACGACCGTGATCCCCGCCAGGATTCGGCAGCTGTCCGCTATGATAACATCACTTATCTGGAAGTGTTGAATCAAAACCTTGGTGTAATGGACTCTACCGCCACTTCACTGTGCATGGACAACGACATTCCCATTATAGTCTTTGATTTTGATGAACCGGGCAATATTGCGAAGGCAATTTGCGGCGAAAAAATTGGGACATTTGTAGGAGGGGAAAAGAGTGACTGACCAAGTTTTACAAGAAGGCAAAGTTAGAATGGAAGAGGTTATTGAAGCAACTAAGAAAGCCTTTGCCGCCATCAGGACAGGACGGGCAAATCCAGCCCTGCTTGATCGCATAGTTGTGTCCTATTACGGCACACCAACGCCTCTTAACCAGATGGCCAGCATTAGTGTACCCGAGCCTAGGCTTTTGGTTGTCACCCCGTGGGATAAGACCGCGATTAAAGATGTGGAGAAGGCTATCCTAGCATCTGATCTTGGTTTAGTTCCCAGTAACGACGGAACGGTTATTCGGATAGCCATTCCCACGCTCACGGAGGAGCGCCGTAAAGAGCTGGTCCGTGTAGTCAGGAAGGACGCTGAAGATTACAGAGTTGCGGTGCGGAATATTCGCCGTGATCTCAATGATGATCTCAAGAAGATGGAAAAAGACGGGGACATCTCCGAAGATACACTCCATCGCGTACTGGAGAAAGTTCAGGAGTTGACCAACGACTTTATCAAGCAGATTGACGAGCTTTTGGAAGCTAAAGAGAAGGAGATCATGGAAATCTAATGCGAGATCTCAAGGAACAGGAATGGGGTTTCCTGATCGGTTATCCGTGGGAGGAGGCGCAGGAGCTGCTGGATGAGGAAGAGGTAGCTTATGAGCTGCGCCTAACGACCCCTCCCAAAAAGGCAGCCACTTGGGAAGGTGCCCGCGTGGTTGCCCTGCGCTTTGGTGAACCCCTTGTTGTAATCTGTTCTCCAGAAGATTGGACGGTAGAATAGGAGGGCAATTGTGGCCAGAAGTGAACAGAACAAGCTGCCCTCCCACGTTGCCATTATTATGGACGGCAATGGGAGGTGGGCGCGAAGGCGAGGTCTACCCAGGTTCCTTGGGCATCAGCAGGGAGTTAAGGCTCTAAAGAAGGCAGTGCGGTTCGCCTCTGACCAGGGTATTCAATCGCTGACCGTCTACGCGTTCAGCACAGAAAACTGGCAGCGGCCCAAGGAGGAAGTGAGTTTCCTCCTTGATTTAATGCACAAAACCTTTGTGGAAGAAATCGATGAACTGCACCAAGAAGGGGTGCGAATTGTACTGGTCGGCGATAGGAGCAATCTTTCCGGCGATATTCTTCAGTTGTGGCAGAACGCGGAAGGCTTGACTCAGGACAATACGGGATTGACTTTGAATGTGGCGTTCAATTACGGCGGACGGCAAGAACTGCTCCACGTTGCCAAAGTACTGGCGCAGCGGGCAGCAGTCGGTGATTTGGATCCCGCCCAGATTGACGAATCTATGGTTAATGATCTGCTTTACACAAAAGGCAGTCCCGATCCGGACTTGATTATCCGTACCGGCGGTGAACAAAGGCTGAGCAACTTCCTGCTCTGGCAGTCCGCCTACAGCGAGTTGTACGTGACAGATGTGTTGTGGCCCGATTTCAACGAAGAGCATTTTGCTTCAGCCTTAGATGATTTCGGCCAGCGTGAACGCCGTTTTGGGCGAGTAGGGAAGAAGGAGTAGGGGTAAAAATGTTGGCGCAGAGGGTTCTTACAGCGGTGGTGGGTGTACCCATTCTCTTAACCGGACTTTATTTTGGGGGAGTTGTCTGGCAGCTTATCGTTTTTGCACTTGTCTTGGTGGGTCTCTTGGAGTTCGCCCACATGGGTGGAGAAAGAGTTTACCTCGATTATCTGCTGCTTGCTGGACTATCTTTTTTGTTCCTCACATATAGTGGTATAGACCAATTTGGGCTCACTGCTTGGTTGGTTTTACAGCTCTTTTATTACCTAATCCGAGCTGCCTTTGGCGGTATGTACACTTGGTCAGGAGCGATTAACCTCCTAGGTGTGCTTTACGTTGCGGTACCGTTGAGCTTTCTCTGGCTTGTCCGGGCAGAGTATGGTTTTGTCTGGTCCATTTTTGGTTTGGTAGTGACCTGGCTCACTGACACCGGTGCCTATTTCGGCGGGCTCAGGTTTGGACGCCGGAAACTACTGCCGGAAGTAAGTCCAAAGAAGACACAGGAAGGCGCCCTCAGCGGACTTTTGGCTGCCCTGCTTGGTTCAGTAGTTTTTGCTCTGGCGCTTGACGAGTCAGTGTTACAAGCACTTATTCTCGGTTTTGTTTTGTCCATCGCCGGCCAGGTTGGCGACCTGGTTGAATCGGCCATCAAGCGGGAGCGGTCAGTAAAGGATAGCGGTAGTATACTGCCGGGCCACGGGGGTATTTTGGACCGCTTTGATTCCATGATCTTTGTCTTTCCTACTCTATACGTTCTCCTAAGCTTGTTCATCTAACGCCCGTGCCCCTAAGGGGTGAAAGGGTATGTGGCACTCTACAGTAATAGCGGTAGCGGGGTTTTGTGGGGTATTGCTCGTGTTGAAGTTGACATTTCCCTATCTGGCCCCGTTTTTTATTGGGCTGTTGTTTGCCGTATTCTTGGATGGACCTGTGGGTTTTCTCCAGACAAGGGGATGGCCACGCTCCGCCGCGGCTGCTCTGCTGGTGGCAGTAGTATTCCTCACACTGCCCTTCCTGCTAAGTGTGTTGCTAGTTCAGCTTTACCGGGAGATACAGGCGCTGTGGCTCAGCGGTGTTTTTGAAAGCTTTCCTGGACTGATCGCCCAGCTGCCTCTGGAAGAGGCCTCGATCACCTCCGGTGATCTAGTCACTTTGATAACTAGGATGGCAAAGTCGCTGCTCGCAATTCCAGACCTTGTCGTTCTTTGGCTTATTGCAGCCATGAGTGCCTATTTTTTCTGTCGCGACAAACGTCTTTTAGCCCGGTTTATTGTCACTCTCCTTCCGATCAGTTGGCAGGAAGGTTTTTTTCAGCTTTACCGGGATTCGGTTAAGGCTTTGGGCCAGTTGTTGAAGGTACAGCTCCTGCTCGTTTTCGCAGTGGGAATGATAAGTACAGTATCCTTTTATGTACTCGGGTTGGCCTATCCGCTCCTATCCGGTTTTCTCGTTGCCTTTTTTGACTTAGTGCCTGTGCTGGGCCCAGGCCTTGTTTTTTTCACCCTGGCTGCCCTCCAGGTTTGGTTGGGAAACATACCCAGAGCACTAGCCTTAGGCTTGACTTATCTGGTATTATTATTAGTAAGGCAGCTCTTCGAAGCACAGCTTGTGGGAGAGCGTCTTGGACTGCATCCCCTCACTGCCTTGGTAGCTGTTTATGTGGGTTGGCGTTTCTGGGGTCTGATGGGGGCCTTGGTGGGCCCACTCTTAATGGTGGTGATGAGGGGATTGGTTGCAGTAAACAAACGTCAATGAAAATGAAAGGGACTTACCAATGCCAAACGTCGTTATACTTGGATCAACAGGCTCAATCGGAACTCAAACCCTCGAAGTGATCAGGTATCTGCCCGAATTTAAAGTTCTGGGCCTGGCTGCAGGGTCCAACTACGAACTTATGCGTTCCCAAATTGCAGAGTTTAAGCCCGCCTTTGCCAGCATTGATAACGAAAGCTATGCTAGGGCACTGCGGGAAGAGTTTTCTCTGCCTGTCTATGCTGATTCGGACCACCTCTGCGCTATGGCCGCAGATCCACGGGCTGACGTTGTAGTGGTTGCCCTAGTCGGTGCGATAGGCTTAAAACCGACTTTAGCGGCACTTGAAGCAGGGAAGAGGGTTGCCCTGGCCAACAAGGAAACACTGGTTGCCGGGGGACACCTGGTTATGCAGTACCGGGAACAGATTATACCCATCGATTCGGAACACAGTGCCCTCTGGCAGTGCTTCTACGGTCGGGAGCGGGACCAGGTTGACAAAATCGTGTTAACGGCGTCAGGTGGCCCTTTCCGTAAATTCAAAGGTTCTTTAGAGACGGTAACAGTTGAACAAGCCCTTGCCCATCCAAGTTGGGATATGGGTAGCAAAATTACGATTGACTCGGCGACGCTGATGAACAAGGGATTGGAAGTGATAGAAGCCCACTGGCTCTTTGACTTTCCCTATGACCGTATAGAGGTTATCATCCACCCGGAAAGCATCATCCACTCCATGCTCCGTTTGCGGGATGGTGCGCTAATAGCCCATCTGGGCACGACAGACATGCGTTTGCCCATTCAATATTCTCTGACGTATCCCTCTGTTGTACCTTCCCAGGTAGAGCCATTGGATTTGGCCGGAGTGGGTTCGCTGCACTTTGAGGAAGTGGATCACAAGCGGTTTCCCAGCCTCCAATTGGCCTACCGAGCAGGTTGCCATGGGGGCGCCCAACCCATAGCCCTCAATGCGGCTAACGAAATTGCGGTAAGTGCCTTTCTACAGGGGGAGATAAAGTTTACGCAGATTCCGCAGCTGGTGGAAGAAGTTATGGAAAGCTTTACAGACAAATCATTTCCAAGCTTAGAAGAGATACTAGCTGTAGACCGGGAAGCCCGGGAACGAGCCCGCGAGTGGATCGGTTAGAAAGGATGTTGCATACATGCTGACTCTCATTACCTTCGTCCTGGTGTTCGGGACGATCGTATTTTTCCACGAACTTGGCCATTACATTGCTGCTAAGTTGGCAGGAATTCGGGTTGAAGAATTTGCTTTAGGCTTTGGACCAAGTATCGGCAACTGGCAGGGGAAGGAAACCCTATATTCCCTGCGTCTTTTTCCCTTAGGCGGTTTTGTACGTATGGCGGGAATGGACGAAATGTTATTAGATGACGATGAAAATGATTTGCTTGACGAAGATGATCCGGGTAGTTTTGAGAACAAGAGTCTGCCCTGGCGTTTGGGGACCATTGCCGCCGGGCCCCTGATGAACTTTGTCTTGGCGATAATTCTGTTTGCTGCCTATTTCATGTTTGTTGTTATGCCCCCCAAAATCAGTGTGGTTGAGCCGGGTTCACCGGCTGCCATAGCCGGTTTTCTTCCCGGTGATGTGGTTTCGTCCGTTAACGGGGAGGCAGTGCATGACACGGACCGCATTATTGACCTTATTGTTGCATCGCCCGGTAAGGAAATGGAGTTTGTTGTCAAACGGAATGGCCAAAATGTTACACTGGCAGTGATCCCCCTTGATGAGGGTGGAGAAGGGAAGATTGGTGTGGCAATCGAAATTGCCAAACCCCGCTATCCCTTCTTGGTCAGTGCTCGGGCGGCCGTTACCCGGACCTGGGACGTGACGAAGCAAATGGTTGTTGAACTCAGCCGCATAGTCACAGGCAAGCAGAAGGCTGACCTATCTGGGCCCATTGGCATCGCCCAACTTGTGGGAGAAACTGCCCGGCAGGGCTTTGCGGACGTACTCCTGTTGGCTATTCTTCTGAGCATCAACCTCGGTTTGCTCAATCTGCTGCCCGTTCCGGTGCTGGATGGGGGTTGGCTTGTGATTCTCGTGGTTGAAGCGCTCCGGGGCAGGCCCCTCTCAGCCAAGGCCAGGGGTATTGTACAGTTTATTGGGCTGGCCTTCTTAGTTGGCCTGATGATTTTTGCCACGTTCAAGGATATAACCCGTTTAAATTTCTTTTCATAGGAAGTGAAAAAGATGCGTTCTAAAACACGCCAAGTCCGGGTTGGCAATCTAAAAATCGGTGGGGGCGCACCCATTGTTGTGCAGTCCATGACCAATACCGATACACGGAACGTACAAGCTACGCTGGCACAGATTCAGGCGTTAAGCGAAGCGGGCTGTGAACTGGTAAGGGTAGCTGTTCCCGATCGGAAAGCTGCTGACGCCTTACCGGAGCTGGTCAAGCATTCGCCACTGCCGCTTGTGGCGGACATCCATTTTGACTATCGTTTGGCCCTAGCTGCCATTGATGCTGGCGTAGCTAAGCTGCGCCTTAACCCGGGCAACATCGGTGCACGGGAACGGGTGCAGTCTGTGGTTGCGGCGGCCAAAGAACGTTCTGTTCCCATCCGTATCGGTGTGAACTCGGGCTCCATCGCCCAGCACCTGCTCGATCGTTACGGGCGCACCGCCCCGGCTATGGTGGAAAGCGCCTTAGAGCATATTACCATATTCGAAGATCTGGGCTTTTACGATATTGTCGTTTCCCTTAAGGCTTCCGATATTCCCCTCACCCTGGCCGCCTACGAACAGTTGAGTGCCAAGGTTGATTACCCCCTCCATCTAGGTATCACTGAGGCGGGTACTCAATGGTTCGGTACCATTAAGTCGGCCGCGGGTATCGGTGCGCTCCTCATGCGCGGCCTGGGCGATACCTTGAGGGTCTCGTTGACAGCGGATCCGGTGGAGGAAGTTAAGGTGGCTTGGGCAATTCTTTCCGCCTGTGGTCTAAGGCAGAGGGGCCCCGTCTTCATTTCTTGTCCCACCTGCGGAAGGACGGAGATAGATTTAGAAGGAATAGCCATCGAGGTGGAGAAACGTTTAGGTGATTTTCCTCTGCCTATCACGATTGCTGTTATGGGTTGTATCGTGAACGGACCCGGGGAGGCAAGCCATGCTGACCTGGGTATTACAGGGGGCAACGGCGTGGGAATCATATTCCGCCACGGCAAACTGCTGCGCCGAGTGCCGGAGGAAGATCTTGTTGATGAATTAGTTGCTGAAGCTTACAAACTGCTTGAGGAAGATGGTGAAGTATCTGTCTCTTATACACATCT
>DGFC01000173.1:1786-13109 GCA_002391465.1 Firmicutes bacterium UBA3910 | reverse complement strand
ATGAAGGACATTCAGAGAGTGTTTCAATACCATGGGGCCGAACACCGTACTATTAATTGCTATGAGGCCGGGGAAGAATTAACTGTAGCCAATGTTCAGAAGCACTCTTCCATCCATCCCCGCTGCGGGACGAATTTCATCCTGATCACATTGTTCATGAGTATTCTTGTCTTTTCAGTCTTTGGCAGGCCTCCATTCTTGCTCAGGGTGGTTGCGCATCTGGCAATCCTCCCGATTGTTGCCGGCCTGTCCTATGAAGTAATCCGGCAAGCGGGAAAAGAGAACCCGCATCCTGTTTTCAAATGGATCGCCGCGCCCGGAATGGCACTGCAGTATCTGACTACAAGAACTCCTGATGATGAACAAGTGGAAGTGGCAATCACGTCCCTTAAAGCAGTCCTCAATAAAGATCATTCTTTCAATGCGAAAAGCAACGTTGCTCAATTTCCAACTGTCAATGATGGATGTAAGGAATAAGGGGAGATAACCATGCTTGAGAGATTAGCACAGCTGGAAGATAAATACCAGGATTTAACAGAGAAATTAAGCGATCCGGAAATCATTGCGGATCATCAGCAGTTTCAAAAACTGGCCAAGGCTCATGCAGAGCTGGAAGAGGTCGTGAACGTTTACAAAGAGTACAAATCTGTGGTTGCTGAGATTGCAGAAGCGAAGGAATTGCTGGAGGATAAGCTGGAACCAGACTTTAAAGCCATGGTCCAGGAAGAGCTGGAACAGCTTGAAAAAATTAAAGTTGATCTTGAACAGGAGCTCAAGGTGCTGCTCCTGCCCAAGGACCCTAACGATGAGAAAAACGTCATTGTGGAAATAAGGGCAGGTACAGGTGGGGAGGAGGCTGCTCTTTTTGCCGGTACGCTCTTTAGGATGTATTCCCGCTACGCAGAAGCCCAGCGCTGGAATGTGGATATTCTCAGCAGCAACGCCACCGAGCTTGGCGGCTTCAAAGAGATTATTTTCATGGTGGAAGGCCGGGGAGCTTACTCCAAGCTCAAGTTTGAAAGCGGTGTGCACCGGGTGCAGCGCATTCCCACCACCGAAGCGGGTGGGCGCATCCATACCTCAACCGCCACGGTAGCTGTGCTGCCTGAAGCGGAAGAAGTGGAGCTCCATATCGAACCAAACGAGCTGAAAATTGATGTTTACCGTTCTTCCGGCCCGGGTGGCCAGAGTGTAAACACCACCGACTCGGCTGTCAGGATTACCCATCTGCCCACCGGTTTAGTTGTGTCCTGTCAGGATGAAAAATCCCAGCACAAAAACAGGGAGAAGGCCATGAAGATTCTCCGGGCTCGCCTTTTTGACCTTCTGCAAGAAGAAGCAGAGCGGGAGCAGGCGGAGGCAAGGAGAAGCCAGGTTGGAACAGGTGAGCGCAGTGAGCGCATCCGCACCTACAACTTCCCCCAGGGCAGGGTGACCGATCACCGCATTGGCCTGACGCTTTACAAGATAGACCCAATTGTAGATGGCGACTTGGATGAAATAATTGAGGCGCTCATTACCGCCCATCAAGTTGAACAACTGAAGGAAATGGCTGAAGTTGAACATGGCTAAACAGTACACAATTGGAGAATTGATTAATCTCAGTGCGAGCTATCTTGAGGAGAAGGGGTGCACTTCGCCCAGGCTCGACGCAGAACTGCTCCTGGCCCATGTATTGGGGCTGGAACGGCTGGATTTGTATCTGAACATAGACAAGCCCCTGCAAAAAGCGGAGGTAGACGGGTACCGCACCCTTATCGGGCGTCGGGGCCAGCGCATTCCCGTTGCTTACCTGACGGGAGTGAGGGAGTTTTATTCCCTACCCATCGAGGTAACCAGGGATGTTCTCATCCCCAGGCCTGAAACAGAGTTTTTGGTCGATGCGGTTCTGGAACTTTTGGAGCCCGATGTTCCCGTGGAAATCCTGGAGATCGGCACGGGTAGTGGTGCGGTAGCGGCGGTCTTGGCCTACCAAGATCCCCTGATCCGCGTCACCGCCACAGACGTATCTCCCCAGGCCTTGGTAGTGGCAGAGAAAAACGCTGTCCGCTTAGAAGTGGACGGTCAGATAGAGTTTGTGCACAGTGATCTCTTTGCCAGTGTGCAGGGGAAGTACAGGGTTATCTGTTCTAACCCCCCTTACATTCCCAGGGAAGAACTGAAAACGCTGGAACCGGAAGTATTAAGTGAGCCTGCCGCCGCTTTAGATGGCGGCCAAGATGGGCTTGACTTTTACCGCCGCATTTTAGGCCAGGCGCCTTCGTATTTGGAGCAGCCTGGTTTTGTCGTACTTGAAATAGGCTGGAATCAAGGGGAAGAGGTCAAAAAACTCGGCCAAGAGGCGGGCCTTATGTGGCAGGCAACCTATAAGGACTATGCCGAGCACGATAGAGTGGTGGTTTTCAAGTGGCCCTAGAAACGAAGATTCTAACCGCAACTGAATTAGACCAGGCGGTTGACCTTTTAACCAGGGGAGAAGTGGTAGCTTTCCCCACCGAAACGGTATACGGCTTAGGGGCCAATGCCCTTGACAGCCAAGCAGTGGAGAAAATCTTCGTGGTGAAGGGGCGTCCCGCCGATAACCCACTCATCGTCCACCTCCACAGCCCAGAGCAGCTCGAGCCACTGGTGGAGTGCGTGCCTGAGAAGGCGAAAATGTTGATGGATAGGTTTTGGCCAGGCCCCTTGACTCTGGTGCTTCCCAAGACAGAGCGCGTACCGGAAATCGTCAGTGCTGGTCTTTCCACAGTGGGTGTGAGGATACCGGTGCATCCCTTGGCCCTGCAGCTGCTGGAAAGGCTGCCCTTTCCCCTAGCCGCACCCAGCGCCAATATTTCAGGCCGCCCGAGCCCAACCAGGGCGGAGCACGTTTGGGCCGATCTTAAGGGGAGAATCCCCGCCATCCTTGATGGCGGGCCCACAGGCAGGGGGGTAGAATCAACCGTGCTTGACTGCACAGTTGAACCGTTCCGGCTACTGCGCCCAGGCGGGGTGACGTTAGAGGAACTGCGGCAGTATGTCCCGGTGGAAGCGGAGGATGGGGAGCCTCAGGTGCCTCGGTCACCCGGCATGAAGTACAGCCACTATGCCCCCGATGCCCAGGTTTTTTTGGTGGTTGGCGGGCGTTCCGCGGAAAAAATCAACGAGCTAAGTGAACAATATCTGCGGGAGGGCAGAAGGGTGGGGATCATGACTTGGGACGAGCGGGTGGAGCTTTTCCCCGCTTTGGTTCCCCTTTCAATGGGCCCCAACGGTGATTTGGCCCATCTGGCAGGCCAACTCTACCATTTACTGCGGGAAGCGGATCGTCTGGGCATAGACGTCTTGTTTGTGGAGGGAGTCAGCGAACAACACCTCGGTCTAGCGATAATGAATCGCCTGCGCAAAGCGGCCGAGAATCGTGTGATCGAAACGTAGTCTGTTAAGGAGGAGCAATGACTAAAGCGGTTTTGTTTGTCTGTACCGGTAATACCTGCCGTAGTGTAATGGCAGAACATTTGATGCGGCACTACGCCCAAGAGGCAGGCCTAGATATTGATGTTGCCTCTGCCGGTGTTGGGGCGTTTAGCGGCGACGAGGCCACTGAACACACCCTGACCGTGCTGGCAGAAATGGGTATTGATGCCTCTCAGCATCGTTCTAGGCGGATGCACCCCCTTCTTTTGGAGGAATTTGACCTCATCCTACCCATGACGGAAAGTCACCGCCGGGCGCTGCTTGATCTTCTGCCTGAAAGGGAGCGGGAGGCCGCGGCTGAGAAGATTTTCCTGCTCAAGGAGTATGGAAAAAGAACGGGTTTTCAGGGGCAGGATCTTAAGGATGAAATAGAGAAGGATATTCAGGATCCCTTTGGGCAATCCTTGGAGGTTTACCGCCGCACAAGGGATGAGATCGCCGCAGAGGTGAAAGGGATCGTAAAAGAGTGGACAGTGAAAAAGGAGAAGGCTATGAAGATTGTAATTGGTTCTGACCATGCTGGTTTCCAGGCAAAACAGGGAATCGTTGAGCACCTGCAGGAGCGGGGCATTGCTGTGGCAGACTGGGGGACAAGTGAGGGAGAATCCTGTGATTATCCCGACATGGCCCAGCGAGTAGGCCGGGCAGTGGCAGACGGTGAGTTCACCCTCGGCATTCTTATCTGTGGCACCGGAATCGGCATGTCCATTGCGGCCAATAAGGTGCCGGGTGTGAGAGCTGCGCTGTGCGGCGATACCTTTTCCGCCCGGATGGCCCGCATGCATAATGACAGCAACATTTTGTGTCTGGGCGGCAGGGTGACCGGGCCGGGTCTAATGCGTGACATCGTTGATGCCTACTTAAACGCAGAGTTTGAAGGGGGCAGGCACGCCCGCCGCGTCGGTAAAATCGAGTAGTCTAGTCTGAAATAAGTTAGGAGATGAAGTGTTGAGTACAGTACATGTGATTTCCCATCCGTTAGTGCAGCACAAACTAACCATGATCCGGGATGCAGAGACGGGTCCCAAAGATTTCCGGGAGTTGTTAGAGGAGATATCCACTCTGATGGGCTATGAAGTAACGAGGGACATGCCCTTGGAAGAGGTTGAAGTGGAAACCCCCATGGGCAAAACCCGCGGTAAGATGATCGCTGGCAAGAAAGTAGGTATAGTCCCCATCCTCAGGGCGGGTCTAGGTATGGTGAATGGGGTACTACGCCTAATACCAACCGCGAAAGTGGGCCATATCGGTGTATACCGCGATCCTGACACGCTCAAACCGGTTGAGTATTACTGCAAACTGCCGGTGGACTCCGATGAGCGTCAGATTATTCTTCTCGACCCCATGCTGGCCACAGGTGGTTCCGCCAGTGCGGCCATCACGTTCCTCAAACAGCGGGGAGTACCTTCGGTAAAGCTGATGTGCCTGGTTGCGGCACCGGAGGGGATTGAAGTGGTGCAGCGGGATCATCCCGATGTGGATATTTACACCGCCGCCATCGATGAAAAACTCAATGCTCAGGGTTACATTATTCCGGGCTTGGGCGATGCAGGCGACCGCCTCTTTGGTACCAAGTAACCACAGGGGAGGAAGCCATGGTTAAGAGGCCGTCTTGGGATCAGTATTTCATGGAAATCGCAGAATTGGTCAGCAGCCGTTCCACCTGCCTGCGCAGGCAGGTTGGGGCTGTTTTGGTAAGGGACAAGCATATTATCTCCACTGGCTATAACGGGGCGCCGCGGGGCGTGACCCACTGCCTTGATATGGGCTGTTTAAGGCAGCAGTTGGGCATCCCCTCAGGCGAGCGCCATGAGATGTGCCGGGGTACCCACGCGGAGCAGAACGCCATAATCCAAGCTGCCCTGCACGGCGTGAGTACTTCAGGCGCGACTCTGTACTGCACCCACCAACCATGTATTTTATGTGCGAAAATGCTGATTAACGCAGGCGTGGAAACGATCGTTTTCCGCGGCGCCTATCCGGACAAGCTCGCCCTTGAGCTGTTCAACGAAGCCGGAGTGGAGCTTATCCAGTGGGAACCGGGGGAGGTTTAGGCGATGGAGAATTTAAACCAGCTTCTACTATCCTTCGCAGTTGCAGTTGTCGTTACTGCGGCTTGTACACCCCTTGCCCGCCGGTTCGCCCTGAAGTTTGGTATGGTGGATGCCCCCAATCCCCGGCGGATTAATAAGGTTCCCATGCCCACGGGGGGGGGATTGGCCCTGTTTGCGGGTTTTTGTGCCGCCTCGTTAGTGGGGGACATACCCCATGTGGGTATCACTGCTTTATGTGCGTTTTTGATCATGCTTGTTGGTCTCATTGACGACCGCTGGGAGCTATCGGCGGGCTTAAAATTCGCAGGTCAGTTCCTGGCTGTCTTGCTCTATGTGTTGTTCGGACCACGAATCGAATTCATGAGTAATCCATTCGGGGGCATGCTTTATTTAGGGAAACTTTCCATTCCCATCACCATGCTCTGGGTTTTGACCTTGGTTAATATCATGAATTTCATTGACGGTCTTGACGGCTTAACTGCAGGGATCACGTTAATATCTGCCCTGGCCCTAACCTTTCTTGCTTGGCAGCTGCAGCGCTACGATGCGGCTGTCTTGGCAGCGATTGTAGTGGGAGCGTGTCTGGGCTTTCTGCCCTTTAACTTTAACCCCGCCAAAGTCTATCTTGGGGACAGCGGGGCTCTACTGTTGGGCTTTTTCCTGGCCGCCATATCGACGGAAGGTGCCTTAAAAGGCGCGGCAACAATCGGACTATCTGTACCTGTTCTAATTCTGGCCCTGCCCGTAACCGACATGCTCTGTGCGGTTGTACGCCGTACGCAGAGGGGAGTACCCTTTTACCAGGCGGATCGTTCCCATTTCCACCACCGGCTCCTTGACCTTGGTTTTAGCCAAAGGCAGGTAGTGTTTGTGGCCTATCTTTTGACCGGGATATCCGCTTCAGTGGCAGTCTTGACTGCCCACCTGACCAGGTCGAGTTGGCTGATCGCCATCGGCTTGGGTCTTCTTTTTTGGTATGGGTCCATGCGGGTAGGCATGGTGGAGCCCATCCAGGGGCAGCAGAGGGGAAGTAAAGATGCTTAAACTGGCTATCGTTTTTGGCACACGACCAGAGGCAATAAAAATGGCCCCGGTTGTGCTTCAGTGCCGCCAGGTGTCCGGATGGGAGACTAAGGTAATAGTGACAGGCCAACACCGGGAGATGCTGGACCAAGTCCTGGACATTTTTCAAATTGAGCCTGATTACGATCTGAATATTATGAGCCACGGCCAAACACTAAGTGAAATAACGGAGCGTATTCTGCGGGGGATGGATAGCGTCTTCAACGAATGGAAGCCCGATGTGGTCCTGGTTCATGGTGATACTACAACAGCCTTTGCCGCTGCTCTGGCCAGCTTTTACTGGCAGATTCCGGTGGGCCATGTGGAAGCGGGACTGCGTACACCCTCCCTCACCAATCCCTTTCCGGAGGAGGCAAACAGAAGGCTCGTTGATGTTTTGACAACCTGGTACTTCGCACCCACCCATAATGCAGCGGATAATTTGCTGTTGGAAGGTGTAAAAAAGGAGTCGGTTTTTGTAACTGGTAACACAGTGATCGATGCCCTTTTATCGGTTGTGGATGCGGATCACCAGTTTACAAATCCCGTTTTACGGGCGCTCGACTTTAGTAGTCCGGTTGTGGTTGTCACCGCCCACCGCCGGGAAAACTGGGGCGAACCCCTGGAAGAGATTTGTCGGGCGCTGTTGGATATAAGTGCAGGACACCAGTGCGATATTGTGGTGGCAATGCACCGCAATCCGCGCCTGCAGGAGACGATGAAGGGTCTGTTGGGAGAGGATCCCCAGATCAAATTAATCGAGGCGCCCGATTACAGGGAATTTGCCAATCTGCTGGCCCGCTGCACCCTGCTGCTCACCGATTCGGGTGGTCTGCAGGAAGAGGCGCCCGCACTACATAAACCTGTTTTGGTTATGCGTTCGGTAACCGAAAGACCTGAGGCAGTCCGTGCCGGAACGGTGAAATTGGTGGGCACGAAGCGAAAAGACATTGTGGCGGGAGTAAATGAACTCTTAACTAATCCCGCGGTTTATGCCCAAATGGCTAGAGCGGTTAACCCCTACGGGGATGGAACGGCAGCCATGAGGATAAGAAGGATATTGGAAGAAAAATACGGTTCAACGGGGGAGTAGCTATGGCAATGCGACCAGATGAAATTGTAGCGATTCTGAGGCGTCAGATCGAAGAGTTTGAAGCGGAGTTAGAGGTTGAAGATCTGGGCTCCGTTCTTACGGTGGGAGACGGAATCGCCCGTGTGTACGGGTTGGACCAAGCACTGGCAGGGGAACTGCTGGAGTTCCCAGGCGGTGTTTACGGTATGGTACTTAACTTAGAACGGGATAACATCGGGGTTGTAATCCTAGGGCCCTACCAGCACATTAAGGAAGGTGATCCGGTCAAGCGGACCGGCAGGGTTGTACAGGTGCCTGTGGGGGAACCCATGATCGGGCGCATTGTGAATCCCTTGGGCCAGCCCATTGACGGTAAAGGCCCCATTGTGACTGAGCGGTACAGGCCAATTGAGGCCCAAGCTCCGGGGGTTGTGGATCGGACGGGAGTTAATGAACCGCTCCAGACCGGTATGAAATCCATTGACTCGCTGGTTCCCATCGGCCGGGGACAGCGGGAGTTGATTATCGGCGATAGGCAGACAGGCAAAACAGCCATCGCGGTTGATACTATTTTGAACCAGAAGGACGAAGACGTAATCTGCATTTATGTTGCCATTGGACAGAAGGCCTCTACCGTTGCCGGTGTGGTCGATGTGTTAGAAAAACATGGTGCTATGAAATACACCATCGTTATTTCTGCAACCGCCAGCGAACCTTCCCCCTTGCTCTATATTGCACCCTACGCCGGTGTGGCCATGGCGGAAGAGTTTATGTATGCCGGCCGGGACGTTTTGATTGTCTACGATGACTTAAGTAAACACGCTACCGCGTACAGGGAAATGTCCCTTCTCCTGCGCCGCCCGCCGGGCAGGGAAGCTTTCCCGGGGGACGTGTTTTACATCCACTCCCGCCTCTTAGAGCGGGCTGCTAAACTGAATGACGAGTTGGGCGGCGGCTCCATTACCGCCCTGCCCATCATTGAAACCCAGGCAGGTGACATTTCCGCCTACATCCCCACTAACGTGATTTCCATTACGGATGGGCAGATCTATTTGGAATCCGATCTGTTCCATGCCGGGATTCGTCCCGCCATCAGTGTGGGCCGTTCCGTATCGCGGGTGGGGGGTGCCGCCCAGGTGCCCATTATGCGGCAGATCGCAGGTACGCTGCGCATCGACCTATCCCAGTATCGAGAACTGGCTGCCTTTGCCCAGTTTGGTGCCGATTTGGACCGCAGTACCCGGGCCAGACTTGCTAGGGGAGAGAGGATCTACGAAGTACTCAAACAGGAGCAGTATAAACCGATGCCCGTTGTGGAACAGGCCATCGCCCTCTATGTTGCCATCAACGGCTATTTAGACAGCATTCCCGTTGAGGAAGTGGTCCGTTTCGAGAGGGAATTCCTAGCCGAGATGCGGATGGAGTATGCAGAGCTGCTGGAGCGGTTGAATGAGGATAAGGAACTGTTCCCCGAAACGGAAGAGGAACTGAAAAAGGCGATTGTGGCATTTAAGGAGAAATTCGTCAGTTAGGGGGAGAAGGGTTGGCCAAGTCAAGCCGGGAGATTAAACGGAGAATAGCCAGCATAACCAGTACCCAGCAGATAACTCGGGCCATGGAGATGGTGGCAGCTGCCAAGCTCCGCCGGGCGCAGCAGATGGTGCCAAGTACCAGGCCCTATTTCGAAAGCCTGCACACCAGCCTTGGCATTCTTTTGGAGGCTGCCCAGCAGCGGGATGTGGAGGTACCCTGGCTCTCTTCTGCAGGTGACAGCCACTGCTTGATTGTGTTCACCTCGGATCGGGGTCTAGCGGGAGGGTATAACGCTGCGGTTATCCGCCGAGCAGAAGCCTTTCTGGAGGAACACCCAACAGCCCAGGTGGTTGTGGTGGGCAGAAAAGCTAGGGATCACCTCAGTCGAAAGGGAGTCACCTTTCTGGCAGAGTTCGTCAACTTGGGGGATAGCCCCAGTCCGCGCCAGGCCTGGGATATAGCCCAGGTGGTTATGGACTTTTATCTGCATGGGCTATTTGATCGGATCAGTGTTTTGTATTCCAAGTTTATAAATACAGTCACCCACGAGGTCACTCTGCGCACAGTTATGCCCATTGAAGCCGGGGATGAGCTCGTGCAGCGGGGGAGAGAGAGTGGATTCGCTGCCGATTACATATACGAACCCTCGTTGGACGTGGTGCTGGAATCTGTAATTCCCCTTTATTTCCAGGCAGCCGTCTATGAATCGCTGATTGAGGCGAAGGCCAGTGAACTTGGGGCTAGGATGGTTGCCATGCGCAACGCCACTGATAACGCAGGGGAATTGATCCGCGAATTGAATCTGTCATATCATCGGGCGCGCCAGGCCCAAATCACCAAAGAAATTGCGGAAATCGTGGGCGGCGCAGACGCATTGGAATCGTAGATGAGGGGGTTAGCTGATGAGCGCTAATATAGGGAAAGTGGTTCAAGTTATCGGTCCAGTAGTGGACGTGGAATTTCAGCCTGACAAGCTGCCCGATCTGCTCACCGCAATTAAAGTAGTAGGTGAAACGGACGCGGGTAAGATCGATTTAACACTGGAAGCGGCACAGCACATGGGTAACAACGTGGTGCGCTGTATTGCCATGGCTTCCACCGATGGACTGCAGAGGGGTATGGATGCCATCGATTTAGGTGGGCCAATCACAGTGCCGGTAGGACCGGAAACGCTGGGTCGGCTCTTTAACGTGCTGGGCGAGCCAATCGACGGTAGAGGCCCGGTAGAAACGAAGGAACGGCGGCCCATCCACAGTCCGGCTCCTACTGTAGATGAGGTGGAGCCCGCAACTACCATGTTGGAGACAGGGATTAAGGTTGTGGACCTACTGGCACCCTATCCTAGGGGCGGTAAAATCGGTCTTTTTGGCGGTGCAGGCGTGGGCAAAACCGTATTGATAATGGAAATGATCCGGAACATCGCCTACGAGCACGGCGGCTATTCTGTCTTTTCCGGTGTGGGCGAACGCACCAGGGAAGGTAACGAGCTTTATGCCGAGATGCAGGAGTCGGGCGTAATTGACAAGACAGCCATGGTCTTTGGCCAGATGAACGAACCGCCCGGTGCCCGTTTGCGCGTTGGCCTGACCGGTCTCACGTTGGCAGAGTATTTCCGGGATGTGGAAGGGCAGGACGTTTTGTTATTCATCGATAACATCTTCCGCTTCACCCAGGCCGGTTCGGAAGTATCGGCCTTGCTGGGCCGGATGCCTTCTGCCGCCGGTTATCAACCGACTTTGGCCACTGAAATGGGTCAGCTCCAGGAGAGGATTACCACAACAAAGCACGGGTCAATCACGTCTATCCAGGCCATTTATGTGCCCGCTGACGACTACACTGACCCGGCACCTGCCACAACATTTGCCCACCTTGATGCCACCACCAACTTAGAGAGGCGCATTGTGGAAAAGGGCATTTATCCGGCAGTAGACCCCCTGGCGTCCACTTCCCGGATATTGGCGCCAGACATTGTGGGTGAGGAACACTATACAGTAGCACGGCGCGTCCAATCGGTACTGCAGCGCTTTACGGAACTGCAGGATATTATCGCCATTTTGGGTATGGATGAACTTTCGGAAGAGGATAAGCTTACGGTGGCCAGGGCCAGGAAGCTGGAGCGCTTCATGTCCCAGCCCATGTTTGTGGC
>DGFC01000173.1:0-1635 GCA_002391465.1 Firmicutes bacterium UBA3910 | reverse complement strand
ATCCTGGGTATGGATGAATTGAGTGAAGACGACAAGATTATCGTCGCCAGAGCCCGCCGGATAGAGCGGTTCCTGTCCCAGCCCATGTTTGTGGCTGAGGCCTTTACCAACCTACCCGGTAAGTACGTGCCCATTAAGGAGACGGTCCGTGGCTTTAAGGAGATCTTAGACGGCAAGCACGATCACCTGCCTGAAAACGCCTTCTTTATGGTTGGAACGATTGATGAGGCAGTGGAGAAAGGTGAAAGGCTCCTAG
The DNA here is from genome assembly GCA_002391465.1 of Firmicutes bacterium UBA3910. Taxonomy (GTDB): domain Bacteria; phylum Bacillota; class Limnochordia; order Darwinibacteriales; family Darwinibacteriaceae; genus UBA3910. The sequence continues at coordinate 1,379 of DGFC01000173.1, read as the reverse complement.
CGGAGGCGAATAGATAATGGCTACCCTCCAGCTGCGTGTCCTCACTCAAGAGCGTACCGTTGTCTCTAAAGAGGTTGAATATGTGAAACTGCCCGGTAAGGATGGTTCCTTCGGTATTATGAGCGGCCATGCCCCACTCATGGCTCCCTTGGAGATGGGCATCGTAGAGTTCGGTCCTAGGGAGGGAAAGAAGCGTAAAGTAGCTCTGGGAGGCGGTTTTGTTGAGATGAGGGACAATCAGCTCACTGTCCTCGCCAGAACTGCCGAGCTGGATGAGGAAATCGATGTTCTCCGGGCGAGGGAAGCAAAAGAGCGGGCGGAACGCCGTCTGGCAGAGAGCCGGGATGAGATTGACTACCACCGGGCTCGTCTTGCCCTGCAGCGGGCTTTGCTCCGCCTCAAGGTCGCCGAACCGGAAAGGTAAAAAGCAATAGAATAGTTACTGCAGCACAGGCTGAATGGGCCTGTGCTTTTTTTATCGCCCTGCCCTTTGTTTTGTATAGTACCCAATATTTAGGTGCATACTAGGGACAAGGCGGTGATATCATGAATCGATGGCAGCATGCTAAAGGTCGGCTCAGCCAGTATTGGCAAAGACAACAGAGCCGCAGAGTTTTAGTGGGAATCATTATAGGCATTTCACTCTTAGTTGGGATAGGCGTAGGTATTTACCGCAACTGGCCCACTGCGGAAGAAGCTGTTACCGTTAATCCTGTGAGCAGGGAAGAGGTGGCAGCCGTTGTTCAGGCCAAGGTGGAAGAAGTAATCGCAGATCTCTACCCCTGGGTGCTGGAAGGCCCTGTTACTAAAACAGTGGTAGTGGAGCCGCCCGTGTATGTACCTTCGCCCACCGAATACAGGCCGGAACCTGAGCCGGAGGAGGAGGCACTGCCAGTACTGTCCTTCGAGGCAATCAACTGGCCAGTCGAGGGTGAGATTGTCACACCCTACGGTTGGTATCGCCATCCTATCTACGGCGACTGGCGCTTCAACGCTGGACTTGAACTTGCGGTGGCAGGGGAAGCGGTACACTCCGTGCTTCCAGGGGAAGTGGTTTCGGTGAGCTCCAATGGCTTTGAAACTGAGCTGGTAATCGACCACGGAAGCGGCTGGTCCAGCACTTATCGTGCAGTTCGGGCAATCTCGGTGGTACCGGGGGAGCGTGTAGAGCAGAACCAGGTTGTTGCAAAACCGGAAAATTCAGGGATCGTCTTCTTTGGCCTTACCCATGAGGGTGAGCCCGTGAATCCCCTAGCCTTTCTCCATTGATGCTACGCATATTCAACACCCAGCGGCATATAAATGTATAAAAAGTGCTAGGGGGAAGCGCAGATGAGAGACTATATCCGCAAGCGGGTGGTGGATGTAAGTTTATATAT
>DGFC01000005.1 GCA_002391465.1 Firmicutes bacterium UBA3910 | reverse complement strand
GTGATCCGGTAGGAGCTTGTCCCACCGCTGGTGGGAACGGTGCGCAGGGCGCGGAAGACCACGTTACCCTTAACCTCGCCGTTTACAGCCAGGTTTACGGTGGAGATGAGGGAACCCTTGATATACTGCTGGATTAGGGGCAGCTGCTCCTCCAGGTTGTACTTCTTCACGATTTGGCCGTACTCCCAAACAGCGTTGTTGGGATCATCCACTATTTTCTGGCCATGGGCGTTGCAGGCAATGCGCGGCTTGATAACTACCGGCGATTTGAGTTCTTCCAGTACCCTGATGGCGTCTTGGAGCGACTCGGGGGTTTCGGTGTGGGGCGTCCTCACTCCGGCCTGCTTGGCGTACTCCGCCATGGCGTGTTTGTTATGGGCGTAGGTGATTTCCTCAAAGGACATGGAAACCATCTTAGTATATTTAGTTATGGTGTCCCGGTAGTAGGACATTAAAAAACCGCATTCCAGGACAGGGAAGTAGAAATCGTATTCCCCGGTCTTCAGCTCATCCAGGACCGCTTGGGCGAACCCCTGGGGATTGTGGAGCAGGGAAGGTGCGAGAATACGCTTGTCCACTGCGTTGGAATACGAGACAAAGCTGCGGCTGTGGGAATCTACCACTGTTACTTTATAGCCAAGTTCTTTGAGACGCCGAACCACAAAGAGACTAGTGGGTGAGGCTGGTGTTGTTACTAATGCTTTCATTGTACTTGCCCCCAATGCCTTATCAGTTTATAATTAAGATCAGCATAATACAATTATAATAACACATTTCAGTTAGGAATAATAGGCTTTTCGGGGAAATACCAAGGAGGTTGAGAAGTTGCGTGTGCGACCGGCCACTGCCGCAGATAATGAGAAGTTAATAGCCATTGAACAGCTCACGCCCCAGGGCGGACAGATTCAATTGGTGAGTGAACGGAAGGACTATTTTTTCCGAGCCAAAAAGTTCGCCGATCCAATTGTATTAGTTGCAGAAGACGAAGAGGAAGACATGATCTTAGGTATTATGGCGGTGGGTCCTGTGGAGCTTAAGCTGCATGGCAAAACACTGCGGGGAGGCTTGGTCTTCGACTGGCGCTCTAACCCCATGGCCCAAAAGGGGCTGCCCAGGCATATGCTCAGGCTCTGGCAGGCTGCGCACAAGGAAATCATCCGGAGAGACTTGGACTTCTTGTTCGGTTATGTAAAGGAAGACAACTTCCGTTCCATGAGCATTATCACCAGATATGGGGCGGAGGTTGTGGAAAGCAAAGACTTCCTCACCATGCCCGTGCACGCCCGCTTCTGCCGTAGGCGCAGCGAGGTGGACAAAGTTGCCTTTACCCCCAAGCCAGAGGAAGAGAAAGAAAGGGCAGCCTTAGCCCGTGCCTTCGGCGAGCTCGACCTGTTTCCGGACTGGACTCAAAGGGATGCAACCCGGGAGCAGCGGGATCGCTATCTCTTCGGAAAATTCAGCTATAAAGGTTCCTCTGTCAAAGTGTGGGACACGACTGGGGAATACACCCAACGCGTTTTGAACATCCCCAAGCTGTTCAAGGTGGTTCGCCCCATTGTCCAAGCAGGCTCCAGGCTTTTACCCCTGCCCCATATTCCTAATTTAGGTGAAGAACTCAGGGTGTGGCAGCTCTTTGACCTTGTATTAGATCAAGGCGAGGATTTGAACCCCCTCTTGGAAAAGGTGAGACAGGCTGCGGTTGCTAACAACATCCACTATCTGGTAATCTGTTTGGGTGCGGAAGAAAAGGGCTATGAGTTGGTGGCCAAAAAGGCTTGGGTAAAGCCCCAGTATCAATTGTTCTTTATGCCCCTAAAAGAAGGCATTCCCATGCCCAACACGCCCACCTATTTTGATGTGAGCTTCCTGTAAGAGTACGGAATAAGGTACCAGGTGAGGGAAAAAATATGGGTAAGTGGGGTTTAAACCATTTAGGAGGTTAATTAATGAATCAAAGAATATGTCAGATTATCGATTCGGCGGGAAGTTTACCCCGTAAACTCCTGCAGAATTACAAAATCAGTGAAGCGTCCTTTTATGTTCGCTTCAAAAACATGGACTACGTGAAGGCGAATGTGGAGTTCGACACGGATCAGTTCTATACCCGCATGGAAAGTGATCCGGACGATGTTCCCAAAACCGCGGCACCTAACATCCACGATTGGCTGTCCATTCTCAAGGAGCGTTACGCCGCAGGTGCACGCCAGTTCATTATCACCACCATTTCATCGAAACTATCTGCCAGCACCCAAACGGCCCATGCCGCCAAGGAGATGTTTGAGCAGGAGTATGATGCTCCGGTGGAAGTGATCGATACTAAGACCTGCGCCTGTGGGCAGGCTGCCTTCGAGATTTGGATCGCGCGCATGATTGAAAGCGGTAAGAACTTCGAAGAGTTAGTGCAGAAGGCACGGGATATGGTGCCCCGTATCAACACGCTCTTTGCAGTGGATAGTCTGAAGTACATGGCAGCGGGTGGGAGAATCGGTGCTGCTTCTTCCCTCCTTGGTGCTTTGATCAACATCAAACCAGTCTGCGAGTTTGTGGACGGGGAAGTAAAAGTAGTGAAGCCTATCGTGGGCAGAAAAAGGTCTATTCGAGCCATGGTGGATGAGGCTGCCAGCAGGATCAAAGATTTTGACCGAGCAATAATCGTGCTGCAGAACGCCAATTCTAACCAAGACGCCGAATACATGTACAACTACCTTAAGGACAAGGCCAAGGAAAAAATTGAGGTGTTCAGAAGCGGCCTCGGCATTACAGTAGGCGCCCATTCGGGCCCCGGTTCAATTGGGATTGGCTTTTTAGAATATTAGTCGAAATCCGTCCTTGAGTAGGCCTATCAAGAGAAGGTGGACTGGGTAAAACCAGTAGAAAAACCACTTGGCTGGCCTGCCGCCTTTCCCCAGCTGGCCGTTGTACGCCCGCAAAAGGGGCAGGGTGAGCAGGCCTGCCAGCTGAATCAGACCCATAATCCTCTGCTCCGGAAAGCCGAAGCCGGTAGCTATCGTCACGCCGCAGTAAACGAGGGTGATGGTGGTGAAGGCCCGGGCTTGTCTGGAGAAATCCCCGTGGAAGATGCCGAAAAACAAGATCCATAGTACGGCTATGGGCCCCCAATCGCCGAACACGGACAGGAAACACAGTACAGAAATACTTAGTGCCTTTACCCTTTCCGATAGATGGGGCTGGCTCCAGATAATGAGTGCCAAAAGCCCAAACAACAGGGGAAACATTACAGAAGTGGGGTAGACAACTAGGCCGTAGCGCAGGTAAATGGGAAAGGATTCCATCCAGGCGTAGTAAAAGGCGAAATGTGAGATTACCGCAAAAACGGCAAGGCGCAGGGCATAGCGTCTCACGTTTCTAGTGCGGTGAAACCCTTCCGCAATAAAGAAGCACATGATGGGTGCGGTCAAACGCCCGATTATCCTGAGGGCGAATCCTACCCAGTTATCCAATGGGACAAAGGCTGCGCCGATGTGATCTAGGAGCATGGCCAAAACAGCAATCAATTTTAGGGCATGGGCAGACAGCCCAAATTTTTTCAATTCAGCAGGCACAGCTTTCACAGCAAGTCCCCCTCTTGCGATTCGTTGTTCCAACGTTTCGCCGCTTAGGGCCCCAATCCTTCATTCGGCTCCAACGGAATTGGACATAGATAAACCCCCGGCATCTGCCGGGGGTTCACCTTTTCTTCTACTCTACCAAGTTTACGGGAATATCTACTGAGTTTTGCGGTGGACAGAGCTGCATGAATACCTGTTCTTCAGCTATAACCATTGCCTTGAGCTCAATGGTCAGATCTTCCGTGAAGGTATCGGCATCGGTGCTGTCTCTTATACACATCT
>DGFC01000149.1 GCA_002391465.1 Firmicutes bacterium UBA3910 | reverse complement strand
AGATGTGTATAAGAGACAGGGCACTCTTCCAATTTATGAACACCCAGTTCCAAGCAGAGGCTTGATAGAACTCCATATTTCCCCATTGCCCACTGCCTCAACCAGTCTAGAGCCAACTTGTCCCAGGCTAGCTGCCGTTCACAGCTCCTTCCGCATAATCAGCCTGTTTCCTTTCTGGGCAATCTCTTCAAACCCCAGTTTTCTAAACAGATGAATAGGCCCGTTGTAATCAAGGTCAGATCTTCCGTCAGACATCTGTGGATAGCCTTCCACCGCGTGGAAGCCTTTCTCACGGGCATCTGTAATCACCCGGTTAAGTAGTGCCGCAGCGATACCTTTGCCACGATACCCCGGTGCAATGGCAAAGCAAACCACTGACATTGTTTTGCCGCAGGCGTTAGCCTTAATAAACTCGGTCATTTCCGCCCCGAAGCCCACATTAGCGTATAGATCCAAGTCACCTGCGTTACACCAGCCAATTGGCTCATCACCCTCAAAGGCCAAATAGCCGTGGATCTTGTCCGCAGCCAGCAAGTCCACCGCGTATCTGCGGAGCGTGCCCTTAGTGTCACTCCCGAATTCACTCACCATCTGCCTAATACTTGCCTCATCCATACTGGGCGAGGTGCAGTAACAGGGTCCGTTGGGGCTGCCATCAGAAAACGCCCGCTCATCAAAAAACCGAAGATAAGCCGGATGAAACTGATTAGTCAGCGGTCTGATTGAAAGATTCATGGGCACTCCTCCCTTTAACACCCAGATTCACCCATTTGGCAAAAAAACACTCCTATTTGCGGTACAACAATGTTTAGTTTCTACTCCCGCCAGAACCTAGGCGAGAAAAGGATCAGGAACGCAAAAAACTCCAGCCGCCCTAAGAGCATAAAAAACGACAGAAGAATCTTGCTGAACGGACTAAAAAAAGCATATGTCTGCATTGGACCCACCGCGCCAAAGCCGGGACCGATATTGCCAAGTGCGGCAGCTGTAGCGCTTACCGCACTGAACAAGTCAATGTTGTCTAGACTAATAAGCAGCGAGCCGAGAATAAAGACGAAAAAATAGAGAAGGCAGAAGCTCACTGCCCCCTTGACCTCCTCCGCCGGCAAGACCCTACCGTTAATAGTAATTGGACTGGCAGCCTTGGGATGCAGTAGTCGATCCAGTTCTCGCCTAACCAATTTCCCTGCCACCAAAAGCCTGATCACCTTAACACCACCGGCGGTAGACCCAGCGCTTCCACCTACAAACATCAGGACGAATAAGATACCTTTACCAAAGGCCGGCCAGAGATCGTAATCGGCTGCTGCGTAACCTGTGGTAGTAATTACGGAACTGACGTGAAAGAACGCCATCTTCGCTGACTCAGCTAGTGTGTCATACACATTACCAAGTAGATTCCAGGTAAGGAGGAGTACACTGGTGGCAATAATCGCCAAAAACAGTCTCAGCTCGGAATCACGGAGCACCTGCCTAAAGCGCCTCTTCCCCAGATCGTAGTAGAGGGAGAAGTTCACCCCAGAAATGATCATGGCTACTCCTACGGAAACCAGCAGCAAGACATTCCCGCTGTGGCGGACAAAACCATCATTGTATGGTGACAGGCCCCCTGTACCAACCGAACCAAAGGCAACAATAAAACTGTCGAGCAAGTCCAAACCAGCGAAACGATATACCAGGACCTGAACTGCTGTCAAGGACAGGTAGATTGTGTACAGAATCTTGGTGGTGGCTGCAATACGCGGCGTGAACTTGCTGGGCGTTGGGCCTGAACTCTCCATCCGAAAGATCTGAACACCTCCCACGCCCAAGGAGGGTAGAATGGCCAGGGTCAAGACCAGGATGCCCATGCCCCCTACCCAATGGAGAAAGGACCGCCAAAACAAAATCCCCTTAGGCAGCACTTCCACATCACTGATTACCGTTGCCCCGGTTGTAGTTAGGCCTGAAACCGCTTCAAAAAAAGCATCTGCTGTGCTAGTAAGACTGCCGGAAAATATAAAGGGTAGGGCAGCGAAAAGGGAAGTGAAAAACCAGCCTAAAGTCACGATCAGAATAGCTTCACGGTTTTTCAAACGGGAAGACGTTCCCCTGAGGCTGACCAATACAACGCCTACGAAAGCTGCAATGCCCATGGATAGGGCCAGCCCCCAAATCCCGGCCTGTTCCTGAAAATAGATAGAAACCCCCAAAGGGATTGTAAGAATAGCAGCCTCAAGTAGTAGGAGGCTTCCGATGACCCTTGCCACCATGCCAAAGTTCATAGAGAAACCCCCTTTTCTTCGTATAAAAAAACTTCTGCAGCGCTGGTATTTCGTTCCGCAGGCAAAAAACGATAACCCGATCGCCCGTTTCAATAACTGACCTGCCGGAGGGAATTAGTACCTGCTGGTTGCGGACAATAGCTCCCACGATCATGCCTTGGGGGATCTTTGCTTCGGCCAGCGGCCGTCCAATTATTGCCGCCCCCTCAGGCACAATGATCTCCACCGCTTCTGCCTGGCCGCCAAACATCAAAGACAAAGAGGCTATGGCACCGCCTTGGATAAAGCGGGTTACCTCCCCTGCCGAAATCAGAACCGGGTTTACCGCCCTATCTATACCTAGCTGCTCTACCAGCGGGACAAAGTTCGAGCGGCCCACCTTTGCCACTACCTTGGGCACCCCATGCTGTTTCGCTAAGAGGGAAAGCATTATATTCTCCTCATCATTCCCCGTCAGAGAAATGATTGCATCCATCTCACCAAGGTTCTCATCCTGAAGTAGTTCCAAATCTGTACAGTCGCCACACAGGACAAGGGCTCCCTTGAGGCGGCTTACCAAATAATTGCAGCGTTCTTCACTCCGCTCCACGATTTTCACCGCCAAACCGTTGACCAGGAGCCGCTGGGCCAAATAATAACCTGTTGTGCCTCCACCGAGGATCATCACTTTCCGCGTGACATGGCGTTCACCCACATTAGGCAGTTCTCGGGCGAAACTGGTCAGTGTTTCCCGCTTACCCATCAAATAAAGTACATCCTGCAGTCTAAGCTCCGTGGTACCGGAGGGAACGATTACCTCTCCGTCTCGGTAAATCGCTACAACTAGCATACCGTGGAAGAAATCAACTTCAGCTAAGCGCTTGCCTATCAGGTGGGGCAGGGCGCTGACTTGGACATCAAAAAGACTTACTCTACCTTGAGCAAAAGACTGCATATGGGCGGCGTAGCCCCGGAGAACATAGCGGGAGATGTCCAGGGCGGTATCCAACTCGGGGTTGGCTATGAAATCAATTTCAAACTGATCTTTGAAAAAGCCAATCTGGTCAGCGTACTCAGGACTGCGCACTCGGGCCGCAACCCTCGGACAACCAAGGCGTTTCGCCATGTGACAGATAACAACATTGGTTTCGTCATCGGTTGTAGTAGCAACCACCAAATCGGTCGTCTTCATGTCTAGGGTCTCGAGCAATCCGAGCTGCACCCCGTTGCCCAGGATGGTCAGAACATCGACGCGTCCTGCCAGGCGCGCAAGCCGACTGTCGTTCATATCCACTACCTTAATGTTGTTGTCCTCACCTGCCAGGGTTTCGGCCAGTGTAGAACCAAATTCACCAGCGCCAACAATAACTATATTCACGGTTGACCACCTTTCACTAGGTTAAATCCCAGTTCCCCTCGGGCAAATGTTCTCCCTTGCCCCACCATATCCTGCCAATCCGGAATAAGAAAGAGTATTACGGCGGCGCCAAAACCAACATTTTCCACACCATGGGCAGGAGTTAGGTTTTGGATCTGGAACAGGAAAACCACAACAAAAAAAGGGGGATCTTTATGAGATACCACGACGCACCGGCCACGTATGTGAAGAACGTACAGCTCAAGACGGAGGATCTCGAAAGGTCAATCCGGTTTTATAAAAACAGCCTAGGTTTTCAGATCCTAGAGCAGGACGCACACTCTGCCAAATTCACGGCGGACGGTAAGACCGAACTCATTTCTCTGGTACAGCCCGCCAACGTCATCCCCAAGCAAAACAGAACTACCGGGCTTTACCATTTTGCCCTCCTGCTGCCTAAGCGGTCCGATCTTGCCCTGTTGGTTATGCATCTCCAGGAACAGGGGATTAGGTTTGGCGCTTCCGATCATCTGGTCAGCGAAGCGGTCTATTTCGAAGATCCCGATGGCAACGGTATCGAGATCTACGCCGACACCGATCCCTCCACCTGGGCTTGGAGCACCCAAGGTGTAAGCATGGATACCAAGCCCCTGGACTTCGATGATCTGCTCACTTCAGCCAGTGAAGCGATGCAGCGGTGGAATGGTATGCCCCCTGACACCATTATTGGCCATATCCATCTCCACGTATCCCAACTGGGGGAATCGGAGGTTTTCTACACCCAAGGCTTGGGCTTTGAGGTAGTATCCCGCTTCAGGGGAAGTGCTCTTTTCCTATCCACGAACAAATACCATCACCATGTGGCCCTCAACACCTGGCATGGGGTAGGTGCACCGCGGCCGCCCAAGAACAGCGCAGGTCTAGACTTTTTCACTCTGGTCTTTCCGGATGAAAAAAGCCTCCAGACTGTCACAGCAAATCTCGAGGCTATTGGTATAGTTGTAAACAATACGGACGGAAGAATCTCTGTGGAAGATCCGGCCGGGGACGTTATCGTACTTACCGTCTAGGTAGAGAATTGCCCTAAGCCCTAAGATGGTCTAAAATGGGCTGAATCTGCTCCCGTTCCGTCCAATCATGGCTGGGTCCAGCTTCCACAAGTGCCCTCTCCCAGGGTTCATAAATGGCTGGATCCTTTTTGGCTGCCATCTTCTTCAGCATTTTGCACAAGGTCCTATCCAACCAAGTCATGGCCCCTTCATCCAGAGCTCCCCGGCAGTAGCAGAGGGGTAGGCCGCTTAAGGGGCCTTTTAAGTTTCGCTCCCTCAGCGCAGAAATGGCGTTTTCCTCGTGGGGGGAAGCACCCACCGCAAAGACGATAATCTTTTTCTCCCGCAAGTGCGGGTAATTCCTTTTCAGGAAACGAATGCCGGCGATCCCCGAGGCGTAGACCCCACCGCCGAGGATGATCGTATCGTGCTCCCTCACCTGCTCCAGGGAGGCCTTTTTAGTCTCAACGGCCCTGCATTCCAACTCCTCCGCCAGCCACCGGGCATACTTCCGGGTGGCACCGTATTTAGAACTATAAAGGACTATTACCCTATCCATCCCTTTCTCCTTCCCGACGACGTATGCTGCCCCAATTTGGAGAAAGCAAGTTCAGCCTAGTAATGGCCTAAAGTGCCCTGGATCATGGCCTTTCTCTCACATACCTTATAGAAAGCGTAACCCAAAAAGAGATGGGCAAAACCAATCAGATACATCACGAGCACGTTCCCCACGCCAAGTTCCAGCAAGTTCTTCCCATTCACCATGATCTCCCGAATGAGTACGGCGCCGTAACTGCCGGGCAAAAGGCGGAACACCACAAACCGCTCTGCTGGCACAGCGATCAGGCCGATCAGCAGGAACTGGACCATTTGCGTGTAGCTCTCAATCCTCTTCAGGATTAGAGTAACTCCGCCAATGGCAAAACCAACACCCAGAACACCGAGCAGCGTGCCAAGCAAAACGGGAAACAGTGAAAGCACATCCAAACGGAGAGTTACCCCACTGGTGAGCATGGCTGCAATGAGGAGTACCACAACGAAAATGAGGTTGACAACAAACCCTGCCGCCGCTTTTGCACCCATCACCCAGCCAAAGCCATGGACGGACATATACAGCTGTTCAAGTGTCCCCTGTCTAGCTTCCAGCAGTATGGTGTGGAACACATCTTGGTAGGTAGTGAGCATGAAAAACCAGAGGACATAACCAACAACCAGGTTTTCAATCCCGCTGCCGCCCACCGCTCCGGCCATGCTGGCAAAACCCCGGTAGCCGCCAAAAAGCAGCAGGAAGACGATGTAAATGGTAAGCATACCCCCGAGGGAGTTGACTAAATAGCGCCTAAAGAGGATAAACTCCTTCTTGAAAAAGGCTGCAAACAAAATCAGCTTAGGCACTCTCCACTCCCCCCTTCAGGATTTCTAAGAATACCCGCTCGAAGTTGTTCTGCTCCTGGTCAATGGATTCCAAAACGGAGTTGTACGAACCTAGAATGCCGATTACGTCGTATAGAATCTGGGATCCTTCCAACCGGACGCTGATAACAGTGCGCTGGGGCGATTCCTCCTCAATCACCACTTCTTCCATTGCTCCAAGGGCTTGGCGCTGCTCTGCGTTTAGCTCCCCTTGGATTACAATCTTATACACTTTCATCCTGAACAAATCCAAGAGGTTGTGAACGCTGTCATCGGCCACAATCTTGCCCTGATTAATGATGATCACCCGCTCACAGGTGTCCTGCACCACATTCATATCGTGGGTAGTCAGAATCACGGTGCGCCCCTGCTCCTCCACAATCTTCTTCAAAAGCTGACGGATCTCATAGGACGCCTGGACATCCAAACCCAAAGTGGGTTCGTCCAACAGAACAACTTTGCTGTTGGCAATGAGCGCCGCCGCAATGGCCAGTTTCTGCTGCATCCCCCGGGACAGTTTCCGTGCTTCCACATCTGACTTCTCAACCAACTGGAAAAACTCGAGGTAATAGTCAATTTCGCTCCGTAAAGCTGCTGGATTAAGCCCCTTGAGGGCAGCAAAAAACTCTAAGTTTTCCCTGGCAGTGAGCCGCCAATAAACGTTGCGGTTGCCCTCTAACACAGCGCTCACTTCCGCCAAGGCGGGAATACGGCGTTTGGTCAATTCTTTGCCGTTGATAAAAATCCGGCCGCTATCGGGTTTGACTAAACCGCATAGCATTTTGACTGTTGTGGTTTTGCCCGCCCCGTTCGGTCCCAAAAGGCCCACTAAAGAACCTTCCCCAACGCTAAAGCTGATGTTGTTGACAGCCTTCACCGGGGGTTCCCCTTTCCGGCCCGGGTATGCTTTTTCCAGTGCTTCCACTCGAACCATTCCCTACCTCCCCTTCCACGCTGAACCACTGTACCGATTATTCTACCTATGCCCAACCAAGCCTGCCTATTTCTGGCAAATAACCGCTAAAGGGTTTGGTTGGCTGCTTCATCCTTCCCTCCAACACCATGGACCACGAAGTAATAGGCAAGACCAACGGCCAAGACGACTAAACCTGTAATAATCGTGGTTCTATTTAAGGAGAGTGCCAGAATACCACAGGTCAGAAGGCCGAACCAGCTGATCAGCTTGGGGAAGATCCGCTGTTCCGGCCCCAGGGTGAGGGCCGATGCATTGGCCAGGGTGTAATAGACTAAGATGGCGAAGGAGGCCATGGAGATTATGCTGACAAAATCTGCGAGCAGCACCAATAAGACCACAATGCCCGCAGTTAGCAGAAGGGAGATATGGGGGACATCTCCCTGCGCCGAAATCCTACTCAAGGGTTCAGGTAAATCACCGCTGCGGGCCATGGCCAAAAACATCCGGCTGATTCCCAGCAGCTGCCCCAAAAGAACGCTGAGCATAGCTGTTACTGCCCCCACCGCCACCAGCATCTCCAGCCAAGCAACTTCCCACTGCCCCGCCGCAGTCTCCAGCGGAGAGCCGGTGGCCAGACTAGCAGCTGGGAGCGTTCCTAACAGGACGTAGGACACGAGTAGATAAAGGAGTGATGAGCCACCTAAGGCGATAAGTATTGCCCTGGGAATATTCAGCGTGGGATTGGTTACTTCTTCTCCCAAAGTGGCAATGCGAGCATACCCCGTATAGGCAAAAAAGAGCAGCGCCGCTGCCTGCAGAATTCCTGTCAAACCGGCGGGAGCAAATGGTTTGAAGTTGGTCACACTAACCCGGGGTAGTCCCACCAGCCCGAATAGAAGCAGTGCGGATAAGGTGAAAAGTACCACTGCCACGTTAACTCTGCTTGTCTTTTTGACTCCCAGCAGATTCAAAAGGGTAAGAACCACAATTACCCCTACCGCAGTTGGCAGCAGTGAGATGGACGGCAGGAGTACCTGCGCATAGGAAGCAAAGCTCAAGGCCACCGCCGAAGCCCCGGCAAGCTTACTCGTTAAAAACATCCAACCGGCTGTAAATCCTGCCACGGGATGGAGTTGTCTGCCTGCATACACGTAAGTTCCACCGCTGACAGGATAAACTTTGGCAAGCTGAGCTACACTGAGGGAGTTGAAAAGGGCAACCAAACCTGCCGCAAGAAAAGAGACCAACATGGCCGGTCCTGCCACTTCGGCAGCAACGCCTGTGACCACAAATACGCCTGCACCTAATATTGCACCCAAACCCAAGAAAACAGCATCAAAGAGACCTATCTTCCGCTGCATCTGCCGCTCACGCATACTATCATCCCTTTCCACGGAGGACAATCAGCTAATACTGATTGAGAGATCTTCTGCCATTTACTTCCCTATGCACTGGCGTTAGCCTGCAGACACCAAGCAATATTAGCTAAGTGACAAGAAAGAGCTGACGCTCGGCGTTCAGCTCCCTTCTACATCTAGTCCCTGTTTAAGCCAATGGGCACCCCATGTGGCATTGAGAAGCATCACCAAAGCAGATACCCGGTCTATGCTAGAAAAAACCCCAGGGGAGCTGCTCTCCCACTGGGGACTCAATCAATTTACTAATCTAGGTTATTGGCCAGAAGCTCAACCAAGTCCTCTACCGCTTCCCGTGCGTCTTCTCCTTCTGCACTAACCTCTATTTCAGTGCCGGCGGTTATACCTGCAGCCAGAACCTGCATAATGGACTTGGCATCTATTTGTTGACCATTATCTGCCTCTGTTTTTCTGATGGTAACGGTTGATTTATATCCTTGGGCTTTAGTGACAAAATTCGACGCTGGTCTTGCGTGCAAGCCCTTTTTGTTTACTACCACCACGGTTTTGCTGTACATGGCGCTCTACAGCTCCTCTCCGTTAGACTCTATAACTCTCTTGTACCAGTAGAAGGAGTCCTTGCGCAGTCGAGCCAGACTACCGCGTCCCTCGTTGTCTCGATCCACGTAGATGAAACCGTATCGTTTTTTCATCTCACCGGTACCCGCACTCACCAAATCAATGCAGCCCCAGGCCGTATAACCTAGACAGTCAACACCGTCCTCGATCACGGCCTGCTTTAGGGCCCGAATATGCTGGCGCAAGTATTCGATCCGATATTCATCCCGAATACGGCCGCCGTCCACCTGATCCTCTGCCCCAAGACCATTTTCCACAACAAACAAGGGTATTTGATAGCGATCATAGAGGTTGTTCATGGCAATGCGGAGACCAATGGGATCAATGGCCCAGCCCCAAGCACTCTCGGTAAGATAGGGGTTTTTCACTGCGTTCAACATGTTACCGCCCGTAAAGGTTACGTCGGGGCGGGTAGAAGCGACATTACTGTTATAATAGCTCAAGCCAATAAAATCAACTGTGCCCTCTGCGAGCGCCTCTTCATCCCCTGGCTCCATCTGCAGGGAGACACCGTTTGCTTCTAAGAATTTCTGGGCCTTATTAGAGTACCTACCGCGCACCTGCACATCTGAAAAGAAATAGTGGTCATCCAGTGCTCGCATGACCGCCAGCTGATCCTCTGGTTTGCACGTTTCCCCATAAAACGTAGGATAGAGCATCATCATGCCCACTTGGAAATCAGGATTAATGGAACGGGCTAGTATGACTGCCTTGGCGCTGGCCACCAATTGATGATGGGCTGCCTGGTAAACGACGCTCGCAAAATGTTCGTCCGTCCCGACCTCTATACCGGCAGCCATGGTCGGGTGCAGAATGATGGCATTAATCTCGTTGAAGGTGAGCCAGTATTTCACTTTGTTCCGGTAACGGGTGAAGACTGTTTCGCAGTAACGTAGGAACAAATCAATGAGTTCGCGGCTCCGCCAAGAGCCATACTTTTGCACTAACCCGAGGGGAGTCTCATAGTGGGACAGTGTAATGACAGGCTCAATGCCGTAGCTCAAAAGCTCATCGAACAAATCATCATAAAACTGCAGCCCCGCTTCATTGGGCTCTGTTTCATCTCCCTGGGGAAAAATCCGCGCCCAATTTATTGAGGTTCGGAAACACTTGAAACCCATTTCCGCAAAAAGGGCAATATCTTCTTTATAACGATGGTAAAAATCTATAGCGTCATGGGATGGATAATATTTGCCTTCCACTACACCAGTGGGAGTGAACTCCCGGGGGCGATCTACTGCACCTGCGGTGAACACATCGGCAGTGCTCAGTCCTTTGCCATCCTCTAGATAGGCCCCTTCACACTGGTTCGCTGCTACAGCACCACCCCAGAGAAAATCATGTCGTAAACCACTCACCTTATTCTCTCCTTCTTCCTTAAATCCGAGCAGCAATGGTATAACCCTCAAAGACTGCTTCCATTATTTTACGGGGCTTCTCGCAGTCGCCGATGGTGAAAGTATCTGGCGTAATTCCATAAAAGCTCTCGGCAAGCTCCCGCTTGGCCGCAACCCCAGTAGCTAATATAACTGTATCAGCAGTAATAAACTCTATTTCTCCATCCTTGTCAGCAACGACCACGCCGTCTGCCCGAATCTCTTGACAAGAGGTTTCCAAAAGCCACCGGAGAGTGGGAACTGCCTCCATTTTCTGCCGGAGAGCAATTCGGTAGAGCATGTTTCCTTGGGCCGCGATTGTATCGGTCAGCTCTACAATGGTAACATTCTTCCCATGGAGTTCAGCAAGTTCCAAACCTATTTCTGCCCCAATTGTTCCGCCGCCGATAATCACTACGTTTTCACCGATGGCAGAGCGATTGGTTAAGGCCTCATAGAAACCCATGACATTATCACCATCAATCCCGGGAATTGGCGGCTGAACCGGGTTCGCTCCCACTGCCACAAAGATGGCATCGGGCTCCATTTCTGCCACCATTTCCCTGGTGGCTGTTGTATTCAACCTGACCTCAATGGGATGTTTCTCCACTTGGGTCAATAGATACTGCAGATAGAGGCGGATATCTTCCTTGTAGTGTTCTTGAGCAATAAAACTCAAGGCTCCACCCAGTTCATCCCTTTGTTCCAAGAGAGTAACCTTGTGTCCCCGCTTCGCAGCGGCTAGGGCAGCGTTAATCCCGGCCGGTCCCCCGCCAATGACAACAACTTTCTTGCTGTGTTTGGCAGGCTCCACTTCTTTTGCCACGAAGGATTCATTTCTGTACCTGGGGTTCACAGAACAACCAACGTTCCTGCGGTTGGTGGAAATGTGGTAACAGTACAGGCAGCGAATGCAAGGAACTATATCTTCTGGCCTACCTTCTTTGGCTTTGTTTGGCCAGTCTGGATCGGCAAAAAACGACCGCCCGAAAGCTACCATATCAACGGTGCCTGAGGCAATCAGCTCCTCGGCCTGGGCGGGGTTCATCACTGCTCCCACAACGGAAACGGGAATATTGACGTTTTCCTTTACAACCTCAGCGTACTTGGCGTTAGGCATATGTTCAGAGAAGTTGGTGGTTACCATATGCACATTGGCTTCATGCACTAGGTCTAAACCGGCGGAGATCTGCACAGTGTCGATTAGTGGCTCCACTAGTTTGATAAATCTCAAGGTGTCTTCGAAGTCTATAGAACCGGGCATCCATTCAACTGCGCTGATCCGCATGTCAACGGGAAAGTTCGGACCTACCGCCTGACGCACTCTCTCCAAAATCATTTTGGGGAATTTGACCCGGTTTTCAAAGGAGCCGCCGTATTCATCTGTGCGCTTATTGAAAAGGGGCGACAAAAACTGAGCGGGCAGCCAACCATGGCCAAAATGCAAAAAGACCATGTCAAAGCCTAAGTCTTTGGCGTCTTTTGCCGCTTGAGCGAAGCAGTTGGCCACGTAATCCATATCCTCAGGGGTCATGGCCTTTACCTCAACTCCATCATCGCGGACAAAACCTACTGGGCCCCGGGCGAAGTCTTTCACTCTCGCAAACTGACCGCCGTGGAAAAGTTCGATGGATGCTTTGGCTCCTGCCTGATGAGTCTTTCTAATGCGTGATTGGGCTTCCTCCACAGAATACTTTGCGAATATATATGGTTCATCTCCGCTGGCGAAGCTGGAACGGCCAGTCTCAACCACAGTATGGCCACAGATAACAATGCCTGCCCCGCCCAGCGCTTTCTCTTCAAATTCATCGCCGGTAGGTGCAGCCACAATTCGATTTCTAGCCAAAACGGAGTTGATCTTAATTGGACTGAATAGATTTGGAAACTGCATTGTCTTCTCCTTTAAGGAAGAGGCAATAAAACCACTCATTGCCTCTTCTCTTTTTTATCACTCGATTATTCAGCTGTGCCTTCCGCTTCAAGCTCTTCTTTGTAAATCTGGTTGTCCACCATCTTAAAGAAGGGAAGCCAGATGAGGGTAGTTATTACAATCAAGACAATCTGCAGCAGTGCTGCCTGCCAGCCCTGGGCCAGAAAGCCCGAAACAATTTGAGGCATGGTCCAGTTTACTTCCGTTCCGGTTAGCCTCGGCACGATACCCAGTGCGATGGAAAAGTAGCTGAGTACGGTACAGACAATGGGGCTGAGCACGTACGGAATAAACAGCAGCGGGTTTAAGAGAATGGGAATCCCGAAAATCAAGGGTTCATTGATACCGAAAATGGCCGGCACAATGGACATTTTCCCCAAGGTCTTTAAGCGTTTGGATTTGGCCAAGAAGGCTAACAAGAAGGCCAGGCCAAATGTACCACCAATACCGCCCGGCTGACAAAAGACCGAAAAGGAACCGGTAATGATATTGGGCAGTGCTTGTCCCGCTGCAAGGGCAGCCAAGTTCTCAGCGCTGGCAGCCATGGTCATGGGTGTAAACGTGGAAAAGATGGCGTTTCCGTGAATCCCCACAAACATGAGCAGCGTACAGAGAATCTGCATCACCAGATACGCAGGTAAAGTCAAACCAAAGCCCTGCAGAGGTGTCTGGATAATGGTATAAACAACATTGTGGAAGTTTCCAAAGCTCGTCAGTGCAATGAGTTTGGCTACTACTACAGAGATTACCATGACCAATAGTGCTGGCACCAAGGAAGCAAAGGAATCTTCCACAATAGTAGGAACACCTTTAGGCATACGTATGTAAATCTTTTTGTCAAGTAAGAACTTGATAAAGCGAGGTACTAGACCGCCCACAATCATGGCCCCGAACAAGCCCGAAAAGTCCAGCCATTCAGTTGGAATAGCGGTATACAGTTCATGGGGCGTGAGAAGCAGAAAAGCCATTAGTGATAGAACGGCGGCCGTAATGGGATTGATCTTCAGCTTCTGTGCATACTGGAAAGGCAGGACCAAAACTACATACAAAGCAATGAGACTAAGAGTTAGGGATTGGATAGTCATCAAAATCAGCTGCAGTCCTGTTGCCTGCACGAAGCTCTGCCAGGCTGGAATATCCAAGAAGGCACCCAGTACGGCAAAGGAACCGATCATGATGATTGGCAACAGCAGTTGAAACGTCTGTCCTAACGAATTTAAAAACATGTTACCAGATAGCTTTGTAGCTAGGGGCATTAGGCGTTCTTGCAGCTTCGCAATGAATTTTTCCACTTTTTGACCCTTCTTTCTAGAGTGATTCGATCCTAGCGATCGCTTCTTTCAGGATTTTCTCCCCGTCCATCATGCCGAAATCCATGGCACTGATGACGGCCAGCTTGCCTGCATACTCAGGGTATTCCTGCTGGAACCGGTCAAGCTTGAAGCTCAACTGTGGAGCCAACAAAATGCAGTGCATCTGGTCAATAATCTCTCCCAGCTCCGCATCGGAGT
>DGFC01000048.1:3542-17276 GCA_002391465.1 Firmicutes bacterium UBA3910 | reverse complement strand
CACCATGACCATCCATCCCATCCGCCTCAGCGGTCTAGTTATCGGTGTGCCCCAAACCTATGAATACCTGGATAAGATGCAGGAACGGGTGATTCGCTTCATTGTACGCCATTCCCGGGTTGGGACCGAGGTTTTACGCGAGCTCATGTTCCGCACAGGTGAACTGGTGCGGGATGTGGGTACCGTATTGGTGGGGGAAGAGGCGGTGAACGTTGGCCTAATTGATGAGGTGGGTGGGGTGTCCACTGCACTCCAGCGCCTATCAGAGCTGGTAGCTAAACGATCCTCAGGTGATGATCAATGATTCTATACACGGTACTACCTTTGGAAGACGTGTATGATGGCCTTGAGGAGGAAATTCCCCCTACTACTCATGTGGTGCGAAATGGGGTTTTGATGGAAGTGGAAATGTGCGGGGATTTTGAAGCAAAGGTGGTAAGGGTAATAAGCTCCAATCCAAACGATTACTTGGCGGCAGACAACCAGCCTGGCTCTATTTTGCGTATGCCCTAGTCTAACTGTGTGGAAATTCTCATATCCTGTCATATGAGAATTTCATTGTTTTTCCCCTTTTTAGCGGCAGGTATGGGCCTGTTCCTCGGTGGACTCAAGATTATGGGTGCAGCCTTGGAAGCGGTGGTGGGTTTCCGCCTCAGACTGCTTCTGGTACGGTTGACTGCAACAAAGGCCAGAAGCGTACTGGCGGGACTGTTCAGCACCTGTTTGGTGCAGAGCAGCAGCGCTGTGGCTGCCGCGATGGTAGTGTTAGTTGACACTGGTGTGATCGGCCTGCCACAGGCGTTCGGCATTATCCTGGGAGCGAACATAGGGACAACCCTAACTGCCCAAATTGTGGCCTTTCGCTTGGAATACGCAGCTCTGCCCCTTCTGGCATTGGGATTTCTCCTAACCTTTCTACCCCGTATGAACTCAGTGGGCCGGGTTCTTTTCGGTTTGGGTTCTGCCCTTTTCGGTCTCACCGTTGTTACCTCAACCTTAACCCCACTCCTACAACTCCCCTTGGTTCACTCCATACTGTACCAGCTCACAGACACGCCCCTTTTGGCGTGTCTGTTTGGTCTTGTTCTGACTGCCCTTGTCCAGTCCAGCAGCGCAGTAACCGGATTGGTGGTGGGCTTGGCCAGAACAGGCTTCATTTCGCTAGCCCCGGCCACGGCCATCGCCCTAGGCAGCAACATCGGGACTGTGGTCACCACCCTAATAGCCAGTATCGGTCGCAACAGGGAAAGCCTGGCCACTGCCTTGGCTGATCTCTTTTTTAATTTGGGTGGAGTGCTGCTCGTACTTCCTCTGTTCCCGGCTTTCCTTGGGGTGGTCAGCAGACTGTCCAGTGATCCCGCCCGGCGGATCGCCCATGCCCATACCCTTTTTAACGTCCTCACGGCAGTCCTTGCCTTGCCCTTTTTGGATTATCTTGCCCGCCTTGCCTGGTGGGGGGCAGGAATCGGTGGTGCGGCAAAGAATAATAAGGGAGATTAGGGGGTAACGCCATGACCATTCTTGAAGCAGTTTTCCTCGGTCTCATTCAAGGCTTGACCGAATTCCTTCCGGTAAGTTCCTCCGGGCATCTGGTGCTCTTTTCCCAACTGTTGAGACTTGAGAACCCCGCATTAGTTTTCGAAGTAGTGGTGCATGTGGGCACTCTCTTGGCTGTGTGTGCCGTTTATTGGCAGGATGTGCAGCTTTTGTTCAAAGCCTTTTTCAAGCTGGTGCAAAACCCAGGGCAAGCTGCCGAACTAGTCAAGACGGATCCGGGCTGCAGACTTTTGCTCAACCTGGTACTGGCTACGCTGCCAGTTGTGGTGATGGCGTTGACATTCCGGAAACAGATAGAAAGCCTTTTCCAAAGCAGCCTGGTTGTTGGCTTAATGCTCATTCTTACCGGTACCATTCTCTTTTTCAGCCAGCGTGTAAAGGTGCAGAGCGGCCCGGTGAAGAAACCCTCGGCCCTCGATGCTGTTTTGATTGGTATTGGGCAAGCAGCGGCCGTCATACCCGGTCTATCTCGTTCCGGTACCACGATTTCCGTTGGGCTGCTCAGGGGCATGGAGCGGGAGAAGGCAGCCCGTTTTTCCTTTTTGCTCAGTATTCCTGCCATTTTGGGTGCTCTGGTTTTCACCCTAGGTGATCTGGCCGAGTCAGGGTCAGTGCTGGGCGTAGGCCCGATCCTTGCCGGGCTTATTGCCTCTGCTGTGACGGGCTATATGGCGATCCGCCTACTTTTGAGTTTGATTAAGCGGGGCAGATTGGTTTGGTTTTCCTACTACACTTGGTTTGTAGGTGTGTTGGTCGTTCTTTTGAGCATGATCTAAATTAAGCAAAGCAGGAATAATTTCGATAAGGTGGAATTCATGGGTATTCAAGAAAATCTAGCAAGTGTACGCCAGCGTTTGGGACAAGCGGCCCAGCGCCGGGGAGTGGACGCTTCAGCTGTTAAGATATTAGGTGTGACAAAATACGTTGGGGAAGAGGAAATCAGGGAATTATTGGCTGCCGGGCTGACCTGTTTGGGAGAAAACAGGATCCAGCAGGCTGAACAGCGGCTGAAGCTGTTTCCTGAGGCGGAATGGCATTTTATTGGTCATCTGCAGACCAATAAGGTGCGTTTTTGTAAGGATTTTGCTTTGATTCACTCTTTAGATCGCTTTCGGTTAGCTCAGGCCCTTGATAACCGGGCAGAGCAGTGGGGGAAAATCCAAAAGGTACTGGTCCAAGTCAACATGTCCGGTGAGGATAGTAAGCACGGATTGGCACCGGAACAGGTACGGTCCTTTGTGGAGAAGGTATCCCTCGAGTGCCCCAATTTGGACATTCGCGGTTTGATGACCATGGCTCCGTTCATCGCAGCGGAAGAAACTCGACCCATATTTCGGCAAACCAAAGAACTGTATGATCAACTGCAGCAGGAGTTGGGCCTGGCCTGGGACACTTTGTCCATGGGCATGACGAATGACTTTGAAGTAGCAGTTGAGGAAGGGGCCACCCTGGTACGTATCGGTTCGGCGTTGTTTGCGAAGGAGGAGGACGATGAGTGATTTTGTGCATAAACTGAAAGTGTTTCTCGGCGTCGCGGAGGACTTCGACGAGGAAGAAGTGGTGGAAGTACCAAGGCGGCAGCAGGACGAAGATGTGGTGCCTTTTCGCAGAGAGCGCACCAAAAAACAGGGAGGGGAAGTCCGTTCGTCCAGCAAGCCTGCGTTGGTAGGATTGTCTGGCGGTCAAACGGTGCAGAGTACAATGTTGATAATGGAACCGCGCGCATTTGAAGATGTTAAAGAGTATGTAGTCCAATTGAAGAACAGGAAATCGTTAATTCTGAGGCTTCACTTAGTGAGTAAAGCGGAAGCGCAGAGAATTGTCGACTTTATGAGCGGCACCACCTATGCTCTAGATGGCAACTTGAGGAAGTTGGGGGAGACGATCTTCTGCTTCACGCCAGCCTCGGTGGCCATCGAAGGTGACTTAGAACACGACTTCTTCGAGATGATTAAAGACAAGGGTGAGTGAGTAGGTGCTTCTTGTAGCTTTGTTCGACACTCTTTTCAGGGCTTATAACTGGATATTGGTGGCCAGATTTCTTCTTACCTGGCTTCCCAATGTGGATTATTACCATCCGGTTGTTCGTTTTTTGCATAAAGCGACAGATCCGCTGGTGCGGCTTTTTCGCGGCATTATTCCCCCGTATGGGCAGATTGACCTGTCGCCGATCATTCTTTTTTTGGTTCTGCGGCTGGTCTATCCACTGCTGCGGGGACTGCTCATACAGCTTGTGTTGATGTTTTGATGAAGGAGAGGAAACTCGTTTGGATAAAGAACGCCTATTATCGCACCTGCGGGGTGAAGATGAGCGCCGCATAGGGGATCATGTCCTCGGGCTGGCGAAGCTGGCCTGGGAAACAAATAAGCCCCAAGTTACCGATTTTTATGATCCCTATCAACAGCAGGTGGCACGGAGTGTTTTGGGGAGTATTCCCGAAGTGGGAGTGCTTGTCCAGGGCGGTTACAAACAGGCAGAGAGGGCCCGTTTGGTTGTTTATCCGCAGTTCTATGTGATGAGCGCCATTCAATCGCCGCTCAGGGTTTTGGAGGCTAAGGGCAATTTCTCCTTTCACAATGTAGGGCACGGGGATTTTCTCGGCTCTCTTTTGGCAACAGGTTTAGACCGGGATAAGATCGGTGATATCATAGTACTGCCCTCCGGCTGTCAGGCAATTGTGGCTGCGGAAGTGGCTGATTACCTGCTCAGTAACTGGACCCGGGTGCATCAGGTTTCAGTGGATGTTCAGGAGATAGACGAAGAGCAGCTCTCAGTGGAGCCGGAACGGATTAAGGAGATTAGAACTACCGTTGCTTCGCTGCGCCTCGATGCCATCGCGGCGGGCGGTTATGGAACATCCCGCTCGAAAATCGCGCGGGAAATCAAGGCGGAGAAACTTAAACTAAACTGGAAACCGGTTACTAACCCCGCCCTCAGTGTGACAGAGGGGGATGTTCTGTCTCTCAGGGGCAGAGGCAGGGTAGTTGTATCTGAGATTGGTGGAAAGACGCGTAAGGGTCGGACAACTGTTGTCCTGCACCGTTACTACTAAGCTTGCACGGAGGTGACAAAGATGCTCAGACCGATCGATATTCATAACATGGAGTTTTCCAGGACCTTCAAAGGTTACAACCCCGATGAGGTTGATGAGTTTTTGGCCACAATTGTAAGCAAGTATGAGGAGCTTTATCAGGAGAACAAAGAGCTGAAGGAAAGACTGGCAAAGGCCGAGGCAGACCTGGGTAAGCAGGCATACCAGGAACAGGATGTCCAGGACCTGATTTCTCTGACAAAGCAGACAGTGCAGGAACTGAAGAGGATGGCCGAAACGGAAGCTGCTAATGTTGTGGCGGTTGCCAAAAGTGACGCAGAAAGGATTGTCAGCGAAGCGGAACGGAAAGCAGAACGTCTGCTATCTGACGTGGAGATTCGTCTAGCCCGCACCAGGCAAGCAGAGGTTGAACTGCGGGAGAAAATCAGGATCACTATGGAAACCATTTGGAACGTCCTCACTGAAGACAGGAATAGGCCAACTGAGGAAACTAGACCCTATCAGCAGATCGCGGCCGGCTTCGAGGGGACGGACGAAGGGGAAGAGTTGACTTCCGAATAATGGTTGGTTATAATAGCCTTAATATTGGAAAGACGATGAAGGGGACAGTACCAATTGGGACTGGGCACAGAGAATCCGGTTAGGTGAAAGCGGATCCCAGAAGCAGTTGCGGAAGATCACCCTGGAGTCGCAGGCCGAAGTAGCAGTAGGCTGTGCCGGTGGTTCCGTTATAACCTTAGAGTGAAGGCTAATTTGTTATGCCTTAACTAGGGTGGTACCGCGGGTTTCTCGTCCCTTTCTGGGGACGATTTTTTTATGCAAATAAGACGGAGGAGTTGTTGGTTTTGGAAAAGGGATCTGCCTATCAAGGAACACTACAACTGCCTAAAACTGACTTCCCCATGCGGGGCAATCTGCCCAAGAGGGAACCAAAGATGGCTGCCCGTTGGAAGGAAGAGGGCTACTATGAAAAACTGATGGCGTTGGGTCGAGAGCAGAAGAGGCCCACCTTTGTGCTGCACGATGGCCCACCGTATGCCAACGGAAACATTCACATCGGAACGGCACTGAACAAAATCCTCAAAGATTTGGTGCTCCGTTCCAAGTCATTAGCCGGTTATCGCACACCCTACGTGCCCGGTTGGGATACCCACGGACTGCCCATTGAGCTGCATGTGGTACGGGAGCTGGGTGGTAAACGGGGAGAACTCTCCCCTATCGAGTTTCGTCAGAAATGTGCTGAATACGCACTTGAGCAGGTGGATAAGCAAAGATCACAGTTTCAGAGGCTGGGCGTTTGGGGCGACTGGGATAATCCCTACTTGACCCTAAAACCGGAATATGAGGTTGCTCAGATTGAGGCCTTTGGCGAAATGGTGGAAAAAGGCTATGTTTATAAAGCCCTGCGACCCGTTTATTGGTGCTCAGACTGTCAAACTGCACTGGCAGAGGCGGAGATCGAGTACGATGATTCCCGTTCTCCCAGTATTTACGTGCGTTTTCCATTAAAGGACGGGAAGGGAATTTTGCCAGAAGGGGACACCTTTTTCGTGATCTGGACGACCACACCCTGGACCATTCCGGCAAACTTGGCCATAGCCCTCCATCCTAGTTTTGAGTATGTGCTGGTGAATACCGAAAAGGGTAACTTGGTGATGGCCAAAGAACTGGCCGAACAGGTACTAGAGGAACTTGGTCTCACTGCTCAAGGGGTTATGGCTGAATACAAAGGTGCCCAGCTGGAAGGTCTGGTTTGTGAGCACCCGCTTTTTGAGCGGGAATCGCTGGTCATTTTAGGTGACCATGTCACACTTGATGCCGGTACCGGCTGCGTTCACACTGCACCTGGCCACGGCCACGAAGACTATATTGTGGGCTTGGCCTACAATCTGCCTATTCTATCACCTGTGGATGGATTGGGTCGATTTACTGATGAGGCAGGTCCATACAGCGGTCTTACACTCAGCGAAGGCAACAAGCGGGTTACAGCTGACCTAGAAGAGGTAGGCGCCCTGCTCAAGCTGGATTTTGTAGACCATTCCTATCCCCACTGCTGGCGCTGCAAACAGCCCATCGTTTACCGGGCCACCGAACAGTGGTTCGTTTCAATCGATGGCTTCCGGGAAGATATGTTGAAGGAAATCGCCCAGGTGGACTGGATTCCCGCTTGGGGCGAGGAGAGGATCCGGGGTATGGTTGCGGATCGGGGCGATTGGTGCATCTCCCGTCAGCGCATTTGGGGCGTGCCCATTCCGGCGCTTTACTGTGAGTGTGGCGAGAATGTGGTTTCTAAAGAGGTAATTGCGAAAATCGCTGATATCTTCCGAGTCGAGGGATCCAACGCTTGGTTCTCCCGCCCGGTAGAAGATTTTCTACCAGAGGGGTTTAGCTGCCCAAGCTGCCAGGGAACTTCCTTCCACAAGGAAGATGACACTATGGATGTGTGGTTTGACTCCGGTGTTTCCCACCGGGCAGTCTTGACAAATAACTCTGACCTTAGTTGGCCCGCTGACCTTTATCTGGAAGGCAGCGACCAGCATCGGGGTTGGTTCCAGTCATCCCTCTCCACATCCGTGGCTACAACTGGTAAAGCTCCCTATAAGGCGGTCTTAACCCACGGTATGGTGGTGGACGGAGACGGCAGGAAAATGTCCAAATCGCTAGGTAACGTTGTAGGACCGGAGGAAGTCTGGGAGCAGTACGGAGCAGATGTGTTGCGCCTGTGGGTAGCATCGGCTGAGTTCCGCGGGGATGTACGCATTTCCAACGACATTCTCAAACAGCTGTCGGAGGCGTACCGCCGGATTCGCAACACCGCCCGCTTTATGCTAGGTAATCTTCACGATTTCGATCCTGAAAAGCACAGCGTTCCCTATGGGGATATGGAGGAGCTGGATCGCTGGGCGTTAATGCAGCTTGCTAAAGTGAGCAGAAGGATGCGCCGAGCCTACGAGGAATGCGATTTCCACTTGGCTTACTACGCCGCCCACCAATTCTGTGCAGTTGACATGGGAGCGTTCTACCTAGATGTTCTGAAAGATAGGCTGTACTGTGATGCAGCTGACGGCAGGGAGAGACGTTCTGCCCAGACCGCTTTTGTGATCATTCTGAAGGAACTCACTCAGCTGATCGCTCCTATCCTGGTGTTCACTGCTGAGGAGATTTGGGAGTATCTGCCTGAATCTGTGCGCAGTGAGGAAAGCGTCCATTTCAGCAGGTGGGAGGAACTTCCCGACCAGTTCTTTGATGAAGAGCTGGATCAGCGCTGGGACGAGTTTCTGGAGGTTCGCCGCGTTGTATCCAAGGCGCTTGAACTGGCCCGCACCGATAAGGTGATCGGAGCCTCCAACGAGGCGCAGGTTGTGATTTACGCAGATGAGCGCAGAAGGGAGCTTTTGCGCAGCTTTGCAGATGATATCCGCCTCCTGCTCATTGTCTCAGGCGTAGAAGTGAAGGAACTGAACGACGATGTACAGGGCATCTACGCTGAAGAGGGCATCGCAGTGGACGTAAGCCACGCGGAAGGCGAGAAATGCGAACGGTGCTGGAAGTATTTCTTGGAGATGAGCGGGGATCCTGAGCATCCCACCATCTGCAAGCGCTGTCACAGCGCAATCTAAGAGCTAAGTCAAACCCCCTATCGTCACGAATACGATAGGGGGTTTTGCACACTCTAAAGGAAGAAAGGGAGGGTGTGCATGGCGGGTAAAGTTGAATCTGGACTGCTGCAGGCGCTTCTTGCCAAAATTGAAGAACTCATCCTCTCCTTGGAAAGGGCGAATATGGCGGAGTATATCCAGCTGTGGCGGGAGCCGAGAAGGCTACTTTATCTCAACTTTTTGGCCGGAATCGCCCGGGGATTTGGTCTAGCCATTGGGTTTACTGTGGTAGGAGCATTCTTTTTGTATGGGCTTGGCAAGGTTGCCTCGTGGAATCTTCCCATAGTCGGGGAATTTGTGGCAGAGATAGCCCGCATAGTTCAAAACGAACTGGCCCATCGGCCTTAAAAGGAGCAGTAGTATGCAGAGAAAACAGCTGCAGAAGCAGGTCAAACGCCTAACTGAAGAAAAGAAAAAACTTGAGAAAGTAGAAGCGGGTCTAATCAAAAGGGGGTTAGATGAACCGCTGCGGGATGCCTTTACGGAACTATCTACTGTTGACAACCATCCGGCCGATTCGGGTTCGCAGCTGTATGAGCGGAGTAAGGATCTGGGCCTCCTTGACGCGACAAGACAACAGCTTGGGGATATTGAACAGGCCCTTTCAGCAATAAGGGAGGGCAGCTACGGCATTTGCCGCCGCTGCGGTCGCCCCATCTCTGAAGCCCGTCTGGCTGCCATGCCCAGCGCCTTGCTGTGCATAACCTGCAAGCGCATAGGGGAGGAACGGGATTTTGACAACCGTCCGATTGAGGAGGAATTCCTCTATCCGCCTTTTGGCCGCACGTTTCTGGATGAAGAGGACAGCGTAGTCTTCGACGGGGAAGACGCGTGGGAGGCGGTAGAAAGGTATGGGACTTCATTTGGCACAGTAACCCGACGGAGGAACAGATTCACTAAGCAGGGGAATCCTTCCTAGATACAGAATAATCTAGCGACAGATTGTTGGAAGGAGCCAGCTTTTTGAGTTATTTCCTTGTGATCAGTTTGGTCTTGCTTGCCGACCGCCTTTCCAAGTTTTTAGTAATGAGCAGGATGACAGAGGGGGAGAGCATCCCCGTTTTAGCCCCCGTACTGTACATCACCTATGTTCGCAACATGGGCGCGGCCTTCGGCCTTTTCCAAGGCCGGGTTATTCTACTCTCCGCGGTTGCCGTTTTGTGCCTGCTTTTTGTGTTCACCCAGTGGAAGAAAATCATGGGAAAAAGTCCCTTTGTGCGTTGGGGTGTGACCATCAGTTTAGTGGGTGCGGTGGGCAATTTGATTGACCGTCTACGCTTTGGTGCAGTAATTGATTTCATAGACGTCATCTTTTTCCCGCCCATATTTAATATCGCCGATGTGGCCATCGTGTTTGGGGTTGGCCTTTTGATCTGGGAGGTTGTGGTCCATGACCGAGTCTCCGGTTGAACGGCGCGAACTCGTTGTACCTGAAGGGGTGACGGAGCGCTTAGACGTCTGGCTGAGCGAGCAGGTTGGTTGGACAAGATCTCAGATCAAGCGCCTGTTTGATGAAGGACACGTACTGGTAAACGGTGAGAGTAAGAAGGCGGGATACAAACCCCAGGCGGGGGATGTGGTAGAGGTAACGTTGGTCGAACCTGAGGGGCCTTCACTTGAACCCCAACCCATACCAATCGAGATCGTTTACCAGGATCAGCAGTTGGCTGTTGTAAATAAGCCCCGAGGTTTGGTTGTTCATCCCGGTCCGGGTAACTGGGATGGTACATTAGTCAACGCACTTCTTTACCACTTTGACCAGCTGGCGGAAGGCGGGGAGACATTTAGGCCCGGGCTCGTTCACCGTTTGGATAAGGATACAAGCGGTTTGATGCTGATAGCCAAAACAAACCCTAGCCATGTCTATCTGCAGCGGCAGCTGCAGCTCAGGTTGGTAAAACGCCACTATCTGGCCCTGGTTCAGGGTGTGGTAACGCCGGAGGAGGGATCTGTTGACAGCCCGATCGGTCGCCATCCCGTTAACCGCCAGAAGATGGCTGTGGTGAAGACCGGTCGGAAAGCGTTGACCCATTTCCGGGTAGTGGAGCGTTTCAAAAAGCATACCCTGGTGGCCTGCCGCCTGGTTACCGGACGTACCCATCAGATCCGCGTCCATATGGCTAGCATCCACCACCCGCTAGTCGGCGATCCGTTATACGGTATTCGTCGGGACAACCTGGGGGCCGAAGGCCAGGCCCTGGTGGCCAACTACCTCGCCTTCACACATCCAAACGGGGAGTTCATGGAGTTTGAGGTTGAGCCGGATCTGGAGTTCCAAGCGCTTGTGGAAAAAGCTAGGAGAATTGGTTGATAGCTTTTTAGATCGGCTGCAAATAATGATTGACAAGCCCAAGATTTTGGTGTATTGTAACAGAAAGAATGATGGTCCTTTAAGTTGGCACTGAGAGGCTGGCAAGGAACGGGTGATTTTGTGTGCTTCTTGTCCGCGCTTTGCGCCAGCAAGAAGCATTTTTTTGTGAGGGGAGGGAAGCTTATTTTGAGAGAAAAGGCCCAAATCCTTGATACAGAACAGATTCGCAGGGCGCTCACGCGCATCGGCCACGAGATTATCGAACGCAATCGCGGTACTGAGAGGCTCGTCTTGATCGGTATTCGTACTAGGGGTGTACCCTTGGCGGAACGTTTGGCTCAGATTATTAAGGAGATAGAAGGGGTGGAAATCCCCGTGGGAATGCTCGATATTTCCCTGTATCGCGACGACCTGTCCCTTACTTCGGAGCAGCCTGTGGTTAGCCACACTGCAGTACCGGTGGGTGTGGAGAAGAAAACGGTAGTACTAGTGGATGATGTTCTCTTTACCGGCCGTACTGCCCGGGCAGCCCTCGATGCCATAATGGATTTGGGCAGACCAGAGCGGGTCCAGTTGGCTGTATTGGTTGATAGGGGCCATCGTGAACTACCCATCCGGGCAGACTATGTGGGGAAAAACCTTCCCACCTCCATGCGGGAGATTGTTGCTGTGCGGTTACGGGAGATTGACGGAGAAGAACGTGTGGTTATTTTAGAGGAGTTGGAGAACCGAAACCTTTAAACGAGTCCAGTGAGACTTCAAAGGAGGAAGATTAATGGGTCTGCAAACAGCAGTCAAGGAAAACAAGCTTTCTATTGGTCAAAATTTAGCGTTAGGCTTTCAGCATGTGTTCGCCATGTTTGGTGCCACAGTTTTGGTCCCCTTACTCACAGGTCTGGATCCGACAGTGGCTTTTTTTACGTCTGGAATAGGTACCCTGCTGTTCATGGTGCTAACTAAATGGCAGGTTCCCGCTTACTTGGGTTCCTCGTTCGCGTTTATTACTCCCATCATTTTGTTGGCAAGGAATTTTGGAATGCCCTATGCCATGGGTGGAGTGGTAGCGGCCGGGTTTGTCTATGCCCTAGTGGCCTTTATCATTGCGAAAATCGGTACTGAATGGATAGATCGGGTCCTACCGCCCGTTGTAATCGGTTCGGTGATTATGGTAATTGGTCTAGGACTTGCCTCCCACGCTGTACAGAATCTGGCTGGCCTGGTGGAAGGCGCCTCACTGGCTGACCCCAATGTCCAGGTGGCATTGTTTACTCTGGCTGTAACGGTTATCGGCACCATGTTTTTCAAAGGATTCTTTGCAGTTGTACCCATTCTGATAGGTGTTGTGGCAGGCTATCTTTTTGCGGTCCTGCGGGGTATCGTTGACTTTTCCTTGGTGCAACAGGCTGCTTGGTTTGGGATACCCAACTTCTCCCTGCCGAAATTTAACACAGCCGCAATCTTTACTATGCTGCCGGTTGCTTTAGTCACGATAACAGAACACTTAGGTGACGTGGGTGTTTTGAGTACTATTGTGGGTAAAAACTTCTACCGGAAGCCTGGCCTGCACCGCACCTTGCTTGGTGACGGTTTAGCCACCTCGTTGGCTGGCTTCCTCGGTGGCCCCCCGAACACCACTTATGGGGAGAACGTTGGTGTGCTGGCCATCACAGGCGTCCACAATGTTTCGGTTGTAGCTACTGCGGCGGGCATTGCAGTTGCCATGTCCTTTATGCAGAAAATGGGTGCTTTGGTGCGCACTATTCCCGATCCGGTTATGGGTGGGGTATGCGTTGTGCTGTTCGGTGTAATTGCTGCCTCCGGGATCAGGACGCTCGTTGACGCCGGAATTGACTTCGGTGACAAACGCAACCTAGTTATCTCTTCAGTGATTCTGGTGTTGGGTATCGGTGGAGCAGAGCTCAGCCTAGGCCCAATCACACTCCCCGGCATGCCCTTAGCCACATTGGTGGGGATAATTCTCAACCTGGTCTTACCCCATACTAACGGGGCAGAAAAATAGCATTAGGGACCTAAACGCCAAGAGGAGCCACGACGGCTCCTCTTTATTGCGTAAACCGGGCAAAGCGATGGGACAGGTATTTGTCTAGTGTTTCGGAAATACTGGCACAGTTGATGTGTGTTCTTTGGTTGTTGCCTAGAAGAATCGTCGGGTGTCCTCTTACCTTCCCATTTGTTGATTTGGCCCGGTTTACGTTTGCTGCGATTCCCCTAGGCCCACTAAACAAATGGGTTCACCCTAACTGTAGTGTGTTCCCTGAGGGGGAGAGTTATACGCGGTTAGAGGAAAAATTTCGCGATGCCCAGCAGTGCGATAATTAAACCGGGCATCCAGCGAAGTTTATGACGACTATCTGCCGCGACTGACAATTTTTGGCCTGCCTTCAAGCCTTGACTGATGAACACAAAACTGGCTGCCATAACAGAGAGGGCGGTGGGATAGGGGGGAAGCCGCAGCAGAGCCGCGGCAATGCCTGCAGCCAGTGCATCTAAAGCTAACACTCCGCCCAAGACGATGGCTTCCGAAGCGCTGATGTCTTTGCTCTGGTCACTGTCGGCAGCAAGCGGTTCAAAAAAGACCTGTATGATCAGGCCTAAAACGGGGATGCGGAGGTTGAGGAGCATCGTTTCCCTTTCTGTGGCACGGTAGTTACGCCAGATGTTGTACAGTCCCAAGAGGATGAAGATCAGTCCCCCCATTATGGCGTTTAGTTTGGGGGATAACAGTCGTCCTAACAGCTGCCCGAAGAGCATACTGAGGAAAATGAACAAGCCCGATACTATGCTCAGCACCGCTTTTGGCCACAGTGAGATTGTAATTCTATTCATACCATAAGTAATACCGATGGCGAAGGCATCGAAACTGACTGCTATCGCCAGAAAGATGACTGATAGAACAAGCATTGGACCAGCTCCTTCCATATTCAGTTTATGATATGGCTTGGGGGGGAAAGGTGTGCAGTGCTGGTCTAAAAGCGCAACTAGCGCTTGACAGCGGCGGGCAAAGATGGTAATATTTTAGTTGCTTGGGGCGGCATAGCCAAGTGGTAAGGCAGAGGTCTGCAAAACCTTTATTCCCCAGTTCAAATCTGGGTGCCGCCTCCATAGTAAACCTTCTATTATTTAAATAATAGAA
>DGFC01000048.1:0-3405 GCA_002391465.1 Firmicutes bacterium UBA3910 | reverse complement strand
TATTTTTGTGTAATTAAAGGCGATGGGGGGGTTATTCGTGGCTAAGAATAAGAGAGGGAAGAACATTAAAGCTCCAGGCTGGAGAGGAACTTGCCCCTCGTGCAGCAAAACAGGCGTTAAACTGCTTTGGGAAAAGGGAGATCTCAAAGTCTGTAAAGCATGTGGTAAATAACAAAAAAACGGCTTAAGCCGTTTTTTTAATGCAAACGATAAAAAGAAAAGGCCCGGGAATCCGGGCCATTCTGTTCTTATCTCGAGTAAAACTCAACAATTTCTGCTTCGTTAATGTCGGGGCTGAGCTCATCTCTGCGTGGCAGACGGATGAATGTGCCTGTCCTTGTGTTCTCGTCAAAGCTGAGATATTCCGGTAAGCTGGGACGAACGGACAAAGCTTCCTCGACTACAACCAGGTTGCGGCTCTTTTCCCGCAGGCCAATGGTGTCATTGACACTCACTTGGTAACTGGGGATATCTACTTTCTTGCCGTTCACGGTAATATGGCCGTGGTTGACCAACTGTCTGGCTGCTGCCCGGGTACGGGCGAGACCGAGCCGGTAGACCAAATTGTCCAGACGGGACTCGAGCAGAATCATGAAGTTTTCGCCGGTGATGCCGGGCATTTTTGCCGCTCTGTTAAACAGATTCTTAAACTGCTTCTCATTCAATCCATAAAGGAAACGCAGTTTCTGCTTCTCCTGCAGCTGCAGACCATAGTTGCTGAGCTTGCCGCGGCGACCTTGACCGTGCTGCCCCGGCGGATAGGGACGTTTACGCAGTTCTTTGCCTGTTTCACTCAAAGAGAACCCTAAACGTCTGCTGATTTTCCACGTTGGGCCTGTGTAACGTGACATTTACTTCTCTCCAATCTTAATCAGTTAAATGGTTTTGCCAAAGCAGCCGCGCTTTGAAGTTTCCCTAACTAGGATACCACATTTTGAAAGTTTTGCAAGCAGAATTTACTCGTTTTTCGGACAGACTAGTTCTTTAGGAGGGGTTCACCATGCGGAGTATGTGGAGGGGGTCCATTTCCTTCGGCCTAGTCAATATTCCGGTCAAGATGTATGCGGCCACTGAGGAAAAACAGATCCGGTTCAATCAGCTGCACAGCCTCTGCCATTCCCGTATTAGATACGTGAAAGTCTGCCCTACCTGCGGGCGTGAAGTGAATGAGGATGAGATAGTAAGGGGTTACGAGTATGAAAAGGGGCGCTATGCAATTTTCAGTAAGGATGAACTGGAGAAATTCCAGAGCCGCTCTACAGGTAC
The DNA here is from genome assembly GCA_002391465.1 of Firmicutes bacterium UBA3910. Taxonomy (GTDB): domain Bacteria; phylum Bacillota; class Limnochordia; order Darwinibacteriales; family Darwinibacteriaceae; genus UBA3910. The sequence continues at coordinate 2,139 of DGFC01000048.1, read as the reverse complement.
TGTTGACATTATTCGCTTTGTGGCCTTAGAGGAAATTGATCCCGTTTACTTCAATAAGACATACTACTTAGAGCCGTCCGAAACGGGGGGTAAGGCTTACCTGCTCTTAAAGGAAGCCCTTTCCGCTGCGGGAAGAATTGCGGTGGCCAAAATCACGATTCGTTCCAAGACTTCGTTGGCCGTAATCCGCATCTTCGGCGAAGTACTCGCCCTGGAGACCATTTTTTACCCCGATGAAATCCGCCCAACCCAGCGCCTCCAGGTCGGTGCGGCGACTCCCTATACTGAAAAGGAATTTGAAATGGCAGTGTCCCTGATCAACAGCCTGACAGAACCCTTCCGGCCGGAACACTACACTGATGAACGTCGCCAGGATATGCTGGAGCTAATTGAAGAGAAAATTACAGGCAGGGAAGGAATTGCTCCAGAAACACCTGAGCAAGAACCTCCCATGGACCTGCTCGCAGCCCTGGAAGCATCGTTGCGGGAAGCCTCTCAGGGTATGGGTGAAGGCGTGCGGCACTAATGTTGCCGCGTTACCAGCCCATGTTGCCGGTTGACGAAGAACTAGCTGATGGAAGTGGGTGGGTGCATGAAATAAAGTGGGATGGCTACCGCGTGCTAGCTTACTGCGCAGATGGGCATGTGAAGTTGGCAAGCCGTAGGGGTAATAGCCTCAATAAGAGGTTTCCTGCTGTAACTCAGGCCCTAACCATTTTTCCAGACAGAGCCGTCTTAGACGGAGAGGTGGTGGCGTTCGACCGGCAGGGAAAGCCGAGCTTTTCCTTACTGCAGAAGTCCAGGGATTCTGTTCTATCCCTTCGTTTTGTGGTCTTCGACCTATTGTACCTCCGAGACAGATCCCTATGTTCCCTGCCTTGGTATGAGCGCCGGGCTCTGTTGGAGGAGGAGTGTACAGGTTTGCCCCTGGTCCTCGTCTCACCCCTGCTCTTTAAGGATGTTGAATCCAGCCTCAGTTTTGTGAAGGAACATGGTTTGGAGGGGATTGTGTCAAAAGCGGAGGATTCACCTTACCTCCCCGGTCAGCGCTCGAGATTTTGGCGAAAGAGGAAGTTGATACGGACAATGGATTTGGTGGTGATGGGGGTGAATGCTGTTGGGAGCCGTATCCGGTCCTTTGGGGCCGGTGTATATGACACGAAAGGAAGGCTCCTCTTTCTCGGAAATGTGGGGAGCGGCCTAAACCAAAACGATCTAGATTTTTTGGCAGATGCGGTTCCCCTTCTTGCATTGGAACCCCCCCAAGTAGGAGATTCTTCGTTCATCCGGTTTAGGCCCCATCTAGTAGCTGAGGTGGAGTGTTTGGAACTCACTGAACAGCTGCGCCTGCGCCATCCTGTGTTCAAACGCTTCCGCTTTGACAAAAGGGCGGAGGAGTGCAGATTGGAGGATGATGGGCCGTGACTCAAAGGACAAGGGTAGCCGTTGATGGGCGCCCAATTGTACTGTCCAATCTGGGTAAGGTTCTGTGGCCGGAAGTGTGGGTTATACCAAGGCGGATCTACTCGCTTACTATCAGTCAATGGAGGCTTGCCTCCTTCCCCACTGGCGGGGACGGTTCCTGACGGTAACCCGTTATCCCCACGGGGTGACAGGGCAGTACTTTTATCAGAAGAACGTCCCGGCAGGCGCACCAGAGTGGGTGAAGACCAAAAAGCGCAGGGAAACGGAATACGTGGTGGCGGACAGTTTAAGCACCTTGATTTGGCTGGCCAACTCCAACGCAGTGGAGTTCCACCTCAGCCTTGATCGGACAGAAGGGGTTGGAGTGCCCAATTTCGCGGTCCTCGACTTGGATCCAACCGCGCCGGCCGGGTTCGGGGAGGCGGTGGAGGTGGCCAAGCACTTGCGGGAGCTTTTGGAAAAACTCCGCTTGCGGGGATATCCCAAGCTGTCTGGTGCCAGCGGACTTCACATCTACATACCTTTAAAGGCCGAATATGACTTCACGCTAACCCAGAGGTTGATCCGTCTGATAGCGGATACTATGAGCCATTCTCAGTTTTCTGGACACCATTGCGTGTACGTAGCTTAGATTTTCTTTCATTTGCTAGCTAGTTCGTCTTAAGCCGCCATAGCGGCCAGTTGATGCTCGTATTCTGTCTCTTATACACATCT
>DGFC01000172.1 GCA_002391465.1 Firmicutes bacterium UBA3910 | reverse complement strand
AGATGTGTATAAGAGACAGGGCTAAGGGACAGTCCGAAGAGAATACCCCGAGCCTCTGCATCCCAAACGGGAGTTCGCTCACCCATAAAATAGGGTAGAGTGATCAGCCCATCGCAACCCGGAGCGACTTTGGCTGCTTCAAGATTCATGATGTCATAAGCGCTAACACCCAACTCTCTGCCGGCTATGCGCTCCTGTTGGCCGAAATTATCCCTGAACCAACGAATCAGCGCTCCACCGGCCACCATTGCCGCAGCCGTAAAGTACTTACGCTCAGACTCCACCACGTGGGGGAGAATTATCAACCCAGGGGCAAAAAACTCATCATCGTGAGCCACACCCCAACATGCGGCAGTACCCATGGTTAGAGCGTTTTCACCATCATCAATCACTCCCATAGACAACCAAGCCGCATTGGCATCTACGGTTCCAGCCACCACAGGTGTGCCTTCGGCTAGACCCGTCACTTGGGCCGCTTCCGCGGTTACTTCCCCCACCACCTCATCGCAAGGATAGAGTTCTGGCAGGACGTCATACCTGATACCCAGGCGCTTTACCATGTCTTCGTCCCAGCGGCGCCTGCGAATGTCAAAACAGATGCCCATCAGGGCGGCGTTGGAATAGTCCGTTACCGCTTTTCCGGTGAGCTTTAGAAGCGGGTAATCCTTAGGGTTCAAGACCTTATAGGCCCGCTCATAGGCAGCAGGTGCATTATCTCTTTCCCACATAAGTTTGGTGATGCCATAATAAGGGTCCACCGGATTAGCACTTAATTCAAAGATGGCATCCTCCCCGATTTCCTTCTTGATCCATTCACTTTGAGTTATCGCTCGGCGGTCCATCCAAATGTGGGATGGACGCAGCGGCTTATGATTTTCGTCAACCAAGATGCAGGCAGGGGACATACCGCTCAAACCTACACCACCGATGTCCTTTGGTGACACTCCCGAACTCTCGATAGCTACCCTGATGGTCTCGGCCGCGGCTTGCCAGTAAACCTCCGGATCGTGTTCCGCCCAGCCGGGTTGAGGAGTGTGCAGACAATACTCAACAAAATGGTGCCCAAGAACCTGTCCGTGAAGGTCCATGACAACCGCTTTGGTTCCTCCCGTCCCAATGTCACACCCTACTAGGTACTTTTTCACTATCGCTACCCCCTCACATTAATGCGATTTTAATACCCCGTTGATCGTAAGATAACTTTCTCCGCAAACAATCCGATTCCTTCCTAATTTTGTTCTTTTGCTCACATGCTTAGCATTTGCTCTATCAAAATGTCTTCATTGTGAATTGTGCATAGTTGTCCTTGCGGTGGGGCCGTGCAACGCAGCACCCAGGGCAAAAAAAACGAGTAGAGCAACTCATCTGCTCTACCCACTTCATGATTCCATCCTATACCTTAAAATACTGCACCAATCTCTGTAGTTCGGTAACAGCGGAGGCGATCTCGTTCATGGATGCTGCGATCTCTTCTAGGGATGCAGACTGCTCTTCACTGCTGGCGGCAATCTCTTCCCCTGCAGCAGAGAGGTCGCTGATGGCACCAGCCGCCCGGTTGATGGCCCTAGACAGCTCATCGAAGACCTGCTGCACTTCTTCAAACATCTGGCCGCTCTTAGTGACCGTATCCTTACCCTCAGATACCTTGCGGGAACTGTGCTCGCTCTTCTCCACCGTATCCCGGACAATGCGCTGCATGCTGCCAATTAACTCAGCGATCTCACTGGCTGCATCCGCCGATTCTTCAGCGAGCTTGCGCACTTCCTCGGACACCACCGAAAAGCCCCGGCCATGCTCGCCTGCCCTGGCCGCCTCAATGGCCGCATTCAAGGCCAGGAGGTTGGTCTGTTCGGCAATGTCGGTAATCATGCCCACAATAGCCCGGATCCGATCAGACTGATCGTTGAGCTCCAGGATCTCATCCCGCAGCTGGGTTACGGCCAGATCGATCTCGCCCATTACCGCTAAGGTGCGCTCAATCTGCCGGCTGCCCTCAGCAGTCTTCTCCAAGGTCTCTTTAGCCATCTCGGCAATGTCCTGGGTCTGTTCGTTCAACGTGGTCACGGAACCTGCGAACTCATTGGTTGTGGTGGAAACGGACGCCACAGAACTGGAAGTCTCCTCCACAGCCGCGGCCACCTGGGCAGTACTGCTGGCCGTTTGGGCAGACACATCGGCAATTTTCAGCATCATTTCCTGCAGCTTAGCGATGAAGGAGTTCATACCTTGGGCCAACCTGGCCAGTTCATCCTTCCCCTGCACAGGTAAGCGCTGGGTGAGATCTCCGCCGCCGCGCCCCAACTCCTCCACCAGTTCCACGGTCCTGCGCAGGGAGCGCACGATGGAATAGACGGTTAGAAAACCTAGGAACACCGCGATCAAAAGCGCCACAGCGATGACAGATATGGTGATAACATTGGACGCTACAGCCATCTGCTTAGCCTGTTCTTCCAGCTCCGCGGCCTCCAGGTTCACCAGATCGATGATCTGATTAAGTCCGTTATGTAACTCTTCCAGGTGGGCCACAGTGGTATCGTTGTAGATAATCCGGGCACTGCCCCACACCGTGTCCACGTAGTCAAAGGCAGCTAGCCTGTTTACCACCGTCGCTGCCGAGCTGTGCAGCTTTTCATGGGGCTCCGCCAGGGCCAGGTAAGCAGCCTGGAGCTCCTCTGGTAAGCTGGCAAACTGCTCCGATTCTAAAAACTCATGATACCACAACCCTAAGGCACACTGGGTAGGATCCAGTTCAATGGTGAACGGCTGTTGGAGGCTGAGGGCATTGGATAGCTCCAGAGCCCACTCCATGTGATCCATCCTCAAGTCTTCCAGCAAAGAGACGTGGTTCAGGGCCACCTGAGCCTGGTCGTTGGTCTTCACCACCCGGTCCAGCATGAGCAGGGAGACCACCCCCAAAGCCCCGATGCAGATGATGAGCAGAACAATGACTCCGTACAGCTTCTGGGAAATCCT
>DGFC01000125.1 GCA_002391465.1 Firmicutes bacterium UBA3910 | reverse complement strand
AGCCAAACTGCGCCACGCCCCGCAAATTGTGGCTCTTAAGCTGACACAGTCAATATTACCATACAATCAAAGCTGCGTCAACACCCATTCCCCGCCCTAGACACGACTTAACAGTTTTAACATGCCTGCCATGGCCATGGACCTATGGCTGATTGTATTCTTGATTTCCGGCCCAAGTTCGGCAAAGGTTTTGCCGTACTCAGGTACCAAAAAAAGCGGGTCGTAGCCAAAACCACTGTTTCCCCTAGGCTCAAAGGTGATTATCCCGCGGCAGATTCCCTCGGAATACTCCACTTCTCCCGTGGGGGCTGCCAATGCCATCACGCAGCGAAACTGGGCTCCCCTCTGCTCCAGAGGAATTCCCTCCAGTTTATGCAGTAGCAGTCGATTATTCGCCTCGTCATCCCCGTCAACGCCGGCATAGCGAGCGGAATACACGCCGGGAGCGCCCCCCAATGCGTCTACCTCCAAGCCCGAATCGTCCGCCAAGACCAGTTCCTGTACTAGGCGGGCCGTTTCCAATGCCTTTTTCCGGGCGTTATCCCTAAAGGTAGCGCCGTCCTCAATTACCGGCGGGAAATCGCCTAAATCGTGGATACCCACAACCTCCAGTCCAAGGCCTTTGGTCAGGTCCCTGATTTCTTCGATCTTATTGCGGTTGCCGCTGGCTATCACCAGGCGCTTTGCTCCCATTTACCTGCCTCCCAATCCCTTGGAAAGATCCTGCATAAACAGGGATTTCTGCATATCCACCAATTCCAAAATTCCCTTTTTTGCCAGATCCAAAAGCGCGTTTAGTTCCTCGCGGCTGAAGGGAGCCGTTTCTGCCGTACCCTGGATCTCCACAATCTTACCGCTGCCCGTCATAACCACGTTCATATCAAGTTGGGCAGCAAAATCCTCTTCGTAGCAGAGATCGAGGAGCACTTGACCGTCTACTATACCCAGACTGATGGCAGCAAGATAATCCTGCACCGCAACAGGCTCTGGCAGTTTCCGTAGTGCATCCGTCAAGGCGATGTAGGCACCAGTAATGGCTGCCGTTCTGGTACCTCCGTCCGCCTGGATAACGTCACAGTCGAGCCAGATTGTCCGCTCACCTAGCGCTTTCAGATCGATAATGGAACGGAGTGAACGGCCGATCAGACGCTGGATCTCGTGGGTCCTCCCCCCGATCCTACCCTTCGATGATTCCCTTTGGTTGCGTACACCCGTGGCCCGTGGCAGCATGGCGTATTCAGCCGTAATCCAACCGGTTCCTTCCCCGCGGAGCCAATGTGGTACCCGATCTTCGATTGTGGCTGTACAGATTACTTTCGTATTGCCCAGTTCAATCAAGACTGAGCCCTCCGCGTGCATAATATAATCACGCGTTATTTTGACAGGCCGCAGCTCATCTGGCCTGCGCCCGTCAACTCTAGTGAAACTCATTAGTTTGCCTCCTTCAGGCTGGGATCGCGGTAGGCGGTTACTCCCTGCTCGTATAGGTTGTTACCCTCACTGTCGATGGCCACCACGGCTGGGAAGTCTTCCACAACCATACGGTGCACCGCTTCCGCCCCCAGTTCGGGGTAGGCCACCACTTCCACCGCTTTTATACTCTGGGCAATCAAAGCGGCAGCTCCACCCACCGCGGCAAAGTAAACAGCACCATGTTTTTTCATAGCTTCAATAACTTCCGGACTCCGGGGCCCTTTGCCAATCATACCCTTCAGGCCCTGTTCCAAAAGGGGAATGGTTAGGCCATCCATCCGCATGGAAGTTGTTGGTCCGGCTGAACCACTCGGCTCACCGGGTTTGGCCGGTGCTGGACCAACGTAGTAAATCACTGCCCCGTCCACGGGAAATGGCAGTGGTTTACCCTCTTCCACCAGTTTGACCAGGCGCTGGTGGGCAGCATCCCTAGCGGTGTAAATTACTCCGCTGATTCTGACCTCGTCACCGGCCCGTAATTCCCTGGCATTCTGCAACGGGGTGGTTACTGCTAACATTCAATCTCCTCCTTTGGTAGTGAGCCTGCTCACCAGGCTGCGAAAGTGTTCGCCGCGGGCAGTAAAATCCGAGTATTGATCAAAGCTGGCAGAAGCGGGAGATAGGAGTACCACATCCCCTGTTTCGGCCACTTTACTTGCTAGCATAACCGCTTCCTCTAAGTTGGACACCATCTCTATGGGACAAGGGCCCGAGTCCAAGATAGCCTGTCTGATGGCAGGTCCCGTTGCCCCGAATAAGACAGCCTGTTTTGCCCGCTGGTGAATGACCCGCCCCAGCTCGGTATAGGACAGCTGCTTATCGGAACCACCTGCCAGGAGAATAATGGGCTGGGAAAAGGAATTGAGGGCCGCTTGGGTACGATCGGGTGTGGTGGCTATGGAGTCGTTGTAATAGCTTACCCCATCCACTTCCCCCACCAATTCCAACCTATGGGCAACACCCCGAAACTCCCTGCACACCTGGGCAATTGCCTGCCAGTCTGCGCCGGCCAGGCGGCTGGCCAGGGCTGCCGCCAGTATATTGGCCACATTGTGCTCGCCCATCAACTTGATCTGGGAGCGCTTGGCGAAAACGATTCGTTCCTTGCCATCTTCGTACACAAGGTCATCACCGTCCAGGTATGTACCGGGCAGAGCCTTGCCCTTCAGGCTGAAAAAGAACACTTTCGATTGGGCCTTTGCTTCCATCGCCCGTGTGATAGGGTCATCGTAATTGACTACTAAGAAATCTGTCTTTCCCTGCCCCAAGAAGATATTCTCCTTGGCCGCGGTGTAAGCCTCCATTGTGTGGTGAATATCAAGGTGGTTGGGGGCAAGATTGGTGATCAATGCGCCCCTAGGGTTGACAGGCAGACGATCCAATTGGAAACTAGATAGTTCCAACACTACACAATCATCTGGCCCGATCTGACTGATTTCGTTAATTAGGGGAACACCGATATTCCCCCCGGCATAAACGGAAGCACCGTGGGCACGGAGCATGTCCCGAATCAGACTGGTTGTAGTTGTCTTACCCGAACTGCCCGTTACCGCGTATATGGGTGCCCGGCTGTAGCGGAACACCAGTTCAATCTCGCTGCTCACCTTCCCCTGGGCATATACCTCCTGCAGCTCAGGCAGATCCTTGGGCACACCCGGGCTTACAAAAACACAGTCATACTCGGCCAGTCCTTCTAAATAGCTGTCCCCGAGCACTAGATCAATACCCAAGGAAGTAAGTTCAGCAACGTCCTTTATTTCCCCAAGGGACTGCCTATCCCTACCGCAGACAACCGCTCCCGCAGCCTGCAGAAAGCGAATCAGGGCCCGGTTGCTCACACCCAGTCCAACAACTGCTACCCGTTTTCCCTGCCAGTCCCGTTGAATGTCCTCACGCATTATTTTCCCTCTTCCACATCTTCATGAAAGTGCACATGTTTGATCTCTGTCCCCAGAAGCTTTTGGGCAGTCTGACGAAAAGCCTCAGGCTTAGCACTCACCCAAAACTCACTACCCAGATACTCTCCCCCCTGACTGAATTGGGGCCAGATGGCTTCAGCCCGCTGGGCAATGTAGGGGGCAGGATCCACGATCCTAACACCACTTCCCGCTGCTCTCTCCAATTGTTCCCGCAGAAAGGGGTAATGGGTACAACCCAAAAGGAGGGTGTCGATCCCCTTCGCAAGGAGGGGTTCCAGGTATTCCCTCACTGCCTCCTCTGCCTTTTTACCTTCCACCTGTCCCCCTTCCACTAAGGGAACAAGTCGGGGAGCACTCTGGGCATAAACCTGCCAATCCGGACGGGCCTCACTCAGCGCCCTCTGGTAAACGCCGCTTTCCACTGTGGCTTTCGTGGCCAAGATGCCAACGCTGCCGTTTCCCGCAGCTAAGGTGGCTTCTACCGCCCCTTCCACGATACCTAAGACGGGGTACTCAACCTTATCTTTCACCCGGGGCAAAACGAGGGTGCTCGTAGTGTTGCACGCCACAACCGCACCGACACACCCCCTGCTGCGAAAAAAGTTCATTATGTTCCAGAAATAACCTTCCAGCTCGTCTGCGCCCTTTTCCCCATAGGGGACATGGGCCGTATCGCCGAAGTAGATCAAACGGGTCTTAAGCCGCACCTGCAGCTCGCGCCAAATGGACAGGCCGCCCACACCCGAATCGTAGATGCCTATCGCCAAACCAATTCCTCCAAACTCAACTCAGATCATTGTGCTGCCCAGCAGACTGTAATCCCTTTCCAGTGGCTTGCCTAGATCAATATGCCCGGTTAGGGTATCTATCTGCTCATATTCTATTAAAATCTGCACCCGCTCAATACCGGCTATCTCTGTCAGGGAATTGACAATGCCGTACACCGTAAGCATTTCTGCCCGGCTGCCACCAGGGTGGTTACTGCGCAGGTGGTGGCTGAAACTCACATAGAGAACACTCCCCCGCTGGGTGTACCCTAACACGCTCACATCGGGGGGCAGTACAGGAGCCAGTCCGGGTAAGCGGGGGCCTTCCAGAAGATCTTTCAGCACCGCCGCAACATCTGCCGTCCCGGGACGGAATTCAGGTTCTAAATGGGCCGAATCGGCAGCGGCGAAGTAGACAGGGTAATAGGGTGCACCCTCCTCGATGAGGGAAACGGGCACCATCCTTCCCTGGTAAACCTTCCACACCCCGCGCCCGACCAAAAGCAGGATGAGGATGAGCAGCAGACCTGCTATCCTCCGCTCCCACTTCACTGCCCTTCACCCTTACCGAAATATTCAAGGATGAAGCGCTCTATTCCGTTGTAAATCCCCTCCGCAGCTATCTGCTGAAAGCCCTCTGCCCGGAGCAGGACCTCTTCGTCCGGATGATCGAGAAAGCCCACTTCCACTAAAACGGCGGGAATTGTACTGCCGTTAAAGATGGCCAGATCATCGCGACCCCAAATACGGCGGTCTACCAAAGTAATGGCCTGCACTAATTCTGCCTGCACAAGTTGGGCCAAACGCTGGGATACTAGGTCATTGGCCCGGTAGAGTGTTTCCGTACCCCGTGCGGTACCCCGTTTAATATGGGAGTTGGCGTGGATCGAAATAAATAGATCGGCACCAGCCCGAACCGCAATCTCGGGTCGTTCGAAAATGGAAACGTAAACGTCCGTATCTCGGGTGTACACCACTTCAGCTCCCGCCTCTTTCAGAAGCTTACCCAGGAAAAAACTGATAGCCAAATTAATGTCCTTCTCGAAGGAACCGTGGTAGCCGATTGTACCCGGATCGGAACCGCCATGGCCAGGATCGATGGCCACGATCACTCCTCTTAAGATCCCTTCTCCATCCTCGCCCCGCTGGGGTCCGAAGACCGGTTTGGTATCGTCTGAGAAATCGGGCGAAATGACCGGTTCAAAATCGTCCAGGTCAAACATACGCTGGGCTTCCTGGGCCGTTCCCTGAAAGAGGGGAATCACATAGCGGCCCGGACCAGCCTCCTGCAGCGGCAGCATGGTCACGGGTCCGGCCAATTCCAAAACAAGCCGTGTTACCTCCGGCGAATGCTGCTGCATACGCAGCCGGCTGATCCGCTCGTAGCCAGCGGGTAATTCCCGCACCGACGCCAAAAGCGTGGTATCCTGGAGATCTAACACCAGGCGCTGGGGATCTTCCAGGTAGATCGCCTCAATGCTAGGAGGATGGGATGCTTCCAGCCACAGCTCGATAAAGCCGTCTCGCTCCCTGAGTCCCGCGGCGTAGAGCATATGGTTGAACTCCACTTCCAACCCCCGGTCAGCCCAAGGGGTCACTTTGTAGCCGCTGGCTGCGTTCAGGTCAAAGACGAGACGGATTGTCTCCTCGTCAAAACGGCTGCTGCGGATACGTATCAGCAGCGAATCATCCACTTCGACCACCGGTAGGGGGCCTCCCTCCACGCCATAGAGATCGAGGATAAGCCGGGGCGGATCGGTAAGTAGGTTGGTCTGATATCCAGTATATGACTGGAGATCGATAAATACACGCGAGCGGGCACCGCCCATGTAGACGATGTCACTTAGGCCTTGGGCCGTTTCCTCCACCGGTTCTACCGGTTCCGGTTCCTCTGCCCAGCTTGTCTCCTGCCGCAGTCTCTCAAAGAGGGACGCCCGCTCCCTAACCTGGGAAGGTTTCTGCAGGCGCAGCACCTTACCGTCCTCTTCCAGTACAAGCTGGAAGCCGAGCCTATCTGCGAAAAACCGCAGGGGTAGCAGGACCTCGTTTCCCCTGCGCTGCGGTGCCACATCAAGCTTGTGGCTTTCCCCATCCACCAGTGCACTTTTCTCCCCCAAGCGCATAAGAATGGTCTGATCGGCAAATGCCGCAGTAATCCTGCTATCAGAAATCTGAACGGTGCCGCCAAAATGCTTCTCTAATAACCAAGTTGGTACCAGAATCACTCCACTAACAATTTCCAGTGGTTCCTCCAGTTCAACTTCAATACCTCCCACAAATAACCGCTCCACGGCTAAACTGGATGCGGCTAGTAATAGGAGCAGAAATGTTATTAAGAGAACAGCAGCGGCGACTCGCTTCATACCCTAACCTCCAAGTGGTAATATAAACCTCATTTCTCTTTTCCGCGGTGTAATCCTGCCCAAAGGAGGAATCCTCTTATGCACTCCCGTTTTTGGCAGCACCTGGGGAAATGGCTTCTAGTTTTGATTTTGCTCTACCTTGTAGGAGCCTACTTAACCGTGTTCAGCATAATTATTCGCAGCGAAATGAACATTCTCGACGCAGAGCGAGCCGTTTCGGCCCTAATGGACACAAAGGGCAGCAGCCAACTGCAGACCAGGGTGTGCAGCGTGTTCGGCGATCCCATTTGCCACGCTGTAGTGATGATCCAAAACAGATTGGTGCAGGCGGATAACACGGGTTTCTTTGCAATGGAAAACTTACAACCTGGGCGCAGTACCATTGAGATTTTCGCCGGTGGTTACGCCAAGTACAGGCGGGAAATCAATTTGGAACCGGGCATGAACAGCCCGCCGCTGAAATACGATACGGGGCTGTGGCCGCAGGAGTTTTTGGTTGATTTTCATGTTTTCTACAAAGAAACGGGAGAGGTATTAGGAATTGCCGGTTTTGCCAACGGGTCTGACCAACCCCTCTATATCCACCGGGCGGTACTGCTCGATCCCAAAGGGAAAATGATTATCGATCTGCTCCATGACCACGATGGTTTCGCCTATTACGCGGGTCTATCCAGCAGAATAAACGTGGTTGACGAGCCACAAAAGGCCCTCGTTTGGCCCGGTCGCATGTGGCAGACAGGTGAGTTTCCCCCTATCGCGGGGTACTTTTCCCCTGGCCTTTACACCCTCGAAGTCCATTACGGTTTTCTGGACGAACACGAGCAGGGTGAATACAGGGTAATTAGGCTGACCGACCATCTTGATTTAGAAGAGAATTGGAGTGACCCACACCTGCCTTAAACCTATTTGAGAACCGTACTTCCCTCTGTTATAATAAAGGGACAAGGAGGGGTGATCATGTCCGACATCCAAATGATTGCCAACAACCGCAGGGCACGCCACGATTACCATATTGAAGAAACGATGGAAGCAGGTATCGTGCTCCAGGGTACGGAAGTAAAGTCGCTGCGCCTGGGCCGCGTCAATCTGCGGGACAGCTTTGCCCGGGTAGAAAAGGGCGAAGTTTTCCTGTACGACATGCACATCAGCCCCTATGAACAGGGCAATCGCTTTAACCACGATCCCCTCCGGGTGCGCAAACTGCTCCTGCACAAACGGGAGATCAAGCGCCTAATCGGCAAAACACGGGAAGAAGGTTATACCCTAATCCCGACCCGGCTTTACTTTTCCCGGGGTAAGGCCAAAGTGGAGCTCGCCTTGGCTAAGGGTAAGAAACTGTACGATAAGCGGGAATCCAAAGCTAAACAGGAAGCGGAGAGGAGAGCTCGACAGGCCATGGGCCGCCGCCGATAGGTCAGCCACCTTGACAAAAAAGGGGATTTTTGATATCCTGAAAGCGCTCTAACCAATACACATCT
>DGFC01000034.1:3896-6469 GCA_002391465.1 Firmicutes bacterium UBA3910 | reverse complement strand
CCGATGCTCTACCATTGAGCCACGTCCGCCTAGCAATAATATTATAACAAAGAGGTCATGAAAATCAAGGAGGTAATGGAGGAAAACTTCCCGAATCAATCAAAGAATGGCCTCTGGGAAAGGTGTGATTATACTGAAAAGAATAGGTGCAGCAGCCCTTATTTTATCTCTTCTTTTTTTCTTCTCCCCATCAATTTCAGCCCGGGATTACATAGAAATATGGCCTGAAGGCTGGTCTGAGATTACCCCCCTCTTCCGTACTAGTATATTTACCGATCGTTATTTCGTGACCAACGATTCCTTCGGTGTCAGTTTTCTGAGTGTGGACGGCGTCTATTTCAGGGAACTGGATGTAACGTACCGCCTCCTACAGGATGGTGAGCTTAAGGAACAGGTAGTTTTGCGCGCTGGGGCTGAGATCGACAGCGCCCATCTGACGCTGGAAGACGGTGTTAGACACGTACTGTGGCTTGAACGTGGTGCTGACGAAAACACTATTTACTACACCGAATTTAGCAGCCCCTATCAGGGGCATGAACCCATAGAGGTTGTCAAAAGCGCTAACCCGATGCAGAATATGGCTGCGTATCACAGGAATGGTACCACCCATGTGGTCTGGTCTGAACGGGACGGGTCTTACCAGATCAAGTATGCCCAGATAACCGCTGGTGAGCTCGCCGCACTAGAAACACTCACCGATACGCCCGATCTATCCATCCGCCCCAGCGTAATAGTGGATGGGGAAGGGATCGTGCATGTGGCCTGGATGGAAACGGATCCGGTGGGTACTAACATCTACTACAAAAGACGCGACGGAGGGCAGTGGAGTTCACCTCAGCGGGTAGGCCCAGGTTCGGTGCAAGATATACAGCAGGGCGGCCTGATTGCCATGGAGCTGATCAACGGTGAGGTTCACATGGCCTGGTCGGCCATACCCCGGAACAGAAGCTTCTTGTTTGTGTATTTGGCGGAAATTAGCGCTCAGGGTGAGATTTCCGAGCCCACCCTCATTGCAGAAGGAAGCAGGGCCCGTTTTGTCCGGGGGGCAGAAGGGGTTGAGCTTGTTTGGCAGGGAATGGGGCAGATGGCAACCACCCAGGTCAATTACAGCGCCGATGGCGACGTCACAAACCTTACCGTTGGGCGCAGGGGTGCGTTCCGTCCGGAAGGCATTGTGGTTGGGGATTACCGCTACGTGTTTTGGTTGCAGGCCCACCCTGAAGGCGGCTATCAGATCCATGGGATAAACAATGAATTTCCCAAACCCATTTCACTCTGGCGGCGTATGGGCCTGGATGAGGAAGCTCCCCTTTACCATTTGGTCTTTCTGCTGTCCAGCACCCTAATGCTGGCTGGTGTATACACCATTGGTAACAGCGGTGTATTGGTGGTAGGTGGATTGCTGGTCAGCCTGCTGCAGAGGTTTGAGAGGTACAAAAAACAGCCCCTCTTCTACAAAGTGGTGCTGACTGCAGTGGTGCTGGCTCTGGTACGGCGGCTGCCTATACCGGCTACACATCCCCAAAATTTCGGCTTGATCCATTATGGTGTGTCCCTTGTGATTGCAACGTTGGGCAGTTTCCTGTTGCTGCGTAAGATGGAACAGAGGGGGCTCTTTTTGACCATGGCAAATCTTATTCTCTGGATGTTCCTCTTCCAGTTCTTTGCCCTGATTCCCCAAGTCATTTTGCGCTAGCACAAGCCTGTAGAGGAGGATTAGCGTGCAGAAAACAGCTACTTGGAAAACGCTCTTAACGATAGCCTTGGTATTCGTGGGGGGCATGGCCCTAGTTCTTGCCAGTTTTGCCGTGTTTGGCTTTCCCTTTCCCGGCGCGTCCATGCCCCAAGCGCTTTGGGTTGAGCTTGCGCTGCTCGTGCTTCTAATTGCTTTTCCCCTATTTCGTTAGCTTGTCTAAAATAACCATAATTTCTTCGATTTTCTGCTGCCCGTCCGGGGTAGCGAATGCTTCCCGGACGCAGTGATCCAGGTGTTCTTGGAGGATCTGATGGTTGACGCTGCGCAGAATGGCTTGCGTGGCCAGAATCTGGTTAGAGATGTCAACGCAGTAGCGATCCTCCTCCACCATGCGGATCAGACCGTCCAACTGCCCCCGGGCAGTTTTTAGTAACCGCATAACCTTATCCCGATCAGCTCTCACTCCGCTCACTCTCCGATCGAGACTACTTCGTAGCCTGCATCACTGACCGCTTTTCGGACAGCGCTTTCGTCCCACTCTCCTGCAATTTCCAGCCTTGCCTGTCCTTGGGCCAGATCGATTACTGCCTTGATACCGGGTAGGCTGTTCAGTGCATCTTCAACCCGCTTCTGGCAGTGGGCGCAGGTCATACCCTCGATTTTCACAGTCTTAATCATGATAGACTCTCCCTTCACTTTTTCTTTCCCTTCTGTTGGGCTGAAGCGCCGCAGACGCAGCGCGTTGGATACCACAAAGATGGAACTTAAACTCATGGCCGCAGCCGCATACATGGGGTTCAATCTCCAGCCGAGGAGGGGGTAAAAGAGTCCCGCAGCTAGGGGAATCCCCAAGGTGTTGTAGAAAAAGGCCCAGAAC
>DGFC01000034.1:0-3763 GCA_002391465.1 Firmicutes bacterium UBA3910 | reverse complement strand
GTTGTAGAAAAAGGCCCAGAACAGGTTCTGTTTGATGTTGCGCAGCGTGGCTTTACTGAGCTGGATAGCGGTGACTACATCCAAGAGGCTGTTTTTCATCAGGACCACGTCTGCCGACTCCAAGGCCACATCAGTGCCTGCTCCAATGGCTATACCAACATCAGACAGGGCCAAAGCAGGGGCATCGTTGATGCCGTCTCCGACCATTGCCACAGTTTTCCCCTGCGTCTGCAGGTTTTTGATTACTTCGCCCTTATCCTCGGGCAAAACTTCTGCAATAGCGGTGTCAATACCCAGCTCGCGCCGGACTGCCTCAGCAGTGCGCTTGTTATCTCCGGTGAGCATCACAACATCAATCCCGAGCTGCTTGAGGGCTGAGATGGCCTCTTTGCTAGTAGGTTTAGCCACGTCGGCTACCGCAATTATCCCAATTACTTGGCCGTTTGCTGCAAAGAACATGGGCGTTTTGCCCTCATCGGCCAGGCGATCCGCTTCTGTTCCGAAGTTGAGGAGGTCAATGTCTTTCTCCTGCATAAAAGCCAAGTTACCTGCGTAATAAAGCTGACCATTCACGGCTGCTTCAATACCCCTGCCGGGTGTGGCCAAGAAGTCGGTGACCTGTTTCAGTTCAAGATCATGTTCCTCGGCTGCCGCTACAATTGCCTCAGCCAACGGATGTTCAGATGGTTTCTCAATTGATGCCCCCAAGCGGAGCAGCTGCCCTTCGTCCCAGCCTTCTGCTGGCAGTACATCTGTTACCTGTGGTTTTCCTTCCGTAATAGTACCGGTTTTGTCCAGTACAACAGTGTCCACGCTGTGGGCGGTTTCCAGAGCCTCCGCCGATTTGATTAGAATTCCGTGTAGGGCACCCTGGCCGGTACCCACCATTATAGCAACCGGTGTGGCCAAGCCCAGGGCACAGGGGCAGGAAATGACTAACACTGCCACCGCGGTGGTCAGGGCGAACTCAAAGGGATAACCCAACAGGAGCCAGACCACGAAGGCCAGGGCAGCAATGGCGATTACAACGGGGACGAAGATACCGCTGATTTTGTCCGCCAGTTTGGCAATGGGTGCCTTAGACGAACTCGCCTCCTCTACTAAGCGGATGATCTGGGCCAGTGTTGTGTCTTCGCCGATGCGTCGCGCTTCAAACTTGAAAGTACCGGTACGGTTGATTGTGGCGGAAAACACATTATCACCGGGCTCTTTAGCTACTGGGATGCTCTCGCCGGTTAGGGCGGACTCATCTACTGCTGAGCTTCCTTCCACAACCACTCCGTCCACCGGAATGCTCTGGCCGGGGCGGATCACGATCAGGTCACCCACCACAACATCGGCCACCGGAATTTCCACTTCCTGCCCAGCGCGGATCACAGTGGCAGTCTTGGGTGCCAAATCCATAAGTCTAGCGATGGCATCAGACGTTCTACCCTTGGAGCGGGCTTCTAGGTATTTGCCCAAAGTGATCAGGCCCAAAATCATTGCGCCCGATTCAAAATACAAGTCATGGGCGTAGCGGGCGACAAGATCTAGATCGCCGTGGCCAAGGCCCTGTCCGATCCGGAAAAGGGCGAATACGCCGTACACAACAGCGGCGCCTGAACCGATTGCAATTAGCGAATCCATGTTGGGGTTGCGGCGCCACAAGGTTTTAAATCCGCTGATGTAATACTGCCTGTTGACGTAAACAACAGGTAGTGTCAAGAGAAATTGGGTAAGTGCCATCGTTACCCCATTTTCCAGACCCACTAGGCCGCTGGGAATGGGGAGGCCCAGCATGGGACCCATGGAAATATACATGAGGATGGCCAGGAAGATGAGGGAGACAATCGTCCGCGTTTTCATCTCGCCAATTTCGGTTTGAACCCTGTTTGAACCACCGGCTCGGTCCGCCGTTCTGCGCTCGGGCGCTGCGCTGGATGCTTGGTAGCCTGCTGCAGCAACCGCCGCGATAATTGCGTCTGGTGAAGCCGTTCCGTCGTCGTATTCCACGACCATGTTGTTGGCCAGTAAGTTGACGTTGACTGCCTTAACCCCGTCTAGCTTCTGTACCGCTTTTTCCACAGCGGCGGAGCAGGCGGAACAGGTCATGCCGTTTACGTTGAATTTTTCTTTCATATCTATCCCCTCACTACACCCCCGGGGGGTGGTGGTTGATCCTAGTCTATATGATCAGGGTGTACATTGTCAAGCGTTATGACACGGGGGAAAAAAGGATGGCGTTAGCCATCCTCCCGGTCGTTTCTGTAATTGGGGCCTGCAATTCCGCTGAAGATAATATCGAGAAAGGCCTCAAAACCTGCCTCCGAAGAGGGCAGTTCGAGCTGGTCATCTTTGATCCATTTGAAAAAAGCCGCGAAGTACATGCCGAGAAGGGCCTTAGCCAGATCATCCGGCTTAAAGTGGTCAGCCACTTCGCCCAGCTTCTGGGCCTCCACAATTAATTCCACCAGCAGGTCTTCCATTTGTTTGACTGGCAGGGGATAGCCTTCGTCTTTGAAAATGGTTGCCACCATCACCTTACGGGTTATTTTCAGAAAGGAAATGCTGTCCATGGCAAAATGTTTCAGGGCGATGCGGATCTTAGCAGCCGGACTGTGGATACCAACCAGATCCGCTTCAATCAGATGTTTGATCTCTTCCACTTCATCGGCTACAATGCTGTCCAGCAGGCTTTCTTTGCTGGAGAAGTAGTTGAAAAATGTGCTCTTGGCCACCTCTGCTTTTTCCGCAATCTCCTCAACTGACGTGTTATCATAACCATGCTCCTGGAACAAGGTTCTTGCTGCCCGCAGAATGCGGGCCCGGCTCTCCCGTTTTTTTCTTTCCCGGAGGGATAATCTTTTTTCCGCCATGGCTGCCTCCTAAAAATGTTATGTCGGACTGGCCAGCTGTGTGCTGCCTACAAAGGAAAGGGTTTCGAAGCCTAAGCCCCGAAATCCTTCATCTATTTGCGGTTCAGTCTAAACTTCAATCGCTGCAAAAATCCGTTCGAACCTGCTTAAGGCATCGTCAATCACTTCATCTGTATCGGCTAGGCTGGTGTACATGCGGCTGCCAGCCAGGGTGATCATTCCTTCCGCTGTGTAAGCCGCACCCATGATCTCCATGCCCCGCTTACGCATACCAATTTCCCGCATGAAATCCGGTTTCCTAATATCCACAAACATGACGCCGGTGGTCTCCAGGTGACAAATGGAGCCCTGGTTGTAGGCGACGAAGGGTAGATCGTATTTTTCAATCAGCTTGTTTAGCCCGGCAGTGAGCCGATCGCCGGCCAAACCTGCCTTAACGGGAGCATCCGTTTCTGCGATGGCTTTAAGGGTGTAGTAACCTGCGACGCAGCTTAAGGGGTTGGCCGAGAGCGTTCCACCCACATAGGCCCGTTTCTTGGTTCCTTCAATCCCGGCTGCCAAACCGGTCATTATCTCCCGTTTTCCGCCCAGCCCGCCTGCTGCGGGATACCCGCCTGTGAGCACTTTGCCGAAAACGGTTAAATCGGGTTCAACGCCAAAATAACCTTGGGCGCCGCCCAGGCCGAGTCTAAAGCCAGTGACCACTTCGTCAAAGATGAGCAGGGCACCAAACTCGTCACAGAGCTCCCGTACCTGTTGGTTGTATTCTTTGTAAATGGGTCTAGTACCGCTTTCCGGCCCAACCGGCTCCAAGAGAACCGCGGCTGTGCCCCCGTCTTTTTCGTTCTCTTCCATCAATTTGCGCAGACCGTCAATGTCATTGGGAAAGACCTCCTGGGTGTCTG
>DGFC01000071.1 GCA_002391465.1 Firmicutes bacterium UBA3910 | reverse complement strand
ATGCACATCTTCCTATCACTGTACTTTTGCAGGAACTCCAAAGCTCCAGGCTTCAATGCAACCTCGTTTTCATAGGCCTCTTCCATAATTCCATTCAGCTCGTCCCGAATCTCTTCCGGCGTTAGCTCAATCCCCCATTGGGAGATGAAATAATCTGCCGATTCCAAGCGGCTCATGGGTCTGATAATATCCCAGAGATCGGTTGGGATATCCTTACAGCCGTGACGTTCTAAAAACTTGTGACCAACCCTACTCCAAGCAGTCATGGAATCCACTATTGTACCGTCAAAATCTAGAATGAAAGCCCTTTTCATCCCTACTCCCTCCATCCATCAAATACTAAAAAGACTGCACAGTAAGCTGGCAGTCTTTTTGTAGGCAAGATCTCTGCACTGTTTCACTACTAGTCTTTTTGTCTGTGCAGGAAAAAACCGGCCTTTTCCAAGTTCTCTTCGATGGGGTAATCGGTCTCAGGAATGCCGCCCATCGCCACTTTCGGTTTGTACTCACCGTGGAAGTCACTACCGGCAGTAATCAAAAGGCCCAACTCTAATCCCAGCTGTAGGAACTTCTCGTCCAGTTCCGGCGTGTGGTATGAGGAAAAGGCTTCAATGCCCTTGAGGCCCATTTCCTTCAGGTCCTTGAGCGTTTGCACATCCTCCTCCACGTCAGGGTTGAGATAGGAGCCCGGATGGGCCAGCACAGGGATGCCACCCAGTTTGATGATCAAGGGGATGATCTCGCTTGCCGGAGGCATCTGTTCCCGATACCCAGGTGGAACGCGGGGGGCTAAGTGCTTACGCATAAAGGCAAACTGATCGCCGCTGAAGCCCTCCTTAGCCATAATCGCTTTAGCCACCGTGGCAAATCCCGGAATAGCGTAGCCGGTTAAGTGCTTCTCCACATCTTCCCAGGTCAGATCTATGCCCTCTGCCGGCAACTCGGCCACCACACCCTTGACCATCTCGGTTTGACGTTGCTTGGTTCCTGCCATCAGTTTTTCCAGTTCCTCGCTCTGCCAGTCAATGTAGTAACCGACGATGTGGAACGTTTTGCCGGCGTAAAAGGCGTCTATTTCAATGGCTGGGATGACTTCTAAACCCTTCTCTTTTCCAGCCTCTAAAAACTCTGGAACACCGCCAACCGTATTGTGGTCAGCCATGGCCAGTACTTTTACTCCGCTTTCTATTGCTAGATCTACCAACTCAGCTGGACTGAATTCTCCGTCAGCACTGTGGTAGGAATGGACGTGCAGATCTATTTTCCCCACTGTTCTCCATCCTTTCTGCCTGCTGCTGTGATTTATGCTCTGTTACATCCGGCGGGGTTTTCCTTGTACTGCCGCCCAAGAAACGTCCAGATTGTCATCGAAGATAATTAAGTCTGCATCTTTGCCCAGCTCAATACTGCCCTTGCGGTCACTGACCCCAATTGCAGTGGCTGGGTTGAGACTTGCCATGCGCACCGCATCCTGCAAGGGCACATTAACCAAGTTAACCATGTTGTAAACTGCCTTGTTCATTGTCAGTGTGGAGCCTGCCAGGGTACCGTCCTCCAGGGTAGCAGTGCCATCCTTGACGTAAACGGTTTGGCCCCCCAACTCGTACACTCCATCCGGCATTCCCGCCGCCATCATGGCGTCTGTGACCAGCACAATGCGATCTTTGCCCTTGGCCTTCACAGCCAAGTCCATGGCGCCTACGTGTACATGGATGCCATCGCAGATAATCTCCCCGTATACCCTTTCGTCCGTTAGGACTGCGCCAATGATGCCGGGTTCTCGGTGGGAGAAATTCCTCATGCCGTTGTACAAATGGGTTGCCAGTGTTAGGCCCGCATCCGCCGCAGCCTTCGTTTGTGCGAATGTTGCCATGCTGTGACCAGCTGCCACAGTTATACCCTGCTCTTTTAGGAAACGGACCGCTTCTACCGCCCCATCCAGCTCAGGAGCTAGAGACGCTACCCGAATGGTGTTCTGGGCTGCCTCGATCAACCCTTGCAGCTCAGACACGGAGATCTCTTTTAGATGCTCAGCAGGCTGGGCACCCTTTTTCTCCTCGGAGAAATAGGGGCCTTCCAAGTAAACACCAAGCACCTGGGCCACAGGCCTCTCAGCATCAACTTCAGCCTTGGTGTATTCCGCTGCCTTCCGCAGCGCCTTTTCGATGTCACCCATGGCCGAGGTCATGGTGGTCAAAAGGAACGAAGTGACTCCGTGCTGTAGGTGCTGATCGGCCATGGAACGGACCGCTTCATCGGTGCCTTCCATGGTGTCATGACCGAAGTTGCCGTGGTTGTGGATGTCGATAAAGCCAGGGGCAAGGTACTTACCTGCCGCATCCACAACTTCCGCAAATCCTGTCTCATCGATCGTGTCCCCTGAAAAAACGGCGCTGATTTTGCCGTTCTCCACTACTAAGCTGCTGTTACGCTTAATTTCAAAGGGGGTAATGATATTTGCATTCTTAATCAGCATTTTCATACTGCATCAAACCTTTCTCTCTTAAGGCCCGTTTGGACCTGGTTCAAATCTATAGAAACTTAATGCGGTTAAGGTATTTCATATACAGCTCGTCGTTGTTGTAACCATCGACGTTCTGGCTAACAAAGACGGGCGGCTTCCGCCCCTCCGCAGTTAAGATTCTGAGCGTTTCAGATACAATACTGTTCACAATCACGGTACCGGCCACCGTTGAGCCTGGACCGGACTGTACGCCATCGAAGTCCAGCATGCCATCACCCTTGGGTACACAGTTGTCTATCACCAAGTCGGCAAACTCAAAGAGGCGCTTCCCACTGGAGTGCCTCGAGGTCACGCTGCGGGAATGTTCCAGGGAGGTGATAGCTATAGTGTAGATGCCGTGTTCCTGGGCGAGCATGGCCATCTCCACCGGTACTGCGTTTCTGCCCGAATTGGAGACTATAACCATCACATCGCCCTTTTCGATGTTATAGTCATTCCAGATGATCTCAGCTAAACCGCTGAGGCGCTCTACGGCGCCTCCCCGCCGGGCACCGCTGCTGGTAAGCACAGCCTCATCCAGCATTGCCTGGACGTTGGCTAAGCCCCCCGCCCGGGCAAACATCTCAATGCCGATCATGTGGGAATGGCCTGTGCCGAAAACGTAGATGATTTTATCATCCCGCACTGTCTGGGCAAACTTCTCCGCAGCCTGGTTGATCTCCTCAATCTGGCTGGTTCTGATTCTCTCGATCAGCTCCTGGGCCTGTTCCAAATAGGCTAGACTGGACATACCTATGACCTCCCCTTAAGTCTAATGAACTTAGTTGGCAGCAAGTACCGGATTTGCCAGCGGCTGTTCGTCGTTGACATCGTAGGCAAGCTTGCCTTCAACGTAGGTCCGTACAACATTGAAATCTTTATCCATAATCACTAGATCGGCATCTTTGCCTTCGCCAATAGAGCCCTTCCTATCTTCCACTTTAGATAGCTTAGCAGGCACAAAGGAAGCCATCTTGCTCACGTCCTCAATGGAATAACCCAACTCAACCATGTTCTTAATACCAAAGGCCATGCTCTTGGTGCTGCCCGAAATGGTGCCATCGGGAAGCTTGCTCCAGCCTTCCGCGTCAATGTTGATCGTCTTACCTGAGAACTCATATTTCCCCGGCTTAAGGCCCGCACCAATGATTGAGTCGGAAATCATGGCCACCTTATCGGGACCTTTGAGCCTCATCACCAACCTGACCATTTCCGGATGGACATGGAAGAAATCGCAGATCAACTCGCAGTAAACATCATCGTTCAGCAGATAGGCGCCTAGTGCTCCAGGCTCCCGGTGATGGATCGACCGCTGGGCGTTGCAGGTATGGTTAGAGAGGGTAACGCCCCACTCTATCCCCTGCTCCGTTTCGGCAAAGGTTGCATCGGTGTGGCCGCCTGCCACCATAATACCCTGGTCTACTAGGTATTCGATCAATTCCTTAGCACCCTCAACCTCCGGTGCTAGAGTGACATGGATGATGTTGCCTTCGCTTGCTTCAATGAAGGATTTCATTAAGTCAACAGAGGGCTTTTGGAGGTTTTTTACAATAAAAGCTCCCTTTTTGGCAGGGTTTAAAAAAGGACCTTCCATATGCACGCCCAAAATGCGGGCTCCGTCATAGTCTCCCCCTTTTACCCTGGCCACGGCCCGCAGGCTTTCCTTAATCACATCAACCGTCTCCCCGCCGCAGGTGGGGTGATAGCTCGTTACCCCAACGGAAGGGAGGAATCTGCTCAAACCGCGAACGTTGCCTTCGTCGGCTGTTCCCACTGCCCAACCGGCAGAACCGTGAATGTGCATATCTATAAAACCGGGCAGGACCATGTTCCCGCGGGCATCGATCGTTTCCAGTTCGCTGTATTGCGCCAAATCCTTTTCTTCTACTATCTTTTCAATGGTTGTTCCGTTCAAGACTACACCGCCGGCCACACGACCTGCGGAAGTATAGATGTTTTCGCTTATGATGAGAACTCTTGCCACGTTGTCCACCCCTTTTGGAAAATTTATGTATTTGATCCACTGCAGCAAATCTTCACGGTCTTCAGTAAACGTTGTTAAAGCAGACCGAGTTTGTTCTCCTTGGAGAACAAACTCGGCTTCGGTTGCTTATTATACCCGGTGGAGCCTATCGGCGTATTTTGCGGTCAATTTCTCGTTGTGCTCTGGACCGCCATCAATGTTGGCACTGAGGTATACGGGTGGGACATAGCCCCGATCCAGCATGATCTGGATGGACTGGAGAACCATGGACTGGAGAAGTACAGCACCGGTAATGGAGGAGGTGCCGCACACTTTGCTCGGCATGCCTTCCAGTTCAATGGCTGCATCGCCAAATACGCCCCTGTTATCCAGAACCACATCGGCAAATTCGTAGAGCAGTTTGCCGGAAGAATGCCTGGAAGTCATTGTTTTGGAAACTTCCAATGCGGTTACCGCAATGATCTTGTTGCCCCGCTGTTTGATCCAATCGGCCATTTCAATAATCAATGGGTTACGGCCAGAGTTGGAAATGAGCACGAAACAGTCGTTTTCCCGAATGTCCACATCTTTCATGAAGAGGGTTCCTACACCTTCTACCCTCTCGTATTTGCCACCAGCAGGCTCTTTGATTACTTTCGCAGGGATGAGCCCACCTGCCCGACCTGCAATTTCAATCGCACCAGCGTAGGAGTGGCCGCTGCCAAAGGCTTGGACAATACCGCCGGCCATGATGGAGTCGGCAATAATCTCAGCTGCCTTGACGATGTTTTCACCCTGTGTTTGCTTTACGTCTTCAATCATTCTTTCGATTTCTTCGAAAAACAGTTTGTATGCCATATTTCCCATCTCACTCTCTTTGAATTTCTTTGTGTACCATAACTCATTCAACTTAGTCCACTACTACAAGTGCTATTAGTAATTGCTATTATGTATTGAGCTCGGAACACCTCCCTAAGAACTTGAACTACAAAACAAATTTCTGTAAAGCTTCCAAAACCCCATCCTCATTGTTGGAGTTGGCTGTAACATAGTCCGCTGCCCCCCGCACCTCTGTCGGAGAATTAGCGATGGCTATGCCTATGTTTGCCACTTGGAGCATTTCAATATCGTTGAAATAATTGCCAATGGCAATAATTTCCGGCCTCTCAAAGCCCAGTATCTCCGCTAAAACCTGCAAAGCCCGGCCCTTGTTCACATCCATCCCCTGGATGTCCATACCCTGGGGAGCGGAAATGGCGGTGGTTACGGGCAGGTTGTTCGCTTCAATAAACCGACGAACCTTGTCCCGATCACCGGGGACCACCAAACTGATCACGTCCTGCTCCTCCAGCTCGGCAGGACTGGCAATCTGCTTGATAGGATTGTCTGCCAAGTTGATGAACTTCTCCGCCGTACTATCCTGGCCAATAAGTCCCCACAGGTCTAGGGCCCTGACATAAAGGCTTTCCCCTTCGGACAGGCAGAACTCCACAATCTTCCTCACCGTGTCTTTATCAATTCCATTTACGTGGAGCCGCCGCTTTTCGGCATGATCGTACACTAAGCCGCCGTTGTGGCAGAGTGTATAATCAAAAAAATCATACCGGTCAACTGCGTACATGGCGCTCTCCAAGCTGCGGCCCGTAGCTATCGCTATTGTGACGCCGGCCTCCTTCGCAGCCTCGAGACCCCTGAGGTTGCCCTCCGAGACCTGCAGATCATCGTTCAATAGTGTGCCATCTAAATCAATCGCTAAGAGCAGCCTCTTCTGCTCTGTCTTCCTGCTAACCAATAATTCTGTCTCCCCTCAAATGCTATGGAAGGAGTTTCACCTTCCCAACCTGAATCTATTACCAGATTAGTCCAGCTCCAATTGGTGAATTGTAACTAGAGACTGATCTCAATTTGTAAGGAGGCCCTTGCCATGATCTTCTCAAAGCTGTTCGATCACACTAACCTTCGCCCCTACGCCACGACCGAGGACATTAAAAAGCTCTGCCAAGAAGCGATCACCTACAACTTCAAGTCGGTGGCTATCAATAACGCCAACATCGAAAAGTGTCGCCAGTTTCTCTCTGGTTCAGACGTGTTAATCGATGCGGCCGTTGGCTTTCCTTTAGGCCAAAGCACCCTGGACACCAAGCTCTTTGAAACGCGCGATGCCATAACAAAGGGCGCAGATGAAGTTGATTATGTTATCAACGTGGCGGCTGTAAAAGACAAGGACTTCCAGTACATCGAACAGGAAATGCAGGCAATAGTCGGTATCTGCCGTGAAAGCGATGTGACCTGCAAAGTGATTTTCGAAAACTGCTACTTGGAAGAGGACGAGATTATCGCCCTGTGTCAGATCGCCAACAAATTCAAACCCGATTTTATCAAGACCTCAACTGGTTTTGGCCCATCCGGTGCAACAATCAAGGATGTCCAACTTATGCGCAGGCATGCCCTACCCGAAATCCGAATTAAGGCTGCTGGAGGCATCAGGGATTTAGCCACGGTCGAAAAAATGATCGAAGCCGGAGCCACGCGCATCGGCTGTAGTTCCAGCGTGGAGATATTAAAGGAGTGGCAGCAGAAGGCTTAACCCTTCTGCTTTTTTATTTAAGCTCACCCACAATTCTTGTGCCGTGGACTTCGGTAACGCCTGTTTTCTCTACTATTTCTAGATAGTTATCTTTAGTAACTCCCCTAGCTGGCATGATTATGATCCTGCCCGCCGCGTACTCCACCGTTTCCTTAATGGCATCCAGATTGGCGATGGCCGGTGTCCTTTCCCTGCTCCCGGTTGTGGCAGTGCGAATGACACCCAGCTCAACCAGGGTATCCAGGGCCTTCTTGCGGTCAGGTACCAAGTCAAAGGCCAAATGGCAGGCCACAGCCATATCGCCAGCACACTCAATCAGCCTCCGCATGGCAGGAACATCAATCTCATTCTCGGGAGTTAGAACGCCAAATACTACCCCGTCAATACCCAGTTCCCGGCAGACCTGGATGTCGTTTTCCATAATCTGCAGTTCTTCCTCGCTGTAGACAAAGCCGCCACCCCGGGGTCTGATTATGGGGAAGATCTCGGCATCGATCGTCCTTCTTGCCAAAGCTAGGGTACCGTAACTTGGAGTGGTGCCTCCGTCAGCTAGGTTATCGCAGAGTTCAATCCGCTCTGCCCCCAGTTCAGCGGCCCGTATCGCTTCGGCGTAAGTTCCTACACAAGCTTCCCGTTTAATCTTCAATTTCAGTTCCTCCTAATCTTATTGTACACTATTTCGCGCCTCTGTGCGGGGAACGTAACATTTTATGGTAGTGCAACTACAAGCATATTTCACAGGAAAACGGATGGTTCAGGAAAGGGGTTGCCCCGTTGGTGCAACCCCTTGGTCTGCTTTACATTGAATTGGCTATTAGCATGGTTTAGGCTGCACCTAAACGGTGGATAACGCCCTTAGAGGTTTCTGATCCTGTAGAAATACTTATCCACTAAAGCGTTATTATGCTCCTTCACCTCAGGCCTGTTCATGGCCAAGGAGCCGTTGTAATAGACATCAGGCTTAATACCCTTTTCCAGCAGGTTCTCTACCGTCTGGGCCAAGAGGGCGTTTATAATGGGAACGCCTGCCGCTGTAGAGCTAGGCCCCACCGTCTGATCCAGCCCGTCCATTGTCAGTACACCATCGCCGATGGGGCAGCAGTTGTCAATGACAACGTCTGCGTGATCCTTCAGCTTCTTGCCGGAAGGATGGCGGGGATTTAGAAAGTTGGTGTATTCAATGGAATTTATCGCCACAACCTTAACACCCCGGGCCCGGCAAGCCTCGGCAAATTCGATGGGCACAATGTTATTGCCCGATTGGGAAGCGATAATAACCGCGTCGGGCGGGTTGATCCGGTGGTATTCAACCATGGCTTCCCCTGCCCCAAGCAAGTTCTCCATGCGTCCGGACTTGGTAATCTCCACAACCCCGGACATACTCAACTCGTTAATGGCATGGATGGGGGCGAGGGTTGCCGCCCTCCATTTAACCTCTTCACCCAAAATGGTGGAGTGGCCTACGCCGAAAACGTGTATTAACCCGTCCTTTTCTATCGCCTCGGCTAAGATTGCCGCTGCAGCCTCAAAGTTCTCTGCCTGGGTGCTCTGAATGCGCTCGAATATCTTTTCTATCTCTGCAAAATAACGCTGCCAGCTTCTTACTCCGCTCATCTTTTCTCCTCTCTTTCTGTCTACAGAACTGCGATTCTACCGCGATATTTCTCAATCAAATCAGCGTTGTAGTCACGGCCCTCATCTAGATTGCCGCTGAGGAAAACAGGTGGCTTAACACCCATTTCTAGGAGCTTTTCTACTACGGCAACGGTAATGGCATTGATGATGTAAAAGGCGCTCACATTAGATGCGGGCCCAACCGGAACGTCAAGGCCCTCCAATTTAATTGTGGCATCCCCAAGCTTACTGCAGTTGTCGATTACTATATCCGCCACATCCATCAGCTTCTTGCCGCTAGAATGGCGAGACGCCAAATTGTTGCCGTATGCCCGGGAAAGGATAGCGATAACTGGAACACCGCGCTTTTGGCACTCCCAAGCTACCTCAATGGGTGCTGCGTTGCGACCGGAGTTGGAGATCACGATCATTACGTCTTTGGGGTCAATGCGGTGGTAGTCCACGATAATCTTGCCCCAACCCTCCATGCGTTCCGTTAACTCACTTTTACTTACCTGCTCGTTACCGGTAAGGCTGGGTTCTAAAATGGCGTTGACAGCTGCCAAACCTCCGGCCCGGTAGACCACTTCTTCCGCCACCATATGGGAGTGGCCGGTGCCAAAGGTGTGGATTAAACCTCCCTGGGCCACTGCCTTAGCAGCGAGCTGGGCAGCTGCGTCAATGTTTGCAGCTTGGGTTCTGCGTACTTCGTCTAAAACTTCCCATACATAGTTGCTGTATCGATCAAATGCGTTCAATGCTTACCCCCCTCTGCCTGTTGTGTACTAAATCAGGTAATCCTACCGTGCTTCAGCCAATTCTTTTAGGGCATCAACTGCAGCTGCGGCCAGTTTCTCCCCAAAGCCGGGAGCTAAGGGTGAGGACAGGGCTTCATAACCGCCCTGCTCATAGGCTTCCTGGGACGGGATGTAACCCAAAACGCCGTTGCTGTAACAGGAAATGATTACGTTGGGGAACGGGGCATTGGCGCGAATCAATTTCCCCAAACTGGTAAACAGCTCTCCAGGGATTGAAACCAGGCCCAGATCGCCAAAGCGCCAAGCACATAAGGCAGACTCTTTTGGCAGTTTTGCCCTGTTTTTCGCTTCGCGCTGAACAAGGGCGCCCTCTAAACCCGTTTGGGCCACACGCAGTTCACCTGCGGACGCACCTTTGCTTTTCAGCTCCGCCAGCCGTTCTTCCCATTTGGCAATCTCCTGCTCAGCCTCGCTGTCATCCACCAACTCTTTCGCTAGAATCGGGAAAGACACTTCTTTGGCGTCCAGCTCAACCGGACCAAATGTTAACTTCTCGGCTAAACCTGCCACAGAAGCCCCCAAGATCCTACCGAGCCGTCTGCTTTCCTTGTGAGTCTGCTCCCGCCGAACAAACCGGGTACTAACATCGCCGGCGGCACCGTTGAGAAAGCCCACGGTAGTACCGGGGAAGGCGTTTTTCAAAAACTCCACTGCGTGGCCCGGATACTCCGGTGAAACCAAGAGGTTGTCCGGCCCCATAACGGTGGGATGGCAGGCAAAGTTGAACAACAGCCCCTTAAGGTCCTCTGCTTCCGTTTGGAATCCCAGCACAATCAAGCGGCGATCCACTTCGCCGTCCGGGTCGCGACGGTTGGCGCTGATGCCCTCAACTTCGCTGACCAAATACCCGGCTTCGACCTTCTCCAGATCGTTGGCCGCCTGGTACAAAGAGCCTGCTAACGCCTTTAAAACCCACTGGACATAGACCGGATCGGGCGGATTGCCCAAGACGGTGTCTGTGGTAGGGCCGGCGTGGGTGTGTGTGCAGGCCACAATGATGTTGTCGGGATCGATTCCAGTGAGCTTACCAGCTTCCCTACGCACCCATTGGCTTTGTTTTTGGCTTAGCATAAGCAGATCAGCTGTTATAAGGCCGAGTGTTAAATCGTTTTGGCGAAAAACGAAACTTCTAGCAAATAAGCGCGAGGCAACACCTGTAGCAGGCTTTTTGCGCAACATATAGCCTGCTAGCTGAATCGGGATATTCGGAGTTATATCTATCTCATTGCAGCCTAAATACATTACAGTCCCTTCTTCTCCAGTAATTCTAGTAGGTCTTCTTCCTTGTGTGTGGTCATGGTTTGGGCAGTCAGCTTTTTGACTTTCTTGGCAATGGCACGATACACTTCAGCGTGCTCGGGCGTAACCGCTACCGAACGGGTCACGTGCACCGGTTTTGTGCCCGGAATAATTGCCTGGTTACCCACATTGACGTGATCCACTTCTACACCGGCTTCCAACAGTCCCAGTGCGTCTTCGGGGAACTTGGCAATAATCAAGATCTTTTCTTTCTGAGCTTGCTCGCTCTTCACGTATTCAGCAGTCTCGGCAACGGAAAGAACCGAGGTTTTAACGCCGCGGGCAGCCTGGGGTAGAATCATCTTCTGGATGGGATCCTTTGCCACATCATCGTTAGTGCAGATCAAGTGATTCGCACCAAAGAAACTTGCCCAAGCAACGGTTACCTGCCCGTGAATCAAACGATTATCAATTCTGATATGAACAACAGCCATACTTTTTCCTCCCTAACATTATTTCAAACGTAAAGCTGCAATCAGTGATTATCCGAGAATATCTGAAAGCTTACGAACACTCTCTCCGGCCACTTCTAGGCAGACATCAACCACGTCAGCCAATTCCATGTTCGACCGTACAACGAGTGCCTCGAGCACCATGGGTAAGCTTACTCCCGTCACCACATCCACAGGAAAGCCCAGTTCTTCATCGCTCACCAAATAGGCTGAAGTGTTGGCTGGGCTGCCTCCAAACAGATCTGCCAAAACCAGGACGCCCTTACCGCTGTTTACCTTCTCGGCCTTAGCCCGCAGAGCCTCAAGAAATTCCTCCGGCCCCTGCTCCGGCTGCAGTCCAATTGCATCAACTTGCTCTTGTTGTCCCATGATCATGGTTGCTGCATCCAACAAACCTGTTGGGAAACCACCGTGACCAACTATCAATACACCAATCATTCCGCATCTCCTTGCCCATTACATTGTCAATCAAGGGAAGGGTGGAAAAGCACACCCACCCTTCCTTGACTTCCTTATTCTGTCCAGATAGTAGATTCCTACTGCCTAGAAGATACCGATCAAACTGCCTACAAAGCCAATTACTACCAGTGCACCCAAGGCCTGAATCGGTTTCCACTGACGGCCCTTGATCAGCCAATAAGTGAAAGCGACCAGCCCGATGGGAACTGCGTAGGGCAGAATCTGATCCAGGGTGTCCTGAACCATAACGACCTTCTGCTGGATCTGGCCATCAATTTCAACTTCCTGGGTGAACTTCAAGGCTGTTTGTACCCGCAGAATACTGGGGATAAACCCGCCTATGACTGTCACACCCATAATGGTGGCCATTTCGGTGATCCGTCCCAGAAGACCGGCTTCAGATACTTCGGACACGACGTTGATACCTTGACGGTAGCCAACATGGAACAGAAGATACTGAAACAAGAGGCCCCAGAAGAGACCAAAGGCAACCATCAACCAGAAACCGAACATGTTACCCTGGAGTGCCAAGGCGGCAGCAAAGGTACCAATGATGGGTCTTGTCAGGATGGCGAAGAGGGTGTCACCGATACCGGCGAAGGGTCCCATAAGACCAACCTTCAAGCTGTCGATGACATCAGGATCTGCGCCTTCCTCTTCCAACGCAACGGCAGCACCAAAGATCGCTGCACCCATCGGCGGATGGGTATTGAAGAACCCGAGGTGACGCTGCATGGCAGCAATGAGCTCATCCTTGGATTTCTTAACCTTCTCCAGAACCGGGAAGATACTCCAGGCAAAGCCCAGGGCCTGCATGCGCTCGTAGTTCCAGGACCACTGGAAGGTCCAGATGTAACGCCACATTGCCCGCCTTGCTTCAGGCGATAATTTCTTCTTGTTATTAGGCATTCTCCGCTCCTCCCTTCAGCTGCATGTAGAGAACTGCGATTGCCACAGCAACAATACTGATTCCAATCACGGACATGCCGAGATAGGCAAAGAGAACGTAACCAATGATCAAGAAAGGAAGGTACTTACGGATGGCCATTTGACCGAGGAGCAGTGCAAAACCGAGTGCAGGCAGGATAGCTCCGACCGTTCTAATACCATCCATAAACCACTGAGGTACCCAGTTGGTAAAGGCAATTACTGCGTCTTGCCCAAGCCAGAGAGCCAGGAATACCGGAATCGCCCTGGTCAATCCCCAAGGCATATGGCCGAGGATGTGCATGAGAGTGACGCGACCCCAGTTGGCGTCTTCCACATACTTGTCTGCTGCGTGGATGAACACTGTGTTAACACCACGGCCGAATACGTCAAGCTGCATCATGAGAAGGGCAACTGACATACCGATGGCCAAACCAGTCTCCACACTACCTGTTACAATACCAAAGGCTGTACCAAGAATAGACCCCACGAAGAAGTCTGGAATGGTCGCACCACCAAACGTGTGCATACCCAAGGACATGAGGGTAAGAGATGCGCCCACGCTCAGACCCACTGCAGCGTCTCCCACAATCAAGCCGGTGATTGTACCGGAAATGAGAGGCTCAGTCCAAGCAAGACCGGGGGCTAGGTTAAGGACAATCCCGATATAAGCCCAAATTGCTAAAGCTAGAGCTACACCGATGCTTATCTGCAATTTTCTTCCTCCTTACATAACTAATTTGTCTACGAAGTACTGGTGCCTTTTCCCGTTGACTCAATCTGCCAGAATAAATTCCCCAGTTGTTATGAATCGCTGCGGCTCAGTCAACAGGAAACATGAATTAAACTACACTAAGAATCGTTACTCTACCGACGCGTACGCTCTGTTTACTAACTTCTGAGTGAGTATCCCCTCCTTTAGATCCGGTGTGCCTTCCAGAATTTCGCCACTGGCTACAGTCCGCAAAAACCAAGCCAGGCTGGCGAGATGGATATCTACCATCCACCCAAGCGAAAGTTTCGCCGGGGGGAAGACTGCCAACAGGTTATGCAAAAACGGATCTTGCTCTGTCTTGGGGAAAATCTCTTGGCCCCAAGCGTCGAAACATCGACACGTACCTTGAGCTGGATCTACGTGTATGGCACCTTTCTCGCCGTAGAATTCCAAGGTCATCCCGTCGTTACCTACAGCCACACGGGATACCTCCACTGTGCCCTGGCCTCCCCCCTCTAAACCGAGGACGACCAGCGCGTGATCATCGACATCCACATCCATTTCTTCTCCATTAGGCCAAAACCTTTTTTTTACAAATGTGTTAGTCCAAGCTTTGACACTGGTCGGTTCGCCTAACATAAACCGGACCAAATCCAGCATGTGGCTGCCTAAATCCATTAAAACACCGCCACCGGAAGCAGCATGCTGTAAACGCCATGCACCGGGGCGGTTAGGGTTCAAATAACTAGAATGGTAGGAGGTGAAACGAAAAGAGTGGACCTGGCCGATTACGCCGTCCTTTAAAATTGCGCGAGCTTTAGCAACTACCGGTAGAAAGCGCAATACATAGGCTCCTTGAATAGTGCCTGAATAATCCTCCAGTTCTCGCCCCAATGCTTCAGCTTCTTCTTCATCTAGGCACAACGGTTTCTCATAGTAAACGTGTTTACCATGCTGGGCCGCTGCCAATATCTGCGGATAGTGTAAGTAATTCGGGGTACAGATATCTACCACATCTACGTCTAGGACAAGTAGCTCATCCAGATCGTGTACAACGTGTTTAAATCCTATTTTATGTCCCTGTTCTACTTTGTTCGGATCAGTTGTGAAAAGACCCACAAGTTCGGTGGGCGGCGCGGGAATATCCAGCACAGACATACTCTTTAAGGCCTGGAGGTGTGTGCGGGCAATTCCCCCTAAGCCAATGAGACCATAACCAATTCTCAACATTACTACCTCCCAGCCGGCGCACGGATTAGCCGTTCACGCCATTAACCAACAGCTACAAAATGTGCACTGCTCTCTACAGTGAAAGGAAGAATTAGTACGCAAGATGCTGTGAACACTCTCAAATACCAAAGAATAATAGCAGAAGGAGATAATATAATTCTTGACGATTCTCGGCGCCGCCCCTTTAAGCTGCGCCATTCTTGGTCTCTCTGGCTGCTCGAAAGAATCAATCCTTCGAAACTAAATATGGCAAAATCAAAATAGGATTACAGTAATAATTATACAAATTAACAACTTGTCCTGTTCGTCTTCCCTCAAAATACATGAAAGATTAAATTTCACAAGCTACTAGGGCAGAGCAAATAAACTATCTGCGTGCATTATACCAGATCTAGCCGGGAAAATAAAGATAAATTCGAGAAAAAGAGACATTGCCATTACACTTTCATAACGAATTAGCAGAATCTACCATTGGAATTCGAAGTGACTGAAATTATCTCTCTTCTTGTGCACAGATCGCAGTTCCCCAGCCGTTAACATACCATACCCATTCTTTTGCCATTTAACACAGATTTCCTGCATGGCAACACAAACTAGAAGGCACGCAGATAAGAAAACCAACATAACCGAACAGCTTGTACTCCTGTCTCTTATACACATCT
>DGFC01000028.1 GCA_002391465.1 Firmicutes bacterium UBA3910 | reverse complement strand
AGATGTGTATAAGAGACAGGCATAACACTGCTCAACCGTAGTAAGCAGTTTTCGGTTCGAACGGATAACCTCAGGTTTTGGTCCAGTATTGCCTTTGGAGCAGCCTTTTCCTTTGGCTGGACGCCCTGCTTAGGTGCGTTTTTAGGCACCGCCTTGCTCTTAGCCTCCAATGTGGACACTTTGTATCAGGGGATGGGCCTGCTCTTTGTCTTTTCCATGGGTTTGGCAATACCGTTTTTTCTGACAGCGCTGCTCTGGAATCGGCTCCAGACGGCCTTCGGTTTCATCAAGCGCAACCTGCCCCGCATCCAAGTGGCTTCCGGTCTGCTCCTAATTCTAGTGGGCCTCTTGATGGTGTTCGATCGGTTTGGCAGTTATGCCAGGATTTTCCTAGACTAAGATAAAAGCCCCCGTTCGGGGGCTTTGCTGACTAGCTTTAGAGTGGTTCGAAGCGGGCGGTAAAGAAGCGCAGGACCGGCGGTTCATACACAAAGCGCAGACCGCGTACGTTGTCCCGGTTTTTGTACACAGCAATGACCGAATCTGCAACCACATCCAGGTGGGCGTAGGTGTACACCCGACGGGGGATGGTGAGGCGGACCAGTTCCAGTTTGGGATAATGGTGGTTGCCGTCTTTGTCGCGCCCGGCGGAGACGATACCCCTTTCCATGCTGCGGACACCCGATTCTAGATAGAGCTGGGCTGCGAGCATTTGGGCAGGGAACTCGTCTTGGGGGATGTGCGGGTAGATGGCCCGGGCGTCTAAAAAGACGGCGTGGCCGCCAACGGGCCTCACAATGGGTATACCTGCTTCCATCAGGCGGTCGCCTAAATACTGGACCTGTGCCAAACGATGGGCGATGAAGTAATAGTCCATGGACTCGTACATACCCCGGGCCAGTGCCTCCATATCCCGTCCAGCCATGCCGCCGTAGGAAGGCATACCTTCATAGACCACAACCAAGCTGGTTGCCTTCTGGTAAAGTTCTTCATCGTTCAGGGCCAAAAAACCGCCAATGTTGACCAAACCGTCTTTCTTACCGGACATGGTGGCGCCGTCGGCGTAGCTGAACATCTCCAGCACGATCTCGTGGATCGACTTATCCGCATAGCCCGGTTCCCTGTGCTTAATGAAACAGGCGTTTTCCACGCAGCGCGTGGCATCCATCATCACTTTGATGCCGTACTTCTGCGCCAGCTCATAAACTGCCCGCATGTTTTCCAGGGCCACAGGCTGGCCGCCGGCCAGGTTCACAGTTACAGCTAGGCAGATATAGGGTATTTTTTCTGGCCCGACTTCGTCGATCAGAGCCTGGAGTTTGTTGAGGTCTATGTTGCCCTTAAAGGGATGTTCGTTGGAGGGATCGTGGGCTTCATCGATGATAACGTCCACGAAAATACCACCGTTCAGCTCCTGGTGGGCCCGCGTGGTGGTGAAATACATGTTGCCCGGCACGTAGTCGCCCGGTTTGATCATGATCTGGGACAGAATGTTTTCTGCACCGCGGCCCTGGTGGGTGGGGACCACATACTTAAAACCATATAATTCCCGAACTGCCCTTTCCAGGTGCTTAAAGTTCTTGCTGCCGGCGTAGGCTTCATCGCCCAACATCAGCCCGGACCACTGGTTGTCGCTCATGGCATTGGTGCCGCTGTCCGTAAGCAGATCGATGTAAACGTCTTCCGAGTCCAGCAGGAACGTGTTGTAACCAGCCTTTTTCAAGGCCTGTTCCCGCTGTTCCCTGGTGGTCATTTTGATCGGCTCCACCATTTTGATCTTATACGGTTCGGCCATATACTCTCGTTTCACTGACGACACTCCCATCTAATAGTGTTGGCTGCCCGGCCCCCTTTCTGGTTGAGATTGGAGCGGACATTAAGATTATTAATCATATGTTAAACATTTCTTCTTTGCCCGAGAAAAATCCTGCCCGGTTTTGGCTAACTTGAACTTGACGGCACTACAGGTTACAATTTATCTATCCTCGTTGTTTCTAAACAATCTATGGACACTAGTTGACACAGCTAAGAGATGAAGAGAAAGAGAGAGGAACTGCTTATGGGCCATAAGGAGTTGGCTGCACAGATTCGGAACAGAATCAATGAACTACGATCAGAGCAGGTTATGCTCAGAACTTTTATTGCCTCGGATCAGTCCCGCTGGGAGGCGTTGGAAAAGGCCATTGGTGAGCTCAACTGGGTGCTCGAGCTCGTGCTGGCCGAGGAAAGCGAATGAAAAAAACCCGTTCCTAAGGGAACGGGTTTTTTCTCGTTTGCTGTCTCTTAGCCGAGACGGGTTACGTTTGCCGCTTGCGGCCCACGGGACCCTTCTACGATGTCAAAGCTGACTTCTTCGCCTTCGTTGAGCGATTTGAAGCCTTCGCCTTGGATGGCGGAATAGTGGACGAATACGTCGTCGCCGCCGTCTACTTCGATGAAACCGAAGCCTTTTTCTGCGTTAAACCACTTAACTCTTCCGATCATGCGTTCAATGGCCTCCTCTAATTTATTGCTGGTTAAAAGCCAAAATGCAGCAAACATGTAAAACCCTTGTTCACTGTGGTGAAACACGAGGCCTTTGTTCGCATCTTTTAACTTCTGAACCGACTTAAGTGTAACACGTGCCCGGCGCGGTGTCAATCTGTATTTGGAAAAAGGTAAAATAAAAGTAATGGAGAATTGTAACCACAGATGGTAAATCCTGGCCGCGGGGGCGTTAAAGCAACGGCCTAATCTGCCGATAAAATAAGTAGAGAGACTTAAGGAAGGGGTGAAGGCAGTGAGGATATCTGGGATGTACTCTGGTTTAGATGTGGAACAGATTATTGAGGATTTGATGCGCGTGGAACGGATCCCGGTAGACCGTGTGTTTCAGCAGAAAGTGCAGACTGAGTGGAAGCGGGATGCCTATCGCGATGTGAATATGAAATTCTTGCGGCTCAGGAACATGTCCTTCGATATGGGACTACAGGGAACCTTCGATAGAAGAACGGCCGTATCGTCACGGGAAGACATTCTCACCGTAACTGCCACCGGCGGGACCCAGGAGGGGTCATTCGAGCTGACGGTGAATAAGCTGGCCACTGCTGCCAGAACGGTCTATAGTGGGGCAGGCAGTGAGTTAAACGCGTTTTTTGAGGAAGAAGAAGGCCCCGAGGAAGCGTCCTTTTCCCTGCTGGGTGCTGACGGGGAGTATCATGAGATTTCAGTGGCCCGGAATGATGACCTCTTCAGTATTGCCAAAAAGATTAACGAGAATAAGGCCTTGGGTATTCAGGCCTTTACCGATGGGGAAGACATTTCCCTCACCACGCGGGCTACCGGGAAACAGGCGAAAATAGAGATTCTGGTGGACGACCCAGACGGTTTTGCCGCCCGGGTTTTTGGTGACGGTGAGGTTAAGAGTATAGGTCAAGACGCTGAAGTAATTGTAAACGGGATTGGGATTACAAGTTCAGAAAACACTGTGAACCTGAACGGCTTGGTAGTTCAACTGCATCAGGCAGATGAAGACGCTACTGTGCGGGTTAACGTGACCCACGATGTGGATGCTGTGGTTGACCGCATTAAGGAGTTTGTCAACCAATACAATGAGATTGTGGAGGAACTGAACTCAGCTCTGCGGGAAGAAGTGTTCCGCGATTTCCCGCCCCTAACTGATGAACAGAAGGCGGAGATGAGCGACAAAGAAATCGAACTTTGGGAAGAGAGGGCCAGAAGTGGGCTTCTTCGTTCCGATCGTTTGATCAGCGGTGTGTTAAGTGACATGCGCCTGGCTTTGGGCGGGGCGGTGGAAGGCCTCGAGGAGTACAAAAGCTTGGCCGATATCGGCATCACAACCGGGACTTGGTTTGAAAATGGCAAACTCTACCTGAATGAAGAGAAACTACGGAGTGCGTTGAGTGACAATGCTGACGAAGTGAGGGATCTCTTCACCCAGGCCGGGGAAGGAAAGGAACAGGGATTTGCTAAACGCCTGACTGAGGTCTTGGATCGGGGCATGGAAAGGATCACCCAGACAGCCGGTAGGGCTACTAGCGTTTACGATGACAGTTTCTTAGGTGAGCGCATCCGGGAATACGAGGATAGACTAGAAGCGATGGAGGAGAGGCTTCTCCGCACCGAAGAAAGTCATTGGCGGAGATTTACCGCCATGGAACAGGTGTTGAGCCAGCTCTATGCCCAGAGCGACTGGCTCTATCAACAACTCCTGGGAATGCAGGGGGGATAAGGTGAGCGTAGAGCTGTACCAGCGTAAGCTTGAGTTATTTCAGCGCTTGGGCGGACTGAGCGAGAAAATGGCGGCCATGTCCGTCCAAGAGCTGTTGGATAATGACGAGTCTTTCGCCGCTTTGGAGAAGCTGATGGAGGAGCGGCAGGAAATCATGGCCGCAGTTGATGAGCTCAATGCCCAGCTTGGGGAAGAAACAGCTGCTGATTCCGGGGAGGAGATGGCAGAGCGTTTACGCGCTGAGGCAGAAAGAATCGAAGCATTGAACGACAGCATTGAGAGCACCGTTAAGGCGGTGTTGGTTCAATTGAAGGAAAGAACGAAGAAGATTAGGGAAGGCAAGCACACCCACCGGGCGTATACGGGTAAGGGGCGGTCAGCTGAAGGGTCATTTATTGATCAACGGCGTTAGCCACAAAGGAGTAGAGGTAAGTGAAGCTGAGTAGTGAGGATTATGCCATTCATAATCTCATGGAGGAACTGGTGGATTTAGCGATTGAGCAGGTGATTGCGGAGGATTCTACAGCCTGTGACTGTGCCTTCTGCCGGGCTGATATGAAATGCTTGGTGTTGAACAGACTTAAGGCAGAGTACAGGCCCGTCGCTGAATTGGAAGAGGATTACGCTCCCACCGATCTGAGGGATGTGGGGAAAGA
>DGFC01000050.1 GCA_002391465.1 Firmicutes bacterium UBA3910 | reverse complement strand
AGGATGGAGTTGGCAATGCCCTTTTCAATACCGACCTTGAGGCGCTCGGTGTTGGTAACAAACAGGTCGTCACCCACCAGCTGAACTTTATCGCCAAGGGCGTCGGTCAGCTTTTTCCAGCCATCCCACTCGTCTTCACTCAGGGCGTCTTCAATGGAGATGATGGGATATTTATCCACGAGCTCGCTGTAGTAAGCGATCATCTCGTCCGTATCCAGGCTTCTGCCTTCGCCGGCCAGGTTGTATTTTCCATCCTCAAACAGCTCAGTTGCGGCCACGTCAAGGGCGATAACCACATCTTCGCCCGGTTTGTAACCGGCCTTTTCAATTGCCTCGATGATAACCTGGATTGCCTCTTCGTTGGACTGGAGGTTAGGGGCAAAGCCGCCCTCGTCGCCAACTGCGGTGTTCAGGCCCCGGGCCTGCAGAACTGCCCGCAGGTTGTGGAATACCTCTGCACCCATGCGCAGGGCTTCCTTGAAGCTGGCAGCACCGATTGGCATAACCATAAACTCCTGGATGTCCACGTTGTTGTCTGCGTGTTCACCGCCGTTGAG
This sequence comes from Firmicutes bacterium UBA3910, assembly GCA_002391465.1. Classification (GTDB taxonomy): domain Bacteria; phylum Bacillota; class Limnochordia; order Darwinibacteriales; family Darwinibacteriaceae; genus UBA3910. The sequence continues at coordinate 4,165 of DGFC01000050.1, read as the reverse complement.
AATGTTCATCATGGGCACTGGCAGCTGATGGCTGTTGGTGCCGCCGATGTAGCGGTATAGGGGCAGGCCAAGGGAGTTGGCAGCAGCGCGGGCTACGGCCAGCGAAACAGCCAAGATTGCGTTGGCACCCAGTTTGCCCTTGTTGGGAGTCCCGTCTAGATCGATCATGATCTGGTCAATTGCCATTTGGTCAGTAGCGTCTAGGCCGATCAGTTCAGGTGCAATGATCTCTTCCACATTGCGTACTGCCTGCTCCACACCTTTGCCCAGATAGCGAGTTTTGTCGCCATCACGCAGTTCCACCGCTTCATAGGCACCGGTAGAGGCACCGGAAGGAACGATGGCCCGGCCAAATGCTCCGTCGACCAAGAACACTTCAACTTCAACTGTGGGGTTGCCCCTGGAGTCCAGGACTTCCCTTGCGATTACATCGTTAATAATCATTAATTATCCTCCTTTACGATCAAGCTCTCGCCGGTCATTTCCTCCGGCTGAGGTAGGTTCATCAAATCAAGTAAGGAAGGTGCAATATCGGCCAAAATGCCAGAACGGAGAGTGTAATTCTCCGGCGCATTGAAGAGCCAGATCGGCACCAGGTTGGTGGTATGTGCAGTGTGGGGTTCACCGGTCTCGTAATCGCGCATCTGTTCAGCATTACCGTGGTCCGCCGTAATGAGGGCCACGCCACCTGCTTCCTTCAGCGCTTCCAGTACCCGACCCAAGCCGTGGTCTACCGCTTCCACCGCTTTAACCGCAGCTTCAAACACTCCGGTATGGCCCACCATATCACAGTTAGCATAGTTGAGCACGATCAGGTCATACTTGCCTGCCTGAATCTGCTTTACAACCTCTGCCGTTACCTCAGGCGCGGACATTTCCGGCTGCAGGTCATAGGTGGGAACCTTTGGCGAAGGAATCAGAACCCGGTCTTCACCTGGATTAGGCTCTTCCTCACCGCCGTTGAAAAAGAACGTTACGTGCGCGTACTTCTCCGTTTCGGCGATGCGCAGCTGGGTCTTACCCTGCTTGGCCACGTATTCACCCAGTGTGTTATCTAGACTCTGGGGAGGAAAGGCAAAGGGTACCGTGAGTTGTTCATCGTACTGGGTCATCGTGGCGAAGAAGACATCGGGAACGTTGCCCCGCTCGAAGCCATCGAAATCTTCGTTCACAAAGGCCCAAGTAATCTCCCGTGCCCTGTCTGCCCGGAAGTTAAAGAAGAAAACACTGTCGCCATCCTGCACCGGACCAACGGGCTCACCGTTTTCGGTAATGACGATGGGGATTACGAACTCGTCCGTCTCACCCTTGGCGTAAGCCTCAGTTATGGCTGTAGCGCTGTCGGGGGCTGTGCGGCCCACACCCATAAGCGCCCGGTACGCCTTCTCCACCCGATCCCAACGTCGATCGCGGTCCATGGCGTAGTAACGGCCGGAAATGGAGGCGATCCTGCCCACTCCCACCGCTTTAATTTCCTCTTCCAGATGGGCCAGATAATCCTTGGCACTGCTGGGGGGCACATCGCGTCCGTCGAGAAAGGCGTGGATGTACACTCTCTCCAGACCTTGCGCTTTAGCGAAGCGCAGAAGCGCATACAAGTGTTCCGAATGGCTGTGCACGCCTCCGGGCGAAACTAGACCCATTAGATGGAGAGCACCGCCCGTTTTCTTGGAATGGTTTACGGCCTGAAGCAGTACTTCATTCTCAAAGAAGTCGCCATCCTCAATGGACTTCGTAATGCGGACCACATCTTGGTAGACGATTCTTCCTGCTCCAATATTCAAATGTCCGACGTTAGAATCCCCCATCTGGCCATCGAGTAACCCCACGCTGCGGCCTGAAGCGGACAGCGTGCTGCTGGGTACATTTTCCCTCAGCCAGTCAATGGTTGGGGTCTGGGCTGCCTGAACCGCGTTGTCTGCCTGGTTCTCATTGAGGCCTAGCCCATCTAAGATAATTAGCATGGTCGGCTTTTTCACCAATTTCACCTCTGATAGTCAATTATGGCAGCAAAATCCTCAACGGCGAGACTGGCACCGCCTACCAAAGCCCCATCGATCTCGGGCTGCTGCATAAACCCGGCAATATTCTCCGGTTTGACGCTGCCTCCGTATTGAATTCTGACCTGCCCGGCCAACTCGCCATCGTACAGCTCCGCAAGTTTGCTGCGGATCAAGCCGATCACCCGGTTGGCATCTTCGGGTGTAGAATTCTCGCCGGTGCCAATGGCCCATATAGGCTCATAGGCAATAACCACTTGAGGAAGCTGTTCCGCTGCCACTCCAGATAGCGCCTTAGCGGTCTGACTAACAACAACCTCCTCCGTTTCCCCGGCTTTCCTCTGGCTGAGTGTCTCTCCCACGCAGAGAATGGGGCGGAGGCCCAGTTCTAAGGCCTTGAGGACCTTTTTGTTAATCAGTTCGTCATCTTCACCGAAGATCTCGCGGCGTTCCGAGTGGCCTAAAATCACATAGCTGCAGCCCGTATCTACCAGCATCTGGCCAGATATTTCCCCGGTGTAAGCACCCTGATCCGCGTAAAACATGTTCTGGGCACCAAGTTGGACCTTTTCCATACCTAAGGCGCTCAGAGCGGACAGGCTTGTAAACGGGGCACAAACCACAACTTCAACCGGGCTGTCGGTCACCACTTCCTCCAGTTTTCTGCAGGTTTCAACTGCTTCTCCCACTGTTTTGTGCATCTTCCAGTTTCCGGCAATAATCGGAGTTCGCATCATTTCACCTCTATCTATCATTTAGCGCTGCTACACCTGGCAGGACTTTACCCTCCAAGAACTCAAGGGAAGCACCGCCGCCAGTGGATACATGGGTCATTTTATCCGCTAAGCCCATCTGCTCCACTGCTGCTGCCGAGTCCCCACCGCCAATAATGGATACTGCGTCTGAGTCGGCCAGCGCTTGGGCAATGGCCCGGGTTCCCTGGGCAAACGCTTCAAATTCAAAGACACCCATGGGACCGTTCCATACAACAGTTCCTGCCTCTTTTACTATCCCTGCAAAAAGCTTAGCAGTTTCAGGGCCGATGTCAAGTCCTTCCCAATCGGCGGGAATCTCTTTCACGCTGACGACCTTGTTTTCGGCGTCTGGGCTGAATTCCTTGGCAACCCTAATATCCACAGGTAGATACAGTTCTACACCCTGCTCCTTGGCCTTTTCCAGAACGGAAAGGCAGAAATCAAGGCGTTCCTCATCCAGGAGAGATTTTCCGATCTCGTATCCCTGTGCTTTGAAGAAGGTATAGGCCATGCCTCCACCGATGATTAACGTATCCACTTTAGTCAAGAGGGCTTCAATTACGGAAATCTTATCCTTAACCTTGGCTCCGCCTAAAATGGCCACAAACGGACGCTTCGGATCTTCCACCGCGTCACCCAGGAACTTAAGTTCCTTTTCCAAAAGGAATCCGGAAACGGCCGGTAGATACCTGGCCACACCCTCTGTTGAGGCATGGGCGCGGTGGGCAGTACCGAAGGCATCGTTAACGTAAATGTCGCCGAGTTTAGCCAGCTGGGCAGCAAACTCCGGATCGTTTTTCTCTTCCTCAGCGTAGAAACGGACGTTTTCCAAAAGGGCTACCTCGCCGTCTTGGAGGCTGTTTACTGCTGCTTCGACCTCTGGACCGATACAGTCGTCAAGCTTCTTGACTGGTTTACCCAACAGTTCAGCTAAACGCTCTGCCACTAAATTGAGGCGCAGTTCTTCCACCACTTTGCCCTTGGGGCGCCCGAGGTGGGACATGAGTACAACCCTGCCTCCCCGCTCCAGCAGATTCTCAATGCTGGGCAGTGCGGCGCGGATGCGTTTATCATCTGTGATTGCGCCATCTTGAATCGGTACGTTAAAGTCAACCCTCATTAACACACGCTTACCGCGTGGTTCAATATCCACAATAGTTTTCTTCGCCATGGTAAACCTCCTTCTCGAACAGAACGGAACCCCCCTAAGAACCGGGGGGGTTCCGCAGCTTACTCAGTTTTACTTGTTGGCATCCATGTAACGGATGAGGTCAACAACTCTCATGGAGTAACCCCACTCGTTGTCGTACCAAGCAACAACTTTGAGCATGTTGTCGCCCATCGTTTTGGTTAGGGCTGCGTCAACAATGCTGGAGTTGTCGTTGCCTTTGAAGTCGCAGGATACCAAAG
>DGFC01000109.1 GCA_002391465.1 Firmicutes bacterium UBA3910 | reverse complement strand
GGCTCTGCGGCCTGATACTATCCTTGTTTCGATAATGCATGCAAATAATGAGGTTGGTACCATTCAGCCCATTGGGGAAATCGGCGAGATCGTGCGCAGCCACGGAGCCATTTTCCACACGGACGCTGTACAGACAGCAGGGGCATTGGACCTTGATGTGAAGCAACTCAACGTCGATCTCCTTTCCCTCTCAGCCCATAAATTCTACGGTCCCAAGGGTGTAGGTGCCTTGTATGTGCGCAAGGGCGTACGCATCCAGCCTTTGATCCACGGCGGTGCCCAAGAAAGAAGGCGCCGGGCTGGAACGGAGAACGTGGCTGGTATTGTTGGGCTTGCAAGAGCCTTCGCATTGGCTCAAGCGGAACGGGAAGAGGAAGGGAAACGCTTAATGGCGCTGAGGGATAGGCTGATAGCAGGTCTAAGTGAAATCCCCGCTACTAAGATTAACGGTAGCCTGGAAAACCGTCTGCCCAATAACGTTAACGTCTGCTTTGAGTACGTAGAAGGGGAGTCGCTGCTGCTCAATTTGGATCTTTTGGGTATCGCGGCATCGAGTGGTTCAGCCTGTTCTTCCGGTTCTTTAGAACCATCGCATGTGCTGCTTGCCATGGGCTTGAGCCATGAGATCGCCCAGGGTTCGGTACGTCTGACACTTGGACGGAAGACAAGTGAAAGTGATATTGATTTCGTTTTGAAAGAACTGCCGCAAATTGTGGAACGGCTGCGGGCCATGTCACCGCTTTATAACGCTTAGGGGGTAAAACAATGTATTCTGAAAAGGTAATGGATCATTTCACCAATCCGCGCAACGTGGGGGAAATCGAAAATGCGGATGGGATCGGCGAAGTGGGCAATGCCCGCTGTGGCGATATAATGAAAATATGGATTAAGGTCGAGGATGGAATCATATCTGATATTAAGTTTAAAACCTTCGGCTGCGGAGCGGCCATTGCCACATCCAGCGTAATTACGGAGATGGCCATTGGCCTCAGCTTGGAAGATGCGGCCAAGATTGACAAGCAAGACGTTGTAGATGCCCTTGACGGTCTGCCTGCCTTAAAAATGCACTGTTCAAATCTGGCTGCAGAAGCACTGCAGGCCGCAATTGCCGACTATAAAGAGAAATTGGGTATCAGCGCCTCCTAAGTGGGTGAGCGGCCGCCGGGACTTGTCCCGGCGTTTTTTTTTGCTCAAGATGGAGAAACTAACGGTAGAAGAGCGTCGCTCTGTCAAGAACAAGCGGAATGGGGTGGATACAATTAACGGCAGGAACATGATTACAGCTGGTCTCGTCGGCTTAGCCCTCGGTGTTTACTTGGGGAACTCCATGCAAAAGGGCACCGTTACCAAGCAGATGCGCTCCACCGGCCGCACCGTGTTTAAACGGGCCTGGGATACCGTGGGCAGCACATTGGATAACTGGATTGGTTGAAAACAGTGGGCAGAACATTTTGGTTTGTTTTGGCAGCGGCGGGTCTGCTAGCCTTTTTATATCGGGTCAGGATCATTCTGACCCCTTTCTTATTCGCGGTCTTGATCGCATACACTCTCTATCCTTTGGTGGTGGCAGTTGAGAGGCGCGGTGCCAGCCGGGCGGTGGCTATCCTCACTGTCTATCTCTGCTTGGGCATCGCTCTCGGCGTGATCGCCTGGCTTGTTCTGCCCAGGTTTGTGGCCGAACTGGAGGATCTACTTGTACAGCTCCCCGCTCGAACCCGGGCGTGGAGGCAGTTAGGTGAGAGGGCGCGGCAGCTTTATCAGCGGCTCAGACTGCCCGAATTGGTTGGGGAAAACGATGTGGTGGGAGTGGTGGTGCAGCGGCTGGAAGCGGCTATTGAAAACCTGGCGGGACGTTTGATGAGTTTGGTGATGAGTGCGTTTACCAACATTGTTTCCCTCATAATCTCACCCGTTCTGGCCTTTTACTTTCTCCGGGATCATCAATCAATGCGAAATAGGACGCTGAGGTATGTACCGGCCAAATATCGGGGTGATGTGCAGAACATAACCCGCAGCATCAACCAGGCTCTGGGCGGGTTTTTTCGCGGCCAAATCCTAGTATCCATTTTCGTTGGACTCTTTGTTTATATGGGCCTGTACCTGTTGGGAATTCCCTACGCCATGTTTATTGGTTTAACAGCCGGTCTGTTTGACATTATCCCTTATCTAGGACCAATCCTGGGCTTTCTTCCGGCAGCTGCCTTTGCCCTGCTCAAATCTCCCCTCACTGTCTTCTGGGTACTCCTGATCTTTGTGGCAGCCAATCAGATTGAGAACGGGATCATATCTCCGAAAATCATTGGGGATCGGGTTGGTCTCCATCCCTTAGTGGTCATCTTCGCCGTGTTTGCAGGCGGTGACCTTCTGGGAATTACCGGCATGCTGCTGGCTGTTCCGGTAGCTGCCGCCATTCGGGTAGTCCTGGACTATTTCCTACTGCGTCCGCCTGTTCAGAACCCATGAGGTGAGGGGTGGTTATGTTGACAAGGGAAGTAGGGTTCGGTAATATTGAGGTAAGTTGGTCAAAAATGGGAGGGACAGCGCTAAGCGCGTTTTATGAAACAGTATTCAGTAGATGAAATTCGTTCATTATTCTTAGAATTCTTTCGCAGTAAGGACCACAGGATTCTACCCAGTGCGTCCTTAATTCCCCATGGAGATCCTACCCTGCTTTTGACTGTGGCAGGAATGGTTCCCTTTAAACTTAACTTCCTGGGGTTGGAAAAACCCGTTCATCCGAGAATTGCAACCAGCCAAAAGTGTATCCGTACCGCTGACATAGAAAACGTCGGTATGACGGACAGGCACGGAACGTTTTTTGAGATGCTGGGCAATTTTTCTTTTGGGGACTATTTCAAAGCAGAAATTATTCCCTGGGCTTGGGAATTCACCCTGGAGTATCTCAAGTTTCCTGAGGAAAAACTCTGGGTCTCAATCTATCAGGATGACGATGAGGCCTATGATATCTGGCATAACAAGGTTGGCGTACCTGCTGAACGCATTGTCCGCCTAGGCAAAGAAGACAACTTCTGGGAGACGGGCGCTGGCCCGTGCGGTCCCTGTTCAGAACTGCACATCGACCGCGGCGAAGAGTTCGGCTGTGGCGACCCAGATTGCAAACCAGGCTGCGAGTGTGAGCGGTTCTTAGAATTCTGGAACCTAGTTTTTATTCAATTCCACCAGGACGGGGATGAGTACACACCCCTTAAGCAGACCGGCATCGACACTGGTATGGGTCTCGAGCGGGTGGCAGCCATTCTGCAGGGTAAAGACAGCATTTTTGAAGTGGATAATTTCTACCCGATAGTGGCTAAAGTTGCGGAAATTGCCAAGACAAGCTATAAGGTTGATGAGCGGAAGGATGTATCCCTCCGCGTTATAGCCGACCACTTGAGGGCAGTTACATTTTTGGTGGGCGATGGGGTACTGCCCAGTAACGAAGGTAGAGGTTATGTCCTGCGGCGTCTGATCAGGCGCGCTATCCGTCATGGGCGGCTGCTTGGCATTACAGACCCCTTTGCTAACGAAGTAATCGCAGTGGTGGTGGAGCAGATGAAAGCTGCCTACCCCGACCTGCTAGAGCGGAGAGAGTACATTTTCCGCGTTGTTAGTCTGGAAGAGGAGCGGTTCAATGCTACGCTGGAGCAGGGGATGCACCTCTTGGCAGAGTTGACGAAAAGGGCAGAGAAGGAAGGTCGCACTGTAATAGCAGGTAAAGATGCCTTCCAGCTTTATGATACCTTTGGTTTTCCCATTGATCTGACTCGAGAGATTTTGGCAGATCAGGGCTTTAGCGTTGACGAAGATGGTTTTCGGGAAGCTATGGAGGCCCAGCGGGAGCGGGCCCGTAGGTCCCGGGGCGACCAGGGTTATTTGGACAGCAGTCTGGAAGTGTACACCGATTTTGCCGCAGCGGTAAATGTGGAGTTTGTAGGTTACGAGCAGAGCGAAACGGAAGCCCAGTTAGTTGGCATCATCCTGGCAGGCACCAGCGTAGATCAAGCGGAGCAGGGTGCTCAGGTGGCCTTGATTTTGGACCGTACACCCTTTTATGCTGAGGGGGGCGGCCAGATTGCGGACCACGGTGTGATCATAACTGACACTGGTAGAGTACGCATCACGGACGTACGTCACCCAGTTGAAGGTTTGATCAGCCACTTTGGTACAGTAGAAGAAGGCTTTGTATCAACGGGAAGCAGTGCCAAAGCTGTGATAGACAGGGAGCGGCGCGCGCAAACAGCACGTAATCATACCGCAACCCATCTCCTCCATCGTGCCCTAAAAGACATCCTAGGCGAGCATGTAAACCAAGCCGGTTCCTACGTAGGGCCTGATCGGCTGCGTTTTGACTTTACCCATTTTGAAGCGGTGAAGGAAGAACAGCTTGAACAGATCGAGGAGCGCGTCAACAAAGCCATTCTGGCCGATTCAGCGGTAACGTCCGCTTGGACCGATCTAGAGACAGCTAAAGAGAAAGGGGCTGTCGCCCTCTTTGGTGAGCAGTACGGGGAAGAGGTGCGCATGATCCAGGTTGGTGACGTGTCCTTGGAACTCTGCGGCGGCACCCACGTGGAATCAACTGGTCAAATTGGCCTGTTTAAGATCGTTTCTGAAGGCAGTGTTGCTGCTGGCGTCAGGCGGATCGAGGCAGTTGTTGGCTCAGCCGCCTTGGAATACGTCCGCACTAGGGAAGGAATTCTGAGGCAGCTGCAGGACAGACTCCAGAGCCAGGTAACCGAACTGCCCGAACAGGTAGACCGCCTGCTGGAAGAGAACAGAAATCTGACCAGGGAGATTTCCCAGCTGAAACAGAAAGGTGCCTTGGCCTCCCTGGAGGAGCTCATTAAGGGTGCCGAAAACATCGGTGGCGTTTCTTTAGTTGTGGCCGAAGTGGAGACTGAGGACACAGAAACCCTGCGTGTACTGGGGGACCGTCTGCGCGATCGCCTTGATCCTGTCGCGTTGATCTTGGGATCCCGCAGTGGTGAGAGGGTGCTCTTGGTCAGCATGGTTTCCAAATCACTCAATCCCCATGGGGTACATGCGGGCAAGGTGATTAAGGAAGTGGCCCAGATTTGCGGCGGTGGTGGCGGAGGCAGGCCTGATATGGCCCAGGCGGGTGGGCGTCTGCCCGACAAGCTGCCCGAGGCTCTGGCTCAAGGTAAGGCTCTCTTACGAGAACAACTGGAAGGGATTAATCTGTAACAGGAGAATATCAACGGAGAGGGGTCAATATCTTTCTACAAGGAGGGATAGCATGAGTGATGCGCACGACAAGACTGCATTGTTCCGTTACAAAGCGGTAGAGGATCAGTCCGCAGCGGTACGAGCGGTACTGCAGGACGTGTATGCTGCCCTGCAGGAAAGGGGTTACAATCCCTTTGGGCAGATTGTTGGGTACCTAATCTCGGGAGATCCTACGTTTATTACCAGTCACAAAAACGCACGCACTACTATAGCCCAAATTGAGCGAGATGTTATCCTGGAAGAGTTGGTAAAATATTATCTTGGCAAATAATTTATTTTTGTTTGTTGTGTCGTAAAGGGGTATTTCATAATGATCAAAATCAGCGCGGATAGTACTTGTGATCTTTCCCCCAAGTTACGGGAAGAATTAGATGTTGCTATCATACCTTTGAGCATCATTATTGACGAAGACGAAATTTTCAAAGATGGAGTAGACATAGGGCCAGCTGATGTTTTCCGGTTTGTGGATGGGGGTAGCACCTGTCGAACGGGAGCTGTGAACGTATTTGAGTACCAAAGCCATTTCAAAAAACTGGCGGAAGAGAACGATGCGGTAATTCATATTTCCCTCGGTTCGAAGTTTTCCTCATGCTACGCCAATGCTACCCTGGCTGCGGAAGAATTCGATAATGTCTATGTCGTTGATTCCCAGAACCTTTCCACAGGCAGCGGCCATTTGGTGTGTGACGCCGCCGCTATGGCGGCTCAAGGTGTTGAGCCAGAGGAAATAAAGAGGCGGCTGGAAGCTGTAGTGCCAAAAGTTAATGCGAGCTTCGTAATTGACCAGCTGGATTACTTGGCCAAGGGTGGCCGCTGTTCTGCCGTTACTGCCCAAGGGGCTAAGATTCTCAAGCTGAAACCCTGCATTGAGGTGCGGGACGGGGAGATGGTGGTTGGGCGCAAATTCCGCGGCAACTTCGATAAAGCTATCACGGGTTACGCCAAGAAGCGCCTTGAGACAGAAGGGATCGACCCCAGCCGAATCTTCATTACCCATGCAGGCTGTGCCCCGGAAACGGTAGACATGATCCGTGATATCGTGGAGGAAAGCGGCAAATTCCAAGAAATTCATATTACTGAAGCGGGCTGCACCATTTCCAGCCACTGTGGGCCGAATACCCTGGGTGTTTTGTTCAAGGAATTGTAAAGATGGAATACAGGATGTTGGGTCAGACCGGGCTGGAAGTTTCCCGCCTATGTTTCGGTGCTCTGACGATAGGTCCCTTGCAGCGCAATATGTCTGCGGAAGAGGGGAGTAAGGTAATCCGCCGCTCCTTGGAACTTGGGGTCAATTTCATTGACACAGCCGAACTCTACGAAACTTACGAGCACATCCGCCTAGCACTGGCGGATTGGCAGGGCGAACGGCCTGTAGTTGTTGCCACAAAATCATACGCTTTTACCCGGGACGGGATGCTGCGCAGTCTAGAGGCTGCCCAAAAGGGTTTGGGGATGGAAGTGATCCCCATTTTTCTCCTGCATGAGCAGGAATCCAGCCACACGTTACGCGGCCACTGGCCCGCTCTTGAGGTCTTGTGGGAAGCGCAGAGGGCCGGTGTGGTTCAAGCGGTGGGTATTTCTACCCACCACGTAGAAGGCGTCCTCGCCGCCTGCGAAGTACCGGGTATCCAGGTAATATCCCCCCTGATCAACAAAACGGGGATCGGAATTCAGGGAGGTTCCCGGGCTGATATGCTGGTAGCCATTGAAAAAGCGGCCAATCTGGGTAAAGGCATCTTTGCCATGAAACCCCTTGGGGGCGGACATCTCTTAGCTCACTGGTCAGATGCCCTGGATTTTTTGATCCAGAGGGACGAGATCCATTCGGTAGCTGTGGGGATGAAGAGTCTTGCTGAAGTAGAGGGCAATGTGGCTTATTTTGCGGGAAGGCGTGATTTGCCCCCGCCTGAAGTAACCACCAGGCGTCTCCATATTGATGATTGGTGCATTGGCTGTGCCGCTTGCGTGAATGCATGTCCAAATGGGGCCCTGGCAATCGAGGCTGGGCAAGCGGTAGTGGCACACCGGGACGAATGTGTTTTCTGCGGTTATTGCGGAGCGAACTGCCCGGAGTTTGCCATCAAAGTGATCTAAGAGGAGTTCAGCATGCGTGTGATGGGTTTGGATGTGGGAGAAAAGACGATCGGTGTGGCTGTAAGTGATGCCATGGGCTGGACTGCCCAAGGTGTTACTGTAATTCGCCGCCGCAGCTTGGCAGAGGATTTGGGGCAGCTGCGTAGCTTGGCGGAAGAGTATGCTGTAAAAGAAATCGTTGTGGGCCTGCCCAGGCGTACGGATGGCAGTTACGGGCCCGAAGCTGAGAAAATGTATCAGTTTGGCGACGAACTGAAAAGGACATTGAAACTGCCAGTCGAATATTGGGATGAGAGGTTTTCTACTGTGGTTGCTGAGCGGACCCTTTTGGAGGGTGATGTGAGTCGCGCCAAAAGGCGTCAGTTAATCGACAAGGTTGCTGCCACCGTAATTTTGCAGTCATATTTGGATCATAGAGGGTAAAAGATAACATTCAGAAGGAGGAATGAAGATGGGTGATAACAGGAATAACGATGATCTATATCTAGAAGAGGAATTTGATGACGATATCATCGTCTTGTTGGATGAAGACAACAATGAACACCGTTTCATCTATTTAGACCGGATTGAATTGGATGGCCAGGTTTACGCTGTACTTCTGCCGGAGGAAAACCAAGAGGATGGCGCCTACATCTTTCGGGTAGAGGTAGATGAAAATGGGGAAGACATTCTCATGGACATCGAAGATGACGATGAGTTCGAACGGGTTGTGTCCGTTCTAGAGTCGGATGATTGGGAGTAGAACCGTTCTGTTTGGATTTGGGGGGTGATTTCCATACCCGCTAACATTCAAGCCGCTTCAAAACGGACCTGGTACAACGTGGTCCGTTTTGTTCTAGTGCTGGCACTTTTGGGCTCTGTCAGTTTGGCCATGATTATGCGGCAGAGTACCCAGCCGGCGAGCTTGGAGCCAAGTGCTTTGAAAAAGGTTATTCAGATACCGCCGGGGGCGAGTGCCCAGCGCATAGGCGAGATTTTGGCGCAGGAGGAACTCATCACTGACCCCTTTTTATTCCGTATCGTTGTTAAGGTAACGGGGGCGGAGAAAAAAATGCAGGCCGGTTATTATCTCCTCGACGCCAATATGCCTACGTTGGAGATAATCGACCATCTCGTTGCAGGTGATGTTACCACCGAACGGGTAGTGATTCCCGAGGGGTTTGAAATCAAACAGATCGCAGCGGAGTTGGAGCGAAAGGGTTTAGCCGACGCTGATCGTTTTATTGAGCTGGCCATGGACTCATCATTGGTATTTGGGGACAATCCCCCTGTTGACCTGCCAATCTCGTCCCTTGAGGGTTATCTTTATCCCGACACCTATAATTTCAGCTTAGGCCAGAAGGAAGAGGACATTATCGGGCAGATGGTGGACCGCTTTATTCAGGTGATTGAAGCAGAGGTGGCGCATCGCCTAGACGAAACGGACATGTCTCTCCACGAAATCGTGACACTTGCATCAATCGTGGAACGGGAGATTATGGTGGATTGGGAAAGGCCCATTGTTGCCTCGGTCTATCTAAACAGGTTGGCCATCAATATGCCACTGCAGGCCGATCCAACTGTGCGCTATGTGACTGCGGAGGAAAGATCCCGGGTGTTGTATCGGGATTTGGAAATTGATTCGCCGTACAACACTTACCGCAATTACGGCCTCCCGCCAGGACCCATTGCCAGCCCAGGGCTCCGCTCTATTTTGGCAGTTCTGGAACCGGCTGAAACCAACTATTTGTTTTTCGTGAGCAAACGGGATGGAACCCACCAATTTAGTGAAACGTACGAGCAGCATCTACAAGCACGTAGAACGCTGGGTTATTAGGAGGAAACAGTGTGAAAATCCCCGAACTATTGGCCCCGGCTGGTAATATGGAAAAGGCCCTGGTGGCTATGGAATATGGTGCAGATGCACTTTATTTAGCAGGCCAGCAATTTGGGATGCGCTCCCAAGCTGGTAATTTCAGTCTGGAGGAACTGGAGCAGATTCTCCAAATCGCCCGGGAACGGGACGTAAAAATCTATGTAACTGTCAACGTTTATCCCCGCAATAATGAAATAGATATGCTGCCGCAGTATCTAGAGAAACTGGAAGAACTACAGGTCGACGGCCTGATATTGGCGGACATGGGAGTCTACAGCTTGGCCAAAATTTACGCGCCCACAAGAAAGCTTCATCTCAGCACTCAGGCCAATACGGTCAACTACCAAGCGGCACAATTCTGGCAGGATTTGGGCTTTTCCCGCCTGATCATGGCAAGGGAACTCTCCAAGGACGAAATTGCCCGCATCTGCCGGGAAACAGATTTGGAGATCGAGATGTTCGTGCACGGGGCAATGTGCATGGCCTATTCGGGACGCTGCTTGCTCAGCAGCTTCCTAACTGGCCGCGATGCCAATCGGGGCCAGTGTGCCCAAAGCTGCCGCTGGCGCTACGCAGTGGTGGAAGAAAAGAGGCCGGGCGAGTACATGCCCATTGAGGAAGACGAACGCGGCACCCATATCTTTAATTCCAAGGATTTGCGCTTGATCGAGTATATCCCTGAGCTGGTTCAAATCGGTGTAGACAGCCTGAAAATTGAGGGCCGGATGAAAAGTTCATACTACGTGGCCACAGTTGTGCGGGCCTACCGCACTGCGTTAGATTTGTACGCGGCTGATCCGGCAAACTATGTTCTGCCCCAGGAACTCTTGGACGAGCTGGATAAAGTAAGTCATCGTCCTTATTACTCCGGCTTTTTCGTACCTTCAGGAGCCGGCATTCACCCCCACAGCGGATCCTACATCCGCTCCTACGACGTGGTGGGACAGGTGATAGAGTATGATGGAGAAAAGGGAGAAGCAGTCGTCGATGTACGTAACCGCCTGAGGTTAGGCACGGAGTTGGAGATTATGCAGCCCAAGGCCCCTAACCTCAAGCTGCGCTTGGAGCAGATGGTGAATGCGGAAACGGGGGAAAGCCTGGAAGAAGCCCATGCCAACTACGTGGTACGCATCCCTACCCCCGAAGTGAAATACCTTTCTATGCTTAGGGTAAAAAGGAGCTAAACGGAGACCGAAAACGCTTGCGTTTTCGGTTTTTTCAAAGGAGAGGAATTTTATGTCCCTTTGGCAGGCGGGAGCAGAACATGAATTGGAAATAACTGGCCTCAACCACGCCGGTGCAGGCGTTGGGCGGATCGATGGACGGGTAGTATTTGTGCCGGACAGTTTACCAGGTGAACGGGTTCGTATCCGCATTACCGAAACGAAAAAACGCTATGGGACGGGCACCCTTTTGCAGGTATTGGATGCTGCGCCCGAACGCATTGAACCAACCTGTCCCCATGCGCAGTTTTGTGGAGGCTGTCAATTTCAGCACCTCGACTACGAGGCGCAGCTTAAGTGGAAGGGGCTGTCTGTGCAGGATGCCCTGGAGCGGATTGGAGGATTAGATCTATCCGTAAAGCCTACTGTCGGCATGGCAAGGCCCTATGAGTATCGCAATAACACCCAGCATGCAGTGGGCAGGCAAGCGGGTCATATGGTTATGGGTTTTTTCCGAAAGGGAAGCCACGACATTGTTGATGTTTCAACGTGTGAGCTGCAGCATCCCCTAGCCACCCAGCTAGCGTTGAATCTGAAAGACCTAGTCCGGGTACTGAACATCGAGCCCTACGACCGAAAAGGACACACAGGCGTGCTGAGGCATGCGGTGATCAGGGTGAGCTTTGCTGTAGAAGAGTTGATGCTGGTTTTGGTCACCCGCACGCCTGAGCTGCCCAACCAGGCCGAGCTGATCGAACGCCTAACGGACGAGATACCGCAACTTGTGAGTATTGCCCACAACGTAAACCCCCGGCCGGGCAGTACTGTGATGGGCAGAGAAACCAAGGTGATCTGGGGAAAACCATATCTTGTTGAGAGTATCGGTGATCTCCGCTACGCCATCTCACCTGCCTCCTTTTTCCAGGTCAATTCGAAGCAGACCAAAGTACTCTATGATTTGGTCAAAGCTAAACTCCCCTTAAGCGGCAAGGAAACCGTTCTCGACCTCTATTGCGGTGCCGGGACGATTGGGCTTTACTTGGCAGCGGATGCGGGGAGAATTATTGGCGTAGAGACAGCTAAATCAGCCGTTTTGGATGCTGAGAAAAATGCGGAACTAAACCGCATCACAAACGCAGAGTTTCGGCTGGGTAGGGCGGAAGACGAGCTGCCCAGGTTACTCCAGGAGTACAAGGAGATAGACGCGGTGATACTCGATCCACCCCGGAGAGGTTGTGACCCCTCACTGCTGGCAGAGTTGATTGCAGCCGAGATTCCCCGCATAGTCTATGTGTCCTGTAACCCCGCAACTCTAGCCCGGGATTTGGCCATCCTTACCGAGGGAGGTTATTCTCCCGGTACGGTGCAGCCCGTTGATATGTTTCCCTGGACGAGCCATGTTGAGTGCGGAGTTTTGATGTCAAGGGTGTAAGCCTTTTCTTGGGTTTTGGGAATTACGTAAAGGGAAGTAAGGGGGGATAACGTGGGGAAAATTGACAGGCTATATGCTATAACCACATATTTGCTGAACAAGGGTAAAACCACAGCCCGCGAGCTTTCCCAAAAATTCGAAGTGTCGGTACGCACAATTCAGCGTGATATGGACTCATTATGTCAAGCTGGGATTCCTATAGTGGCGGAAACTGGAGCAAATGGAGGTTATTATATTGCAGAGAATTTCCGCATGGATGCACATACGGTGTCAAATGAAGATTACTCATTTATCCTCGCTTCCCTGAAGGGATTTTATTCTGCAATGAAAAGTCCAAAGATTATCTCAACTCTCGAGAAAGTTGCCTCGTTAACAAAAAACCCGGATAACACAATCATCCTTGATTTTTCAATACTGCGCGAGGGTGATAATCAGCTTTTGCAAATGCTCCAGGATGCGATACATACAAAGCGCTCTGTCAGCTTCGAGTATACAAATACAGACAACATTACACGAATACATACCGTTGAACCGATAGCCGTCGTATACCGGTGGTATTCTTGGTACTTGCTTGCTTATTCGGTTGTTAAGAGCGATTACAGAACATATAAGCTGATCAGAATGAGAAATGCAAAAATAACGGCTGCTACTTTTACGATGGAACATAAAAGAGCAGAAGAAATATTGCATGATATCGATAATCAGATGCCAAGAAAGCTTACCGAAATAACCGTTTACGTCAAATCGGAGGCCCGTGCCAAGACCATTGAGTATCTTAACGGGATAATTACTCGTGAATATGATAATGACGATTGTGATATGAAACTGTATGTCATTGAAAATGAACACTTATGGTTTGGCACGCTGTTATCGCTTGGTGATGGGATTGTGATTAAGGCACCAGAGCATATTAGAAATCGTGTGTTTGAATCGGCGAAAAAAATAGTTTCTCTGTATCAAAAACTATGACATAATGCTGTCGCAGTTTCTCTGTTAAAATTAACCTAAAAAAGTAACGGAGGAAATGAACTATGACTAGTATTAAAAGATATCATGTAAACGAAGAAAACGCATGGTCAGAAATGGTAGAGGCGGGAGATTTTGTGTTTTTAAATTTCTGTGTAGGAAATGTTGGACAATCTGTTGAAGCACAGATACATGGAGCATTGGATGATATGGAACACCATCTAGAAGAGATTGGTTTGACTCTAGAATCTGTGGTCAAGGTAGATGTTTTGTTGAGAGATCCATGGGATCTACCTATCGTGGAAAAGGTTTTTAATAAACGTTTCGCTGGTAAGTATCCCGCAAGAAAAACGATCCAGACAGATTTTGCACATTTTGGTGGTCCAGATGGGCTTCATGCCCAAATTGATGCAATTGCGTATAAAAAATAAGCCGCATAAAATAACTGAAAACCCCATTGACATGTTTCCACGAACAGGTTGCTGTAAAAACGGCCGCATAGACATCAAGAGTGTGTGGTATTGGTGTCACGTCCTAACCCGGCATGGGAAAACCAGCGTGGGACGAAAAGAGGGATGACGGTACTGGAAAACCCATCCCTGCGGGAGGAAATCAAATGGACAAGCCCGTGCTGAACCCTGAAGTGACAGCATTTCTTGAGGAAATGAACCACCCCCTCATAGAACTCATAGAGTATCTGCGCGGAATCATCTTGAGCACCGACCCGAATTTGGTGGAGGGTATTAAGTGGAATGGTCCAAACTACAGCCTTGACGGTAAAGACCGTGTTACGCTGAAGATATACCCGCCAAAGCAGGTTCAGGTAATCCTTCACCGCGGTGCGAAGGTGAAGGAGCAGCCCGTGCAGCGACTGCTTGTGGACGAGTACCCCATGCTGGAGTGGAAAGTAAACGATAGGGCGGTTCTAACCTTTAGGAGCCTGGCAGAGCTCGAACGCTGCCAGGCTGTTGTCCGAGAGATTGTTGCCAAGTGGCTTGTGGTATGGAAGAATGACAGGTAGTTTAGGTACCGATTTGGGCAAGGATAGAAGGACGAAGAGGCATATGCTTACTCCTGAGATACTAAAGCTCTATGGTTTGAAAACAGCTGAACCGCTGGAAATTCATGATTCCTCGCACGGCGAACAGGATCGGCGCTTAGTCTATGTAGTGGAATCGCCAGAGTGGGGCAAGCTCGCTATAAAAGTGACGAGAAATTCCTTCACCACACCTGAGCGGGTGCGGGGATGGGCAGAGCTGATTGAACACTACAACAAGCTTGGTATCTACTGCCCAAGGATCGTACGCAGCAGAAACGGTGACTACAGTGCGATGGTGGGCGGCTATCTTGTCTATGCCGAAGAGTATATGAGGTATGAGCCGGCCAACAGCTGGGGAGAATTGGCCGCGGGCAAGCTGCAGTACAAGCCGGAACTTTATAAATCTATTGGCCTAGTTGCCGCCAACCCTGCACCCCTTGTGCCTTGGCACACCGCTTTTTGCCTTTATGATAAGTTTGATGAGACGGACGAGTACGATGAGAATTTCGAGTGCGCTGTGAAAATCCGAGAGATCTATGTTTCGCACATTCACGAACATGCAGACCGCATGAATAGGCTGTTTGAAGCATACTGTCGCCGGCGCGAAGAGTTCGAGCCCGTGTACCGCAGTCTTCCCAAGGCAGTGTTTCAGGGGGATCTAAACTCGTCCAACGTGCTTGTCACTCAGACCGGCCATTTTGCCGGCCTAATCGATTTCAACCTTTCGGGTACAGAGACAATCCTGAACTACGCATTTTGTGAGAGTTTCTGTTCCCTTGATGGCGGAGAAGGCGGGATTGCTCTGCTGATGGACACAGCAGCCCTAAGGGAACGGGATAGGCGGACCGCACAAAGCCTAGCCTGGATAGGAGAACACTACAAGTTCACTGAGACTGAGCGCGAAGCGTTCAACGAGTACTACAACATAGTCGCTCCCTTTCGCTGGACCTATCAAGGGTTTTTCATGGGGTTGCTTACCAACCGAGACAGGTATCCCCATGGCAGGAAGTATGCTGGTTTGATCTTGGACTGGATGGAGTACCAGGCAACGAGGAAGGATGTTGTGGACCTGCTGCCATAAGTGAGTGATACGGAAGGAGTCTTATACATTATGAGCAACGAACGCGTTTTCAAAATGGCTTTTTCTAGAGTCTACCCCCTGCTAGTGAATAAGGCTGAGCGCAAAGGCCGCACAAAAGAAGAGGTCGATGAGATAATCTTATGGCTCACGGGTTATGACGAAGTGAGTCTCCAGGAACAGCTGGACAAAAACGTTGACTATGAGACCTTTTTTGGTCAAGCTCCGCAGATGAATCCAAATTCCGAGAAGATAACCGGTGTGGTGTGCGGCGTGCGTGTTGAAAACATTGAAGACCCACTCATGCAGAAAATCCGCTGGCTGGATAAACTAATCGACGAGTTGGCCAAAGGAAAGTCCATGGAAAAAATTCTGCGCAGCTAGGAATACCACGGAGGTTAGCTATGGAAGTTGCTTACTGCGACACAAAAAAGGAC
>DGFC01000064.1 GCA_002391465.1 Firmicutes bacterium UBA3910 | reverse complement strand
GTACAGCAGCTTCCCCTCGGGAATGTCCACCCAATACAGCTTCTGCTCCTGGGGGTGCCACAATGGGCCCTCGCCCAGTTTGAAAGGAACATCAAGCACTGTTTGCAGCGTCATTTAAGCACCCCTTTCTCCCCAGTGCCTTTAGTCAAAAAGCACTACGCCTTTCATGTAGTTGTCTTCTCTTTTACCAATGAACCCGCTGGAAAACAGCTCGGGAAGATCTTCCAGCCTAAAGGTGTGGGAAATCAATTCTTTGACACTGATCATGCCGCTGCTCACCAATTCAATGGTGCGGGGATACCTCAGGGGCGATGCATTCAACCCCTTGATCACCAGTTCGTTCATCTGGATGGGCTGGACGTTAATGGGGGAGGCTCCTCCACCTAAAACGCCGTAGAGCAGCAGCTCGCCGCCTTTTTTCAGAACCTCCAGGCCGCTGTTGAAAGCCGAGGCGGCGCCGGCAGCTTCAATTACTACATCCACGCCATTGCCCTGGGTGTCCTGGAGGATGAACTCTTCAACCTTGTCCTTCTTAGTGTTGAGGATCACGTCTGCTCCGTACTGCTCCCCAAAGGCCAGCCTGTTATCCCTGGTGCCCACCAGGTACACCTTCTGCGCCCCCCGCAGTTTAGCCAGCTTGCAGAAGAACAAGCCTGCAGGGCCCGCCCCATAGACCGCCACGGTGGAGCCTACCTGGATGTTTCCTTTCTCGATGCCCCACACCGGTCCCGCCAAAGTGTCGATTAGGGCCGCCTCCGGCCAGCTGACATTATGGGGCAAAATATGGACATTCTTTTCCGGAACCACGAAATAGTCGGCATACTCCCCATGGTGGCCGATCATACCCACCACCTTGTGGTCAGCACACAGATTATATCTACCGATTCTGCAGTTATGGCACTCACCGCAGTAAAGCAGGCATTCGGCAATCACCCTGTCTCCCGGTTTTACCCTGGTGATCTCCGGGCCAACCGCCTCCACAATACCTCCCCCTTCATGGCCGATGATCAGGGGCGGAATAGCTTGTGGAAAGCGCCCGTCGAAAATTTCCAAGTCGCTGCCACAAATGCCGACGGCCTTGGTTTTTATCAGCACGTCGCCCTTACCGGGAACGGGCTTTTTAACCTCCCGTATCGCCAACTTATACGGTCCTTCATACACTGCTGCTTTCATGTACTCCTCAGCCACAACCAATCACCTTCCTTTGCATGTGTCCACACAGCAGCATCAACTACTCTTTACGGTGGCTTCCGCCGTGGAAAGATAGGTCAACCTGGCCCTGGCGTTTCTAATGACGATATCGAGGGTTACGGCCGCGAGAATCAGTGCACCGCGAATAATGTTCATGTAAAAAGGATTCATGCCCACGATGGAGATAACCGTGGAAATGCTGCTCAAGAGAAGTGCGCCCGCGAAAACACCGGATAGCCTACCTATGCCGCCCTGCAAACTCACGCCCCCGATAACCACCGCAGCCATGGCCTCAAAAAGCATGCCCATGCCCAAGCTGGGTGAGCTTCCGTTGGTCCGGGCGGCCAGCAGCCATCCAGCCACGGCAGACAATACGGAGGAGAGGATGAAAACCCCAAAGAGTACACGGCTAACCCGTATGCCCGCATTAAATGCAGCATCCCTGCTGTCGCCTACGTAATAGATGTACCGGCCGAATTTCGTTCTGCCCAAGAACCAGTGGAACACCGCGTACAGGGCAACCATGATGATGACGAACATGGGTATTGGCCCTATGCCCGTTCGAGCCACCGCCACAATGCTTGGATGAATATTGAGGACACCCCTACCGCCGGTAATCACCAGCCCCACAGCCCGGTAGGCCAAGTAACCCGCGAGGGTGACGATAAACGAGTTGATTTTCATCTTGACCACAAAAAAAGCATTAACGAACCCCATAAGCGCGCCAACAGCGATGACGATGGCTAAAGTGGCAACGGCACCCATGCGCAAACCGGAGGCGTCTGTACTAGTCCCTGCCAAATAGGCAGTGAGCACAGCCGCCAGCGCCATGACCGATTCGGTCGATAAATCCATCTCTCCGCTGATGATACAAAGTGCCTCCGCGATGGCGAGAATGCCCACGAATATGGCGTGTGAGAGGATATTTCTGTAGATAGGCCACTGGGCGAACCCTTCTATAGTTAGTGAAAAAATAATGACCAAGGCACCCAGAATGAACCAAGCAATGTTGTCAAAGATCCAAGCGAGAATCTTTACCCTAGACGATTTCTGCATCTGCCCCCAGCGCTCCTTCCAATTATTGCCATGCAGCACACAGCCCGCACGGCAAGTTCTCCTTGATAGTCTTCCACGTGGTGATAGAAGGATGGGGCCAGACCCATCCGCAGGCGGCCCCATCAGTTTGTGACCTTAGTTGCCTACCTGGTTGCCCCACCAAATTGGATCGTCTACGTTGTTGATGTCAATGACGTTACCGGTGATGCGGAGCTCAGGGCCATAAGGCATTTCAATCAGCTCGGCCTCAATGCCTTTCACGAGATATGGACCAAGCTCAGGCGTGTTGCCGGCAATGATGTCGTCCAGGAACATGGCAATGCCTTCAGCCTGTGCGCTCACAGGCTCCTCCACTATGCAGGAGATCCATCCTTCGCGGATCAGTTCCAAGCCCATGGGCATACCGGTACAGGAGACCAGGATAATGTCGTCCTTCTCATAACCTTTGTTCTGCAGAACGGCTACTACTGCTGCAGTCAAGTGGTCAGAGTGGGGGAAGATCAGGTCAGTGTCTGGGTGGGCGGTCAGCCAGTCTTCAGCAATGTCCGCCGCGCGGGACGCTTCCCAAGCCTGAGCAATCTTGGTCTCGATGATAACTTCAGGATACTGCTCCATGACTTCGCGGAACCCTTCTTCAATGAGGGTTGTATAAGAGTCACTGGGATCGCCCATGATGTCCAGTACGGTTCCCTTTACTGTTCCATACTTCTCCTCCAGCAGCCTGGCAATCTCGTGGCCAGCCCGGATGCCCATCATTTTGCAGCCTGCAACGGAGTGGAAGTCCACAAAGGTTTCGCTGATAACCCGGTTAAAGGAAAACACCGGTATGCCTGCGGCCCGGGCCCGGGCTACTCCGTCCGAAACGGCCACGCCGTCTACAGCAGCAATGATGATAGCCGCGGGATTCTGGCTTATGGCGTTATCCAACTGGTTAAGCTGTAGCGATACGTCTTCATTACCCGCGGTAACGGTCCGGCAAGTATACCCAGCAGCTTCCACAGCTTCCTTAAGCATTACTGTAGCTGCAGTCTGCATTTCATCGAACTGGTTGGGACTGAGGTAGTAAATTACCCCTTTGCTCTGCGCAAAGATGGCCGAGGTGCTGAAAAGAAGCAATAGGAGCGCAACGACACCAACTGTCATAAAGCGTTTTGACATTGCAGTTCCTCCTTATTAATATTGTTTAGAGACACAAGACTGTCAGCAAACTGCTAAAGCCGCGACCCTCCTTTCTTTGTTGTTCACACATCAAGGATTATCCTTCATAACGGCGGCCGAATTTGACAGGATATGTAATATGTGTGGTCTAATACCAAAGAAGGAGACGTATTGTAGGGATTAGGCAATCATTTTGCACATAATGCAACTCCGTTGATGTCGGTGTGATCTTCTTCGACGTATGTTAACACAGTCCTGCAAACACCATTTTTTTTTTCACATTCCGCCCCAGTTGTCGTGGCAACAACGGGGCAAAAATGATCTGGGCAACAAAAAAGCCCCAGCCTCAAAACAGACTTTGGCTTAACGGGGCTTACGCGCGCCCACAGATGAGGAAATCTGCGCAGAGACGTTGATAGACTGTGCCCAGCGGAGCACTTCCTGCTCCATCTCCACTTTTTGGCGCTCTCCCTCCGTGAGCTCAGCAAACTCAGAGGCGGGCAACTCCTCCGCCTTTGCGCCCATTCCCCAAAGGGAAGCAAACAACGACAGCGTCTTCAGTCCGGTTCCCGTAACCACATTGATAACCGTGCCCTTCACTACGCCGGACTGGGACGCCTTGCGCACTGCGGTTAGGCTAACAGCGGCAGTGGGCTCTACCAGGATGCCTTCAGAGGAGGAGATCTGGCGGGTCATGGCCAGGATCTCTTCATCTGCCACTGCCACAGCCGTTCCGCCCGATTCGCGGACCGCCTGTAGAGCCATGGGGCCATCGAGGGGATAGGGCACCTCGATGGTGGTGGCGATAGTGTCCGGATTCTCCCAGCGCCGGATCCCTTCAGGCGGATCGCCCGCGGTATAAGCACGCACCAACGGCGCACATCCGGCGGCCTGGGCAGCCAAAAGCTTGGGCAGCTTGTCTATGAGACCCAGACCGTGGAGCTCTTGGAAGCCCTGCCACAAAGAGGCTATGAGTCCGCCACCGCCTACAGGACCAGCCACCCAATCGGGGACTTTCCAGCCCAGCTGCTCGCAGATTTCAAAGGCGATGGTCTTGGAGCCTTCCCGCTGGTAGGGGTTGACTGG
>DGFC01000104.1 GCA_002391465.1 Firmicutes bacterium UBA3910 | reverse complement strand
AGATGTGTATAAGAGACAGCAGGTAGATTGTCCGCTTCCACCTTCACCACGGCCAAATCGGTGAGGGAATCCCCTCCCACTACACGCCCCTTGTAGCTGCGGCCATCACTCATTTGAACTATTATTTCCTCTGCACCGGCCACCACATGGGCGTTGGTCAGGATATACCCATCGGGTCGGTAAATAACACCCGATCCCACACCCTGGCGCTTTTCGAGCTGTTGAAAGAAAAACTCTTCCACCACCACTTCCCGGGTGGTTTCAATCTTCACGGTGGCAGGCCCCGCCTTTTCCACTGCCCGGACCACTGGCTCTTCCCAATTGCCTACCGCTGCCTGGGACTCGGCAGGATCTTCTACTAACGGCACTTCACCGGGGCTGAGCACACCCCAAAGCGTGATCACCGCCAGGATTAAGACGGTTACACCCAATACTATCCGCCATTTCATGTCCATCCCCCCTGCTTCTGCAGTCTTCCATAGTATAACCGGGGATGGAGCTTTTACGCCTAAGGAACAATCACAGGACGGCCCGTTTGGGGATGGGTTAGTGTGTGCACACTTGTCCGGTAAACTTCTTCAACCAGCCCGGAAGTGAAGACAGCATTAGGTTCCCCTTCCGCTACCAACTCTCCCTTGGCCAGCACAAAAACGTAATCGCAGTAATTGGCAACTAAGTTCAAATCGTGGAAGACCCCCACACAGGTACGCCCTTCTCGGGCTTTGGCCTGTAGAAGCCTGCAGGTATCAATTTGATGGCCTAAATCCAAATAGGTGGTTGGTTCATCCAGGAGCAGAATCTCGGTGTCCTGGGCGAAAACCCTGGCCAGCGCCACCCTCTGCCGCTCCCCTCCGCTCAGTTCAGCCACCGGACGGTTGGCCAGGTGGTCCACTTCCGTGAGGGCCATGGCCTCCCTAGCCAGTTCCAGATCTTCCCCACTGGGCTGCTGCCAGCGGAAGGTGTACGCTGTCCTGGCCAAGAGCACCACTTCCTCCACCGTAAAGGAAAGATCGGGCGAGCTTTGGGGGACCAAGGCGATTTTTCTCGCCAGATCTCGCAGATTGTAAGCTGTGAGATTCTGTCCGTCCAGATACACCGCTCCCTTTTTGGGTAAGAGGAAACGATCAAGCAGTTTTAAAATGGTGGATTTCCCCGCCCCATTGGGCCCCACAATTCCGTAAAACCGGCCCGGTTCCAAGCTGAAACTTATGTCTTTCAACACAGGTTCTGTGCGGTAGCCGAACCAGACCTGTTCCATCCGCATCTCAGCCATTACCACCGGCACCTCGCTTCATTAAAAAGATGAAAAAGGGCCCGCCCACAAAGGCGGTGATTATCCCCACCGGAATCTCCATGGGAGAAAAGGCAGTACGGGCCAGCGTATCTGCTAGAAGCAGAAAGAGACCGCCTACCCAAAAGGAATGGACGATCAGGCGGTTATGCTCACCACCCATAATCAGGCGCAGGGCGTGGGGTACCATCAGACCCACAAAGCCAATTACCCCCGACACTGCCACACAGGCGGCAGCAACTAACGAACCAATGAGTAGAACAAGCCGCTGGAGTTTCTGCACATCAAGCCCCAAGCTGTGGGCCACTTCCTCGCCCAAAAGATAGACATTGAGATCCCGAGCCAGCCACAAAGCTGCCGCGGTACCTAACAAGACGTATGGCAGTGCAGTGAAAAAGTGCTTCCAACCCCGACCCGAAAGGCTGCCCATGAGCCAGAGGTAAACATCCTGCAGGTTTTGAATGCGCAAGACCATCAATAAAGAAACTATTGCTGTTAAAAAGGCACCTATGGCCACCCCTGCCAGAATCAGACTTGTTGGCTCCAGCCGCCCCCGCCTGCTGCCCAAACGGGCCACAACTGCGGTAGCTCCCAAAGCACCCACAAAGGCGAAGGCAGGCAAAGCGCTGAACCCTGCCAGACCCCGGGGGATGAGATACAACAGTCCCAACGTCGCACCTAACGAGGCACCCGATGAAACCCCGATAATATAGGGATCGGCCAGGGGGTTACGCAGGGTGCCTTGGAAAAGCACACCTGCAACGCTGAGCCCGCCCCCCACGACCATGGCCAAGAGTACTCGGGGCAGCCTGACCCGGAGCACGATTGTCTCCTGGGCAGCCGTCCACTCCACCGGGATCCTCTGTCCAAGCCCAGGTAGGGTTGAGCCAATCATGGCCAGCACTTTACGGCAGGGAATGGATACCGTTCCCACCGAGGCAGCAAAGATCACCACTGCCCCTAGAATGACCAGAATCAGGGCAATACGCCCCATCTTCCCCCTCATTTTCTCACTTCAGCCAAGATGGAGATCATTTCCTCCAAGGCATCCAAGAGGCGGGGAGTGGTGCGGGAATAAAGGTTAGGATCAACCTCAAACACTTGACCTCTCTGCAGGGCGGTAATGCCCTGCCAGGCGCTGCGTGCCAGTGCTTCTTCCAAGTTGAAGGCAGTCAAAATTACAACCTGGGGGTCCCGCTCAATAACCAGTTCCTCACTGAACATGGGCCAGGGGTTATCCGCATCGTGGGCGATGTTTTCCCCGCCTGCCAGTCCAATTATCTCATCGATGAAACTACCGGGCCCAGCTGTCATCAGGGGTTCGTTCCAGATCTCCACGAACACGCGGATCTTTTCTGCCGTAGAAACGGACGCCACAAGCTCCCTTTGGCGCTGCTCCATTTCAGCCGCAAGTTCCCGAGCCCGCTCCGAGGCCCCAATGGCATCACCCAGCTCCAGTAAGGACTGGCGTACACCTGCCAAATCGGTTGGTGCAATCACAAAGACCTCAATCCCGAACTCTTGCAAAGACTCGATGTGGGAAGCGACTAGGTTGGAGTCACCCACCACCAAATCTGGCTCCAAACTCAAGAGGAGTTCCAAGTTGAGGTTCATGGCATCACCGATCACCGTTTTAGTTTGGGCTTCTGCCGGATAATCGCACCAAGAAGTAACGCCTACCACCCTGTCACCGGCACCAAGGGCAAACAGGTTCTCAGTAATGCTCGGCGCAAGGGAGACAATACGCTGCGGAGCTGCCGCTGCCGCGCTGCCCACTGCCAGAAAAACAGCTAGAGTTAGGTAGAGCAAAAAGCTTAATCTCTTTCTTTTCATGTTTTCACTCCTTAAAAAAATATACCCCAGGACACGGCGTCACAGGGGAAAAGAACAAGAAACAAAACCACTCCCTTCCTCGCAAGATGGTCCTGTGAATCCCGATATGGCAGGTCTCCTGGCTCCCAAATCATCGCCGCCCATTCCTTCCCCGCGAAGCGAGTGGATCTTATGGGTTACTCCTTGGATACAGTGGCGGGACCGCGTGGTTTCTCAGTTGCCTGAGCCCAACTTCCCTATTATGCAGCTCTCTCGCTGCCACCACATCGGTTATGCAGTTGTCGTTTATATTATACTACTCCACTTGGCAATATCCTGCCCCCCATTAGGAAATACTAAAGGGACAACGTTCGGGGGGATTTTGCTTGGGATACCGCGATTACATAGATGCCCAGAAAAAGTACATCGAAACAAAAAAAGAAGCACGGAGAAAAAGCGAGCGCACCAAGCCCTATGGCGATCCTCCGCCGCAAGAGCCCAGCAGGTGGTGGCTCGTCGGCATTTTCGCCCTTATTCTCCTGCCCCTTTTCTTCTCCTACTTCACCGCCCCACTTCCGGTGCAGGCAGAAAAGGACACTTTGACCTTGGCCATCGTCAGCTCCGAACCAGAATTCGTACAGCTGAAGAACTGGCTGGAAGGGGAAATTACGGCTAACAACCTGCTGTGGAATATAGCGCACTACAACGCTTGGCAGGAGTTGGAATACCAGCTTCGATTCGGCCCCCTCCCCGACCTTCTTCTAATTGATCGGAGCTTGGCGGAAAGATATTACCAAGAAGGCAGCCTTGCGCCACTGCGGGAAAGGCAAGGGCCGCCCAATTTCAGCGACTTTTTCTTTTCTCTCTGGCCATCCCGGCCCTTTCAAAAAACGATGGGCCTGGCTATCCCCAGCCGCGGCCGGGTTGAGCAGGCCCGTCACCTCTGCACAATTATCGAGTACTTCGCGCCGGCCTTTAGGCCCTAAGGGCAGCCTCGACCGTTGCCTTCATCAACATGGCGATGGTCATGGGGCCCACTCCGCCTGGAACGGGGGTTATGGCGCCGGCCACATCTTTGACCTCGTCAAAATCCACATCGCCCACAAGCTTGCCATCCACCCGGTTAATGCCCACATCGATTACAATAGCCCCGGGCTTGATCCAATCCTTTTTAACTAGGCGAGGTCTGCCAACTGCCGCTACTAAAATGTCCGCCCGCCGGCATTCGGCTGCCACGTCTTTTGTGCGGGAATGGCAGATGGTAACCGTGGCGTTTTCCTGTAAAAAGAGGGTCGCGGCAGGTTTACCCACAATGTTACTCCGCCCCACTACCACAACGTGTTTACCCTCAATGGGCGTACCGGTGCGGCGAACCAGTTCCACTACCCCAGCAGGTGTGCAGGGTATGGAACCTCCCTTACCGATCTGCAGTCGTCCAACATTGATGGGATGGAAGCCGTCCACATCCTTCGCAGGTGAAATGGCCTCAATCACTTCCTCTTCATTTAGCCCATCAGGTAAAGGCAGCTGCACCAAAATTCCGTGGATACTCTTATCCTGGTTGCACTCTTCTACCAGGCTGAGCAGCTCCTGCTGGGATATATCCGCCGGGAGGCGGTGGATCACCGATCTGATCCCAATCTCCTCACAGGCTCGCCTCTTCTGCCTGACATAAACGGCCGATGCGGGGTCATCGCCCACCAAAACTACCGCTAGACCGGGCTGGTTGCCCTGGGTAGTCATTTCCGCCACCTTTTTGGCCAGCTCTGCTCTAATCTCCTGGGCAATTCCCTTACCGTCAATTATGCGCGCGCTCATTGTTGCCCTCCTTTAATTTACCATCTCAGTTACTATGCCCTAAATCAGTTAAACAGCTTTAGCGTAAATCCCTGCCTAAGTAAGGCAGACAAAGAAAAAACCGAACACCCAAGGGTGTTCGGCCAGTATACAAATGGTGCGCCTAGCAGGAATCGAACCTGCGCTCCCGGCTCCGGAGGCCGGTGCTCTATCCGCTGAGCTATAGGCGCGTCAGATTTCATGCTAATTATAACAGCTGTGTGGAGGAAAAGCAAGAACGGAAAAATTGGACTTTACAACAAAATTGGACTGTGGTGCACTTTTGTCAACATCAAATCGTTTACAAACTTTACATTTTATTGCAGGGATAGGCAATCACCTGCGCTAGAAAGGGGTAATGGGATGCGCGAGAGGAAATACGCCATTTCAAAGTGGCCGGATCATGAGGAAATCCTCAAAAAGCTGAACGCACTTGTGGAGCGACCAATGGTCAGAATTAAACCGGAACGGGCGAAAGAGTACGAAGAATATTTCGCCGTAAAATGCAGAAAGTCTCGGGCTATGACCGATCGGGCCAAAGCCTTTATTCCCGGCGGGGTCCAGCACAACCTAGCCTTCAACTACCCGTTCCCATTGGCCATGGCCAAAGCGGAAGGGGCCTATCTCTACGACATCGATGGCAACCGCTACATCGACTTTCTCCAAGCCGGCGGACCCACCCTGTTAGGGAGTAATTATTAGCCTCTGAGGGAAAAGGTTCTGGAACTTCTCAACGACTGCGGCCCAGTCACAGGTTTGTTCCACGAGTATGAGTTAAAGCTGGCGGAGTTGATCAATGAATACATGCCCTCAGTTGAGATGTTCCGCATGTTGGGCAGCGGTACCGAAGGCAACATCGCCGCCATCCGTCTAGCCAGGACCCATACGGGTAAGAAGAAAGTGATTAAAGTGGGCGGAGCGTACCACGGTTGGAGTGATCAACTGGTATACGGCCTCCACATCCCAGGTACCGGTGACTTTGAAGCCCACGGCATTCCCA
>DGFC01000022.1:6393-6657 GCA_002391465.1 Firmicutes bacterium UBA3910 | reverse complement strand
CAGCTGACCGCCCTGGCTATGCGCAACCCCGCGGCTCTCTTTATCCCAGATTACTACTCCACCGCTGGGCCCATTCTAATGCAGGCGCGGCTGATGGGTATGGATTCAGTTATGCTCGGTGTAGACGGCTGGGACTCCCCTGACCTCACTGCCCTTGCTGGTGGGTTTGAGGAAGGCGGTTACATAGTTAACCATTATTCCAGTGAAGTGGACAGCCCAGTCACGCAAGAGTTCATTGCCCGGTACACAGCCACCTTCGGACAG
>DGFC01000022.1:5849-6213 GCA_002391465.1 Firmicutes bacterium UBA3910 | reverse complement strand
GGTACACAGCCACCTTCGGACAGGCACCTGATGCCCTAGCCGCCTTGGCTTACGACGGCACCTTGATCGCGGCTAAAGCACTGGAAGCTGCCGGTACAACCGAGCCAGCAGCTCTGAAGGAAGCCTTGGGCATAGTGGGCATCGAAGGGGTGACCGGTACCATTAACATGGATCCGGAGGGTACGCCCATTAAATCGGCGGTTATTCTCACCATCACAGGCGGCAAGTGGGTGTTGGTGGACAGAATCGATCCGTAGGAAGGTGAGGGAATGGCTTGGCAAATTACAGTCCTGCAGCAGCTCATAAACGGGCTGGCTGTAGGGAGTATCTACGCCCTCATAGCCCTGGGCTACACCATGGTCTA
>DGFC01000022.1:0-5635 GCA_002391465.1 Firmicutes bacterium UBA3910 | reverse complement strand
GCCCTGGGCTACACCATGGTCTACGGCATCATTAAGTTGATCAACTTCGCCCACGGCGAGATCTACATGCTGGGCGCATATTTCGGCTTCTACGCCATTTCAGTACTGAAACTATCCCTGCTGCCCGCCATCCTGCTATCAATGGGGGCTGCGGCGCTAGTTGGAGTGCTTTTGGAAAGGATCGCCTACAGGCCACTACGGAGCTCGCCCCGGATCTCGGTACTTATTACCGCCATCGGGGCCTCCCTGCTCTTTCAGAGTACGGCGCAGCTGGTTTTTGGGGCTTCATTTAAACCCTTTCCCCAGGCCATGCCCTTTCGCCGCATTCAGCTGGGCAAGGTGTTCATTACCAATCGCCAACTGCTGATTTTCGGCGTTGCAGTGCTGCTCATGGTCCTGCTGCACTTACTGGTCAACTACACCAAGTTCGGCAGGGCAATGCGGGCTGTGGCCGGGGATAAAGAGGCGGCACTGCTGATGGGAATTAACGTGGACCGGATTATTTCCATTACCTTTGCCCTCGGCTCTGCTTTGGCCGCTGCTGCAGGTATTCTGGTGGGAATGTATTACAACCGCATCGATCCGTATATGGGCATGATGCCGGGCTTAAAGGCGTTTGTTGCCGCAGTACTGGGCGGCATTGGCGTGGTGCCGGGGGCGGTTGTGGGGGGACTCTTGATGGGTGTAGCGGAGAATTTGGTGGTTGTTATAGGCTCTTCCACCTTAAGGGATGCGGTAGCTTTTGCCGTACTCATTGTGGTCCTCCTCTTTAGGCCCAGCGGTCTTTTGGGTAAGAAAGGGATAGAGAAGGTGTAACGGGTGAAGAACAAGTTAAGTATCCTGCTCACGGCTGTCATTCTGCTGCTGATTTACACAGGTGTGAGGCTCATGGAAAGCGGTGGCGTTCTCCTTCCCTACCACGTGCAGATCCTGAGCCTCTGCTGCATCAACGTTATTCTGGTGGTCAGTTTGAATTTGATCAACGGTTTTACGGGGCAATTTTCCATCGGCCATGCGGGTTTTTTTGCTATTGGAGCGTATTTATCCGCCTATCTTACTGTCAAGCTGCAGGTACCGTTTGTGCCTGCTCTGATCTGCGGTGGAATACTTGCGGGCATAACCGGACTCGCGGTGGGTTTGCCTGCACTGCGCCTGCGCGGCGACTATCTGGCCATTGCCACCCTCGGTTTTGGTGAGATCATTCGGGTAATCATCCTCAACACCAATGCTGTGGGTGGTGCCAGGGGGTTCTCTGGAATTCCTAAATACACCACGTTTGGACTTGCCTATCTGACCGCCATCATCACTGTAGTGGCGATCCGCAATTTCGTAAGCTCCGATTACGGGCGAGCGTGCCTGGCTGTACGGGAAGATGAGATTGCCGCGGCATCTTTGGGCGTAAACAGCACCTATTTCAAGGTACTCGCCTTTTCCCTAGGCGCCTTCTTTGCAGGGACTGCTGGAGCTCTCTTCAGCCACTACCTGCAGTATATGGCACCAACGCCGAGCCAGATCGGCTTTTTGAAATCCATTGATATCCTTATCATGCTAGTCTTGGGCGGACTAGGGAGCATCACCGGTTCCATTGTCGCCGCGGTTGTGCTCACCGTCCTACCCGAATTCCTGCGGGGATTTGCTGAGTACCGCATGGTTATCTATCCCATCCTGCTCATTGCAGTGATGATTTACCGCCCTGCCGGGCTGCTGGCCGGCAGAGAGTTTTCCTTGGACAGCCTGCTAAATCTTTTCAAAGGAGCGAGAACCCGTGTCGACCACAGCTGAACTTATGGTAAATAATCTTTCAGTGCAGTTTGGAGGCCTAAAAGCTGTTGACCAAGTGAGCTTTGCTCTACAACCCCAATCCTTGGCTGGCCTAATTGGCCCCAACGGGGCGGGCAAGACCACTGTTTTCAACGCCCTCACAGGCCTCTGCCCAGTAACTGGAGGTGAGATCAGTTTCAACAGTGAACGGCTCACCAACGAGCCTCCCCATGCCATAGCGCGCTGCGGCATCGCCCGCACGTTTCAGAACATCCGGCTCTTTAAGAACCTCACCGTCCTGGATAATCTGCGTATTGCCTACCACAAAAATAGGCAGTATTCCCTGCTCTGCGGATTATTCCGTTCGCCCCGTTTCCGAAGGGAAGAGGCGCAGATCACTGCCAAGGCCAAGGATGTACTCGCCCTAGTGGATTTAGCCGATAAAGCTGACCACCTGGCCGGCAGCCTGCCCTACGGTGAGCAGCGGCGGGTGGAAATTGCCCGGGCGCTGATGCTCGATCCTAAGCTCCTGCTTTTGGATGAGCCGGCAGCGGGTATGAACCCCCAGGAGACAACTGCCCTCTTGGAGCTGATCCGCCGCCTCCGGGATGAACTCCAGATAACCATCCTACTCATTGAACACGATATGAAGTTGGTGATGAACCTGTGTGAGAAGTTGTTCGTACTGGACTACGGCCATCTCATAGCAACCGGTGATCCAAAGTCTATTCAAAGTAACCGACGCGTGGTAGAGGCCTATTTAGGGGGAAATCTGGCATGACTATGCTGGCGGTAGAGGATCTGAATGTCCATTACGGAGTCATTCATGCCCTAAAGGGGATCAGCTTTCAAGTGAAGAAAGGTGAGATTTTCACCCTCTTGGGCTCCAATGGTGCGGGAAAAACAACTACCCTCAAAGCACTGTCTGGTCTGCTGCCAAAAACCGGAGGGAGGGTGTTTTTCAATGGGCAAGACGTAACTAACACACCCAGCCATACCCTGCCTGCGTTAGGTCTGGTGCACGTTCCGGAGGGACGCCGCATCTTTGCTGGCCTCTCGGTGGCAGAAAACCTCTTGCTTGGTGCCTATCACCGTAGAGATAGGGCGGAAATTAAAGCAGATTTGGAGTCTGTGTACGAGCTCTTTCCGCGTCTAGCGGAACGGCGAAAACAGGATGCTGGCTCGCTGAGCGGTGGTGAACAGCAGATGCTGGCTATGGGTAGGGGCCTAATGAGTAAGCCCCAGCTGCTGCTCCTAGATGAACCGTCCATGGGCTTGGCCCCTATCTTGGTGGAAGAAATATTCCGCTTTATTCAGGAGATCAACAAACGCTCCACCACAATCCTTCTGGTGGAGCAAAATGTCCATCTCGCCCTGCAGGTCTCTCACCGTGCCTGCGTACTGGAAACAGGACGCATTGTCACCGCAGGGACAGCGGGGGAGATAGCGGAGGATGATCGTATTCAGGAAATTTACCTGGGTGTGGGTTGAGAATTTACCTCCACCCATTCGATATATGGCCCGTATACACGGCTTAAAGGAACGGCGTAGATAGTGCAAAAGAAAATTCCATCGCTTCGGGGCGTGATGAGGCTGGCCGCCAATTGGCTGTTTACTCTGTTCCCGCCCCATTCAATTAGACGTTGAACCTGAAGGTGATTACGTCACCATCCTGCACAATATAATCCTTCCCTTCCAGACGGAAAAGACCCTCCTCCTTCACTTTCTGCATACTGCCGCACCTGACCAGATCCTCGTAGGCCACTACCTCGGCCCGGATGAAACCCCTTTCGATATCTGAATGGATCTTGCCCGCAGCGCGACGGGCCGTATCGCCCAGGTTGATGGTCCAGCTGTGCACTTCCTTTTCCCCCGCGGTAAAGAAGGAAATTAGGCCCAGATGTCTATACACGGTGTTGGCGATGCGGGCGATTCCGGACTCGCTCACTCCCAGCTCCTCCATGAACACCCTCGCGTCTTCTGCGTCCAGCTCGCTGATCTCCGTTTCGATTTGGGCACTCACCTTGATCAGGGGAACACTTATCCGAGCCAGTTCCGCTTCCAGTGCTGCCTGCTGCGGATAGCTGTCTGCGTGCATCTGCTCCTCGTCCAGGTTCACCACCGCGATCAAGGGTTTCTTGGTGAAGAAATCATAGGTACGCAATAGCTTCTCCTCTTCCGAGTTGAGCTCCAGCTGGCGCAGGGGCAGATCTTGCTCCAAGGTCTCCCTGCATTTCTCCAAAACAGCCAGCTCCTCCCCGGCCTTGGGGTTTTTAGTCCTTTGCCCCGCCAGGCGCTCCAGACGGGTTTCCAACAGCATCCAGTCGGCCAGAAGCAGCTCCTGCTGCAGATCATTGAAATCCTCGTAGGGTTGGATCCCTGTGAGGCTGGGGACAGTTTCCTCGTCAAAAGCCCGCAGCACCGCCACTAAGGAATCCACATCCCGCACGGACTGCAGGAAATCCAGGGAGTTTCTGCCGGGCTGAAAGCCAGGAACGTCCCAGAAATCAATGGTAGCGTAGGTCACCTTGCGGGAGTTATGAAGCCTGGCTAGAACATCCACCCGGGAATCAGGAATCCTGCCCACGGCCATCTGCACTTTGCCATTGGCACTGGCAGCGTGATTAGTTAGCAAGCGGAACAAGGTGCTCTTGCCTGCTTGGGGTTTACCGATAATACCAATCTTCAACTTTGTTTTCCTCCAACGTGTGCAGCTAGATTACTTCGAATCCTAGTGCGCTAAAATGTACTGCTTAATTGTAACATAGTTGCATCAAAAAGACACTCTGAATCAATTGTAAAAACCGGTTCGGAAGACCAGAACCGGCGGTTGAACTGTACCCTCCTACTTCCCAATCTGAGTGACGTAAGGGGTCATGGGCCAGCCAGTCTAATGGCTGCCTTTGATGCTTGCCGCATACACCACAACGAGGCTGGTACGGAAACTTTAACGCAGAAGAAGGCCCCGCACTTTAGTGCGAGGCCAAGGTTTTTTCTGCCAGCAGACTACTCTGTACCGCAGGTTGCAGGAAAATTAAACGGCCTACCTTGCCTTCTGCGGAGATACCCTCTGGACAACCTGCATGGAATAGAGTTTGGCTGCCAAGGGGTAGAGAACAAACAGGGCAACTGTGTTGATTCCCGTGGCCGGCAGAACCACAGCCATCATTAAGGATATGAAGGTAGCAGGAAGACCGCCTACCAAGGCTGCCGTTCCCAGGAACACTGTACCACTGATCAGAGTTCCGATCACGCCCACCAGCACAACCTTGATCTGCTTGGGCAGCACAGCGGTCAGACCCATGACAGCTGCCGTGGTAATGATCTTGTCCACGATGTTGGCAATCTGTCCATTGGGAAAACTCGTGGTCATGGCCGTGATCACCGCTGTGGCCAAGCCAGCGGCCACCCTGACCCTGTTGTCAGGTATCACCATGATCACAATGAACAGCATGATCAAGGAGAAATCTGGTTTCATACCAGCAAAAATGCCCGGGAAAACCCCGTGCAAAACCAGACCCAGCCCCACCATAAGGCCCGCCAACACCAAATCCGACACTCTAATCTCAGCTCTTCTCGTCTTTTCTACTCTTCTCAACTCGTCTCGTCCTTTCCATACAATTTCCACAATAATATCACGTAAATCTGTTTTGTGCAAGGATAAATTTTCCCAAGGCACATAAATAGCCCAGAACTACTGCGAAAACAAGCAAAGAACAAGTCAGAATGCGCACGATATATGGAGGGAGGAAGCAGCCACCGGGTGCTAAACCAACCGATGGGCTTTTCCAGTTTGCGGTGGATGAGACATTCACAGCGTAAAGAAAAAACCCTACACGAAAGTGTAGGGTTAAAATTAATCTTGGCGGCGAGT
>DGFC01000181.1:38526-38677 GCA_002391465.1 Firmicutes bacterium UBA3910 | reverse complement strand
AGATGTGTATAAGAGACAGGTCATTTTGGGCCTGGGTGTGATTATCCCAGGGGTGAGCGGAGCGGTACTGGCCATGGTGTTAGGTCTTTATCAGCCCCTCATCCAAGCTGCCTCAGAGCCTTTTTCCGACTGGCGGGGGAAGCTGCGCTTG
>DGFC01000181.1:32417-38375 GCA_002391465.1 Firmicutes bacterium UBA3910 | reverse complement strand
TTTTCCGACTGGCGGGGCAAGCTGCGCTTGTTTGTCCCCCTCGGTTTTGGTATATTGATCTGCTTGCTCGTTTTCAGTCGACTGTTGGAATACCTGTTCAGCCATTATCCCAGACCAACCCTTTATCTTTTCTTGGGCTTGGTAGTGGGTGGGCTGCCGGGCATAGTCCAAAACGCACACAAAAGAGGTTTTCGCCTTTCTTATCTCACCAGTTTGGCCCTAGGTGTGGCAATGATTCTCTTCGTCAGCAATCTGCCAAGTATAATCACCGGCCTGTCCTTTGAGCAGGAAAGCCTGCTCAGCTTAATCTTCCAAGGCTTGCTCCTGGGAGCGGGGTTGGTTATTCCCGGGGTAAGTGCCTCTTTTCTGCTCATGGCCTTTGGTTCGTATCAGTATCTGTTGAGTGCCCTGGCCCAGCTGCACCTGGCCGTCTTGGTGCCTGTGGGTATTGGAATTCTGCCTGCCTTGATCTTAACGTCGCGGTTTATGAACTGGCTTTTGCACAGGGTAGAAGGTTATACCCTGTACGGTATTTTGGGCTTGATATTAGGTTCTATCTACCAGGTCTTTCCCGGCCTACCCAACTCCTTTGGTGAAATAGTGCTTTGTTTCGGTTTGCTGGCGGCGGGGCTATGGATTTCGCTGCGGCTGCCGAAAAACTATACGTAACGGGAGGTATTTTTCGTGTTGGATTTTTCGAATTTCTTTGATCTGACAAACTGTCCCTGCCCAGGTGCCTTTACCCGGGTCAAGTATCCCTGGGAACTGCTTTCCCAGATTCCTGAACTTATTGAGGAAATTCTGGCTGAAGCGCCGGAGAAGTATGAGGAAATAGGTCAGGGGATTTGGGTAGGGGAAGGGACTACTATTGCGGACACGGCGGTAATTGTGGGACCAGCTCTAATTGGAGCTGGCTGCCAGATCCGGCCTAACGCCTACATCCGGGGAAATGTGATCGTGGGAGATAATGTGGTGATCGGCAACGCCAGCGAGGTCAAGCAGGCGATAGTCTTCTCCGACGTTCAGCTGCCCCATTACAACTACGTGGGCGATTCTATCTTGGGCAGGGGTGTCCATCTGGGTGCCGGTGCCATCCTTTCCAACCTAAAGTCGGTGAAAGGGAACGTTAGTATAAAAGTGGATGGACAGACTTTAGAGACCGGTAGGCGCAAACTAGGCGCTATTTTAGCCGATGGCGTGGAAGTGGGCTGTAATGCGGTCTTGAATCCAGGCACAGTAATTGGGCCCGGGTCAATTGTCTATCCCCTTACCTCTCCCCGCGGTTACATCCCCGCTGGGATGATCTTTAAGGGTGAGGGCCGTCTGGTGCCCCTGCGTCAGCCTTAGAAGAAGGCAGTGTCAGGGTGAAGGAGGTTTCCCCTTCCGTACTGGCAAAAGTGAGAGTTCCGCCCAGCTCCTTAGCTATCCTCCGACAGATCACCAGACCCCAGCCATGTATACCGTTGGAGTCCTGTTTGGTGGTTACGCCTGGCTGAAAGATTATGTTGGCCTGCCGAGGTGGAATGGGCGGCCCGTTGTTGCTCACTCGGAAAACGCGGCCTTCCTCGTTTCGCTCCCAGAACAGTTTTACTTGGGGGTTTGGGACGCGGGAAACCGCTTCGAAGGCGTTATCCAAAAGATTAGAAACGAGTTGGGGCAGGAGTCGTTGTTCAGCTTGGCTTTGGGGCGGCTCAGCCTTAAGGTGGAGTCGAAATTCGATCCCCTTTTCTGCCGCGGCTCGTTTTTTTGCTTCCAGTAGGGCTGACCAGATGTCCGCCGGCAGTGGTGGGTAATCGTGTTCGTCCGAAAGGGAGGCTGCCGCGTACTGTACGTATGATTGGGCTTTATGCCACTGGCCGAGCTGGAGGTAGACAGAAATCAGGGCCAGTTTGTTGAGAAATTCGTGCCGTTCTTCCCGCAGGGCCTGTACAACGGAGCTCTTCATCCGATTTTGTAGGGCATGGTATTCCTTCCCTTTCCGCTCCCGTTCGATAGCCCGCAGCTGCAGCACGAGGGTTGCTGCGAGGAGGGGAGCGAGGGGGATTCCCGCAGTCAAAAAGGCGATAGTTGCGGGGGATACGTTCTCAGAGGCTCGGACCAAGGTCCAGAGAGCCACACACTGCAGCGGGAAGTTGAGGGCAATGATGAGTGAAGCCCGAAAAGTGATCTGATGGGATGAACCGGAGGAGGATGGCCCCTTCTCCGTGAGCATCCTGCGGGAGATGTAATAAAGGGCCACGACTAGGCAGGGTACGTGGGTGAGTAAATCACCCACAGCGGGATCAAGGGGTCTGCCCAGTAAGGAGGAAATGAGGGGCAGTAAGGTTAGGCAGGAGGCGTAACACAGGATGTGGGGTAGGGCAACGCCCACGACCGCATCGGGGAAGAGGGGGGCCTGGAAAAACAGCGCGTGCAGCCCGATTCGCCCTATAGTTTCCAGGAGGATCCTGGATATAAAAAAAGGCCAATGTCCCAGGAGAAATTGGAACAGAGAGGCGGCAGTCGCATAGTAGGCCAGCTTTTTGCCGGAAGTGGGACGTTTTATCATACTACGGGACACAAAGGTCCGTACCGCCATAAGAAACCAATGTACCACAAAGGACAATAAGGGAGCAACGATCACAACAGCCCACTCCTCATTTAGTCAGAATCTTTCCAATTCGACCTTTCGGCGCGGGCTGTTCCTATTCCTCTTTTTGCTGGATTATGTCGAATTATCACGAATTACCCACAAGTTCGCCGTGTTCATTCCAAATTGCTGCGAAATGATCTGCCAGCCGCAGGAAACGCTGGACCAACTC
Organism: Firmicutes bacterium UBA3910; assembly: GCA_002391465.1. Lineage (GTDB taxonomy): Bacteria > Bacillota > Limnochordia > Darwinibacteriales > Darwinibacteriaceae > UBA3910. Next base: position 35,574 of record DGFC01000181.1, on the reverse strand, counting down.
TGGATCGAAGTGGGTACCTTTGCCGCTCTTAACAATTGCCACTGCCTCTTCATGGGTAAACGGCCTTTTGTAGGGGCGCGGACTGCGCAGCGAATCGTAAACATCGCACAAGGCGGCAATCCGGGCACTGAGGGGAATCTCTTCCCCCTTCAGACCCATGGGATAGCCCGAACCATCCCATTTTTCGTGGTGGTAGAGGGCTATTTCTTTTGCAATATTGAGGTAGTCTAACGCCTCCGGGTTGGTGATGGTTAGATCCTCTGTGATGGAATCCAGGACCATGGCGCCTGCCAGGGGATGCTGTTTAATCATGGCCCACTCATCTGCCGTGAGGGGACCGGGTTTGTTCAAGATCCGGTCCGGTACGCCCACTTTGCCTATATCATGCAGTGAGATCGTTCTGGCGATGATGTCCCTCAATTCGGGGGACAGATCTAGGTCAGCACAGAGGACATCGGCATAGTAGGTTAAGCGGTGCATATGGGAACCGGTCACACCGTGGTCGCGCATTTGGGCCAGATCCACCAGGGCGGATACACTGGCCCGCTGCAGGGTTAAAACAGCCTCCAGCTCAGCGCGGTGCCTGCGGTTAAGATGATAAAAATAAAGGCCGGCAGCTCCAGTCCAGAGCAGAACGATAAGGCCCGGGATGGGGCTGGGAGAATATATAAACAGCCACAGGGCAGAAAGAATGGGAAGAACGATCAGCAGTGAAATGCTGAGATAGGATTTGTTTCTCATAAGCCCCCTCACCTATTTCCAATTAGTGATGTAAAGCATGGGGATTGCTACTTCAGCTCCTCCAAGAGCAGCCGGAAGAACTCCTCTTTCCCTTCCTGCTCCGGGAAAAAGACCTGGGCACTGGAGGGACTACCGCCACCACGCCCACCTAAGGGCAGGGCCAGTTCTTTCACCAGCTGCCCACAGTGGAGTGAGTCAGAGCGGTTATGGGCAAGAAAAAGGTGGTTCTGCAGCTTAACGACGACGCTGAATGTGCCGAGGTTGAGGACAGAGTTGGCCAGAAGTTTGGCATCTTCTAAACTGCCGGTGGGAAGCTCTGCTACCAGAGGAGACTCGCCTCCGCTGCTGACCAGTGTCTGAGCGTGCAGTTCCATTACTCTAGTTTTCAGTTCTGCTATCTCACGCTCCAACTCCCGCTTCGTGTTGAGCTCTTGCTCTGTGCGGGTCGGCAGCTCAGCAATGGGCACAGAGAGAATAGCACCCAGCTCGCTGCAGATTGCGTGCTTAGATTGGTAATCGCGGAAAGCCCGCGTACCGCAGAGGAAATAGACGCGGATCATACCTTTGTAGTTTTCTGTCCGCAGGAGTTTGAACAAAGAGAGCTGTCCGGTACTGGAGAGATGCGTGCCAGAGCAGGGGGAAAGATCCCAACCGGAGATTTCCACGATGCGCAGATCGCCTTCCAGATCGGGCACTTTACGCAGGGGCAGCTTATCTAATTCCGCTTGAGCTGCCCAATAAATGTGGATTGGTACGTTTTGGAAAATGATGCTGTTTACAACTTCCTCAACCCTAGTCTGCTCATCAACAGGGAAACTAGAGGTGGATATGTCTATACTTGAGTATTCAGCACCCAAGTGGAAGCTTTCTGTGGCGTAACCGTACTCTTTGAGCAGTACTGCAGATAACAGGTGCTGACCGGTATGCTGCTGCATATGATCAAGCCGCCTGTCCCAGTCCAAAACGCACTCCACCGGACCTGGGGTAATGGGCGAGGATAGAACGTGGTAGACCTCGTCCTCCCGCAAAATGACATCGAGGAGGGGAACTCCATTAATGGAGCCCAGGTCATGGGGCTGCCCGCCTCCGGTGGGGTAAAAGATCGTTTCCCGCAGAACAGCCTCATAGTTCTCCCCTGCGGGTTCACAGGACAAAGCGACTGTATTTACCTTCTGCAGCCAAGGATCGCTGTAGTATAACTTATCGCTGATTGCGTTCACTTCCTTAGTGATGGGAATTCAATTACCTTTATTATTCGCAGTCAGGGAAAATTGTCCTGCCTCAGGCGTTGATTAACAGGACTTCTCCCCAGTGAAAGAGGTGTATGTCCATTTTTCGTAAATGGGAAGGAGAACAGTCCCGGCTAACCGTAATACTGAAATAAAAGAATAACGAAGCCCAGAAAGGAGAGTTTGCCGTGGCCTCCTATGGACCGGAACCGTTTAAGATAAAAATGGTGGAGCGGATTGAGCTTTTGAGCAGAAAGGAGCGTTTAGGCTGCATCCGCAGGGCAGGTTACAACCCGTTTTTATTGCGCAGCGATGAGGTTTTTATTGATCTGCTTACAGACAGTGGCACTGGCGCCATGAGTGATCGTCAGTGGGCCGGACTCATGCTCGGCGATGAATCCTACGCCGGCAGCCGCAACTACTACCATCTGGAAGCAACCGTTCAGGAGATCACCGGTTACCGCTATGTGCTCCCCACCCATCAGGGCAGGGGTGCGGAACAGGTTCTCTTTCCCCGCTTGGTTAGGCGTGCTGGTCAGTATGTGCTGGGGAACATGCACTTTGATACAACCAAAGCCCACATCGAATTGGCCCGGGCCAGGGCGGTAAACTTCATCACCCCCGAAGCGCTGGACACCGAACTGGATTATCCCTTCAAGGGCAATTTCGATTTGGAGGCCTTGGAAGCTTTCATCGCAGAGCAGGGGGCAGAGAACGTTGCCTGTATTGTCAACACTATCACCTGCAACAGCGTGGGCGGACAGCCCGTTGCCATGGCAAACATGAGGGCGGTATATGCTTTAGGGCAGAAATACGGGATTCCTGTTGTTTTGGACAGCGCCCGTTTTGCCGAAAACGCCTATTTTATCAAGCAGCGTGAACCGGGGTACGAAGACAAAAGCATTCTCGAGATTGTGCGGGAGATGTTTTCTTACGGCGATGCCATGACCATGAGTGCCAAAAAGGACGGGCTGGTCAATATTGGTGGTGTATTAGCCATCAAAGGGGACGAAAAACTGTTCCGGGCCTGTCAGGCCATGATCGTTCCTCTGGAGGGTTTCCCCACCTACGGCGGGCTTGCCGGCAGGGACATGGAAGCGCTGGCCATAGGTCTGCAGGAGGTTGTGGATGAAAAACACCTAGCCCAGCGCATCGGGCAAGTCAATCTCTTGGGCAGCCTATTGAAA
>DGFC01000181.1:25670-32189 GCA_002391465.1 Firmicutes bacterium UBA3910 | reverse complement strand
GGTCATGCCCTAGCGGTACAGCTTTATTTGGAAGCGGGGATACGGGCGGTTGAAGTAGGTTCGCTCCTTTACGGCCGGGATCCGAAGACGGGTGAGGATGGCCTGGCTGATTTGGAACTGCTGCGGCTCACCATTCCCAGACGGACATATACCGATAACCATATGCGCTATATAGCAGATTCCCTGATCAAGGTTTTCCGGTCTGCCCAGGAGGTTAAGGGAGTGGCGTTTGAATATGAACCACCGATTTTACGGCATTTCACTGCCCGCTTTAGGCTGGTAGACAAATAGATACAGAATGGAAACAGAGGAGGAAGACAATGGGTAAGTTAAGACAAACATGGGACCTGGAGAGTGTTTTCCCCGGGGGAAGCGACTCGCCCCAGTTGAAGGCACATCTGGAAGAGGTGGTGAAGGATATTGCTGCCTTAGCAGATTTTGTGGCCGGGCTAAAACCCACCCTCAGTGCCAAAGAGCTGAGGGAGCTAGTTGACAGGATTCAAACGGTGAGAATACGTCTGGGTCAAGGTTCTTCGTTCATTGGCTGCCTTACCGCACAGGACGTAAAGGATGGAAAAGCCCGCCTGCTCCAGGGCAATTTGAGCCAGATCGGGGCCAGAATGGGCGGGGTATCAACGGCTATTGAAGACCTATACGTCTCAATTGCCGATGAGCATTGGACGGAACTTCTGGACGATGATGAACTATCCCAGTTCAGTTTCCCCCTCAACGAGCAGCGGGAACTGGCGAAACTGAAGATGACACGGGAGCAGGAATCCCTGGCCACCGATTTGGCAGTGGACGGCTACCATGCCTGGTCCAGGCTGTACAACACTGTTGTGGGTGATATGGTTATCGAAGTGGACGTGGACGGTAAGCCTGAGAAGTACTCGGTGGGTCAAGCCTTCAACCTCCTGGCCAACCCCGATGCCCAGCTGCGGGAGACTGTTTTCGGCAAGATCGAAGACGCCTTCGCCCAGGAAGCGGAGCTCTGTGCCAGTGCCCTCAACCATCTGGCCGGCTTTAGGCTCAACCTTTACAAACACCGGGGCTGGGAAGATATCCTCTGGGAACCCCTGCGCATTAACCGGATGGAACGGGCTACGCTTGATGCCATGTGGCAGGCGGTAGAGGGGGGCAAACCCCACTTAGTCCGCTACTTGGAGCGTAAGGCGAAGCTGTTAGGCCTTGATCAACTTGCGTGGTGGGATCTGAATGCACCTTTAGGTAAAGCGGGAGAGAAAATTCCCTATGACGAGGCGGCTGCCTTTGTGGTGGATCAGTTCCGCCGCTTCAGTCCTGAAATTGCCGATTTCACCCAGAGCGCCTTTGATAAAGGCTGGGTAGAAGCTGAGGATCGGGGCGGGAAACGGCCCGGCGCCTTCTGCACTTCCCTGCCTATGACCGGTGAATCCCGGGTGTTTATGACCTATTCGGGTACCATTCAGAGTCTGGGTACGTTAGCCCATGAGCTGGGCCATGCTTACCACGGCTACGTTTTGCGCGACGCGCCGCCCATGCTGCGCAGCTACGCCATGAACGTGGCAGAAACCGCTTCCACTTTCGGTGAACTGCTTGTGGTGGATGGAGCTTTAGAACAGGCTTCTTCCCCAGAGGAAAAGCTGGGTATTCTTGAGGATAAAATCGGGCGCAGTGTGGCCTTCTTCATGGATATCCATTCCCGCTTTTTATTTGAGACCCGGTTTTACGCCCGGAGGAGTAAGGGTCTTTTGAGTGTGGATGAACTGAATGAAATGATGCTCCAGGCGCAGAAGGACGCTTTCCTGGACAGTTTGAAAGAATACCATCCCCACTTCTGGGCTTCCAAACTCCATTTCTACATCACAGGCGTACCCTTCTACAACTTCCCCTACACCTTCGGCTTTTTGTTCAGCGCCGGCGTATACGCCAGGGCAAAGGAGGAGGGCGCAGGCTTTGCCCAGCGATATAAGGATCTACTCCATGACACATCCCGCATGACGGTGGAGGAGCTGGCCCGCAAGCACCTCGGTGTGGACCTGACCAAACCCGATTTCTGGGAGGCCGCTGTCCAGCTGGCGGTGGATGACGTGGAAGAGTTTCTGCGGATTACAGAGTAAAAAAATAAACGGAAGGCAGTCTGCCTTCCGTTTATTAATTTGCTCTCCTGAGCGGTTGGGGGAAGCGGGGCACAAGGTATTTAACCACTTCCCTCGCTTCTTCCGGGTGTTCCGTTTGGCCCCAAATAACTATCTTAGTTGGTGAGGCGGGATTGTCTAGGTAGTAAACGGGTTCTCCCGATTCATCCACGTCTATGGGCAGAATCATGTCTGCCTCGAGAAATTGCTCGTACATTTCGTTGTCTACTGCCATTATATCCGGCGGATGGTTGGCTCCGATCAGGACAATGAGTTTGGAACGGGACGTTCCCACGGGCAGCAGCTCCATTTCCAGGTAAATTTCTTCCTGGGAGGAATTGAAGGCTGCCACTTCATCCGCGATCATTTCATACATCTCATAACCCGTCTCTGTCACAAAAACAACCTTGGTTCGTCCCATGGCAGGGTCAGGCGGTTTGGGCCAGAACAGGAAAGCTGCCACAATCAGGATGAAGGCACCTGCAATAGCAAGGATTGTCCTTCTCGACATGGGCGGCGGAGGCCCATCGCCTTTGGATCTTTCCCCCACAACTGCCTTGGCAATCTGGGCACAACCCTGTTTGCCGCAGCCGCCGTTTTTTTTCCAGCAGTCGGCATGGTGTACGCTCTTGCAGCGGGGACAGACTACAACCTCATCTTCTGCTTGGATTCTTTCGCCGCAGTAGACGCAAGCCTGTCCAGTATAGCTTTCTCCTTTGGTAATTTTCTCTAAAACTTCACTCATGATCCTCTCTCCGGATATGAAAAGTGTAGTATGATATCATAAATACCATATCATATCCCCGGCAAACTGGAAAGGGGTGGACGAGTTGAGACAGACTGTGGAGATCTACACCGACGGAGCCTGCAGTGGCAATCCGGGGCCTGGAGGCTGGGCTGCCTGCCTGATGTTCGGTCCCCATTACAAAGAAATCTCCGGTTTTGTCAAAAATACTACCAACCAACGAATGGAGCTTATGGCCGCCATCAGGGGCCTGGAACAGTTGAAGAGAAAATGTCGTGTCCGCCTTTATTCTGACAGCGCCTACCTGATCAACGCCTTCACCCGGGGTTGGATCGAAAACTGGCAAAAGAACGGGTGGGTGAATGCTAGAAGGCAGCCTGTGGCCAATGATGATCTGTGGCGGCAGTTGGTCCAATTGACCGAAAAACATGAAATAGAATGGATAAAAGTTAAGGGACACAGTGACAATGAATACAACAACCGCTGCGACGCGTTAGCACGGAGTGAAATAGAAAGGCATACATAGGGGGTGCCGTGATGCAGGTAGATTATCTTGACCTCCTGGAAGAAATAGAGGAGCTCACAACGGTAGACGGCTTTGTGGCTGCCTGTCTAGAGATAAAAGAGAGCATGTTTTTTTACGAACGGGAATTGATGCTGGCAGCTTATACGGCTTCCCTTGAGCTCCTGACAACAGTGGCTCTGTTCGGAGCTGCCCTAGGGGATGGTACAGAGCTGAAAAAGGTAGAAGAACAGATCATCCGCTGCAGCGAAGGTCTCCTTGCAGATTTGGCCGAATACCATCTTCCCCTTGATATCCGCTTTGTGGCGGACCGTTTCTTGCAGGGTGCGGGCCTCCAGTTCCGTATGCGGCTGCCGGTCTATCTGGCCATGATTCGAGATTACGTTCAGCCTAGTGCTAACCCACTCACCTTAGATGAACTGCTCCTAAAAGCCCATGGGCTATTGTCTGTTGAACCTGAAGACGAAGATGGGTTGAATGAACTGCTTGGTCAAGTAGGGCATAGGATGCTGCGCGGCGGCCATCTGCGCCCCATTTGGCTGGAGGTGAGCCACCCCCGCATCTACTTCGTTTTATTGGGTTTGCAGACCATGATGAACAACTTCCGCGTAACCCCTTATTTCAACTTCCCCCTGGAGGAAATCGGGATCGAAAGGCAGAAACGCAGGAATGTGAAGGGCAAAGTGGTCTCGGACTTGGGTGTGGTACGCAACTTCCGTCAAGGGGGATCCGGTTACACTGAATTGAACGTGATGCTGACCAGGGATGCACACGATGATTTTCTGGAAAGAATTCTTTCTGCGCAGGACTACTCCGATTTAGAGCCGGACGGCACGGTTGTAGGCGTAATTAAGACCATTCTTCAGCTGCGTCTTGTCTATTCTGGCGTAGACGGCGAAATAGTCAAACCTCTCCTAGCTTACTGTAGGAATTGGCAGATTGCAGAGCTGGAGCCAATACTACAGGAGCTGAAAGGCGTAGTATCCGGTTAATCAGCTTGGCTGATCTTGGCCAATGCCCACTGGGCAGCTTCCCTGACGTGGGGGCTGGGGTGGTTCTCTGCTGTTCTGGTCAATACGGGTACTGCTTCGCTTCTGCCCTCATTGCCCAAAACTAGGCAGGCGTTGCGCTGGAGAACGTTTTTTCCCCGCCAAGCTATGCTCGTGCGGCCGAACTGTGCTTTAAATTGGGCGTTATCCATTTCTAACAGGTAAATTAGATCGACATGGGGCCCTACGATAGGTTCAAACTCCCTATGCCTGCTTGGGCGGGCAGCGCGGTTTTGGGCACAGGCCTGTTGGCAGGTATCGCAGCCCCAGAGGCGGGAGCCGAGCTTTTCCCTGAACTCAAGGGGAAAGGAGCCCGATTTCTGCGTCAGGTAGGAAAGGCAGCGTTCCGGGCGGATAACGCCGGGGGCGAGCAAAGCATTGGTGGGACAGGCCTGGACGCAGGCAGGGCACTCAATCGGTTCGGCCCAGTTGTCGGCTGCTTCCCCTTTCGTAACTGGAAGTTCCACGTCCACCAGCACCTCCCCAAGGAAAACCCAGGAGCCGTAGGGCGGTACATAGACGCAGCAGTTACTGCCCGGATAGCCCAGGCCAGACTCGATGGCCAGGGCCCGATCAACCAGGAAGCTTGTATCCACAGCCTTGGCACATTCCTGTGCGCCAAAGGACTGTTTCAAACCAGAAATGAGTCGATCCATCCTCTCGTTTAACACGGTGTGGTAGTCCACCCCCCAAGCGGAGCGGGAGAGGGTACCGTGGAGGGGAGGCCGGGGCCCAGGATCGCCGGTGTAATAGGATACGGCCAAGCTGATTACGCTCTTGGCGTTTTGGTGCAGGGCTGAAGGGTTTATTCTTTTGGCAATATCATCGTCTACGAAGCGGGGATATCTGTCCTCAGCTTTGGCCCTTTCCAGGATCGGACCCATTTTTGTCACCTTAACGGCGGGCATAACAGCAAAGGCGTCGAAACCGCAGTCGGTGATAAGTTGAGCGAGTTTTTCGATTACAGCCATGGACCCTCCTTTTTGAGAAAAGAAAAAGAGGAGCACCGGGCTCCTCTTTTATTATCGGGCTGATTCCACCGAAGCAACCTCGGGGATTTCGTGTTTCAGGATCCGCTCAATGCCACCCTTCAAAGTGAGTTCGGACATTGGGCATCCCACACAAGCACCGGTTAGCCTCACTGTAACTACGTTATCTTCGCTGATACCAACCAGCTCAACATCGCCGCCGTCTGCCTGGATTGCGGGACGGATTTTGGCCAGAACAGCTTCAACTCTTTCCTTCACGTTGACACCTCCTTGGCGTTCCTTAAAATTAGTATACACTTTACAGACTCCCATGTCTATCAAGAATTCAGGTACCGCAGAACGTACGGTAAGGAACGGCAGAAGGCGGAGGTGGTTCCGCGTATTCCGCCTGTTCTGGGCTGTGGGCGAAGGGATCCTTCAGTACTGCGGAGAGAGTGTAAAACGGCTTTAAGTCCCCGTCCTGCACCGCCGCACGCAGCGCTTCTTCTACCCTGTGATTGCGGGGAATGACGGCGGGGTTGTTTTGGCGCATCAACTGATGCTGCTCCTCAGAATTAGTGGATTCTTCCGCCAGGCGCTCGCGCCAGCGTTCGTGCCAGTGCTTGAAGTCTTCAGAATCAGCAAGCTCAGACTGGGTTTTTAACCCAAAGGTTAAATCCAAGAAGGTATTGGTGTAATCGGCCTTGTGGATGGCCATCAACTCTAAGAGATCCCTAAAGAGCTGCCCGTCCCCTTCCTTAAATTCGGTTAGCCCCAGTTTTTTGCCCATCCCAACAGTCCAGTGGTGTTCGTATTCAGCAGGAAACCGTTTTAGTATTTCCTCTGCCATTTCTACCGCCCGTTCCTGATCCGGATCCAGAAGGGGAAGGATGGCTTCTGCCAAGCGGGTCAGATTCCACAGGGCTATACCGGGCTGTTTGCGGTAGGCGTACCTGCCGTAATGGTCAATGGAACTGAAGACGGTGTCAGGATGGTAAGTATCCAGAAAAGCGCATGGCCCAAAATCAATTGCTTCGCCGCAGATGGACATATTATCCGTATTCATAACTCCATGGACAAAACCAACCAGCATCCACTTTGCCACAAGCAAAGCCTG
>DGFC01000181.1:24238-25460 GCA_002391465.1 Firmicutes bacterium UBA3910 | reverse complement strand
ATGGCGTAATCGGCCAGGGCTTGAAGGTCGGACTTTTCCCCATAGGCAGCGGCGAACTGAAAGGTACCCACCCGCAGGTGGCTGCGGGCAACCCGCGTTAGGATCGCTCCGCTCAAAGTCTCTTCCCGGTAAACGGGCTCACCCGTGGTAACAACTGCCAAGCTGCGGGTTGTGGGAATATGTAAGGCGTGCATCGCTTCACTAATCAGGTATTCCCGCAGCATGGGGCCGAGGGCTGCCCGGCCGTCTCCACCTCTGGAATAGGGGGTGCGTCCGGCACCTTTCAGTTGGATATCAAAGCGTTCGTTTCGGGGCGTGATCTGTTCGCCCAACAGTATCGCCCGGCCATCCCCAAGCATGGTGAAGTGACCGAATTGATGGCCTGCATAGGCTTGGGCCAGGGGAACGGCTCCATTTGGCACTTGGTTGCCCGCTAAGACGGCCAGCCCATCTTCACTCTCCAAATATTGAGGATCGAGGCCCAGCTCTACCGCTAGTTCTTTGTTTATAACAACCGGGTTGGGGTTTTTCACCGGATCTGGCGCCTGTCGGGTGAAAAAGATGTGGGGCAGTTCGGCGTAGGTGTTTTCCAGCTGCCAGCCCGTTATAGGGGTTTTCTTGTTCATTTTTCCGCCTCCCAAGTCTAGTATATCCTTCCCCATCCCCAACTTCACGCTTTTTCGGGCAGGTATCAGCTGGGGCGGACAGAAATAGGGTAGGTAGTACAGTATCCCGTCCGCTTGGGTACAATATGGCGGTGAGGATTAGCTTAGGCAGGGTAAGTTACGTCGCAAAGCGAATGGTAACAGCGGCTGTTTAGACGAGGAGGTTTCCATTGGCAGAACAATCAACTATCAGAAAATATCGTGGGTTTGTCCTGGATCCATTCCAGGCAGAGGCCATTGACCTGATTGACGCCAATAAATCGGTGTTGGTTTCTGCCCCAACCGGGGTGGGAAAGACCTTAATCGCCGATTACATCATTGAGAAGATCTATCGTTCAGGGGGACGGGTTGTTTACACTGCCCCGATAAAAGCCCTGAGCAATCAAAAATTCCGGGAGTTTAAGGAAATTGTGGGCAGTGATGCCATGGGCATTTTAACAGGGGACGTGGTTATCAACCCTGAGGCGCCCATTTTGATCATGACTACCGAAATTTTCCGCAACATGCTCCAGGAAGATCCGGAGCGGGTACGGGATGTGCGCTATGTGATCTTCGAT